>CAXTFM010000118.1:0-11386 GCA_964243435.1 uncultured Beijerinckiaceae bacterium
CGCAGACGGTGCTCCGCACGCAGGCGGAGGCGGTGACCCCCGTCACCAGGATCGTGTCGACGTCGTTGGCGCGGAGGAAGCCGGCAAGGTAGGTGCCGTGGAAGGCGCTTGCCCGCTTTTTCAGCAGCACCTGCTCCCCGGGCAGCGGCTCGATGCGGCTGTCGATCGCCCAAAGCTCCGGCTTGGCTTGGTCCACGACCTCGATCGGGATCTTGCAGTGCCACAGCCCCATGTCGGTGGCGGTGCTGGCGGTGTCCGTCACCTGGTACGCCGTCGTGACATGGACGATCGGGTGCCCGTTGCGGCGGCACGCGGCCAGGAGCGCCTGGACGCCCGGGATGATCTCGTCGTCGATCTTCTCGCAGGTGAACGGATTGCCGGGGCGCGTCCACGCGTTCGCCAGGTCGACGTTGATAAGCGCCGGCCGGCGGCCGAAGCCGATGCGGCGCTGGAAGCCGCGCTCCCGATATAGCGCGCTCGCCTTTTCGAAGGCCGCGGTCAGCGCAGTGTCAAGTTCACCGTCGAAGCTCATTGTTCTTCCTTCAGTGTGGGCTCGCTGTCGCGAGCGCGCCGCGGCTGAAGCGGAACATGCCTGTTGCGGCATCCGGTGTGAAATCATTAGCCTCGCTGTATTGATGCTTTGGAGGCATAAATGACGCGTGTCGAATCCCGCCACGTCGCGGGCTGCACCGCCCTCGCGGAGGAGCTGCACTTCGGTCGGGCGGCGCTGCGCTTGAACATGACGCAGCCCGGCTTGAGCCGTTTGATCGCCGAGTTGGAGGCGCGCGTCGGCGTCGCGCTGTTTCGCCGGACGACGCGCCTCGTCGAGCTGACCGATGCCGGCCACGCCTTTCTGACGGAGTGCCGCGTCGCCCTCGACCACCTCGACCGCGCCGTCACCGTGGCGCGGCGTACGGCGATGGGCGAGGCCGGCACGTTGCGGATCGCCTACATGGATTTCGCCATCAACGGGCGCCTGCCGGAACTGGTCCGCGCGTTCCGCCAAAGCCGCCCGGGGATCCGGTTGGAACTGTCGCACCTGCCAACACAGCGGCAGCGCGAGGCCTTGCTGTCCGACCACATCGACGTCGGCTTCACCCTGCGCGGGATCGAGAACGAGCAAGTCGACAGCTACGTCTTCGACACGGACAGCTACGTCGCACTGCTGCCGACCACGCATCGGATGTCCAACGCCCGCACCCTCACCCTCAAGGCGTTGGCGGGCGAGCCGTTCGTGCTCGGCTCCGGCGACAGCTGGGCCGCCTACCGCGACAGCTTCTTCGCCCTCTGCCACCGTCGCGACTTCCACCCGGAGGTGGTGCAGGAGGCATCCTCCAGCGACGGCATCTTCGGCCTGGTGGCGTCGGGCGTCGGCGTCAGCGCCTATGCGAGCTGCGTGCGCAACATGCAGCGCCGGGGCCTCGTGATCCGCTCGTTCGACGACGTGCCGGACCCCATCCCGATCAGTGCCATCTGGCTGAAGCCGGTCCGCTCCGCCGCCGTCGCCGCCTTCGTCACTTCCTGCACGGGGTGTGGGGCACCGCGCGCCGGCCGACACCCCTCGCCTGACCCGAAACGCGGCGGACGCTGCCGCCTAATACGTCATGCCGCCTCGGCCTCCACCGCCAGCGTAGGGCGCATATCGCATCAGTGTCGGCAGTAGGGCGTCGGATGAAAGGGTCGAAGTAGAGTCTTGTAGGTACGTTCGCATCAAACGCTGGCGAAGCTTGGTGAATGTCCGCTCCGGAGCAGGCAACGGGCGCCCAGCTACGACCACAATGGGCGCTGAGCCGATCGTGCAGCCCCGACCCGAGTAGGACGGGACTGCAGCCGCTCAAACCTCCGTGCGTTCAGCCAGGGCCAGAGCGTCCTCGACGTCCACGCCAAGGTAGCGCACCGTGCTTTCGATCTTGGTGTGGCCGAGCAGGATCTGCACCGCACGCAGGTTGCCCGTCTGTTTGTAGATGATCGCCGCCTTGGTCCGCCGCAGCGAGTGCGTGCCGTAGTCCTCGCGTCGCAAGCCGATCCCGCTCACCCACTCGGCGACAAGCCTCGCGTACTGGCGCGTGCTGATGTGGCGGGCGTGATCGATCCGACTTGGGAAGGCGTAGTCGCTGACCGTGCCGCCGCGCCGCTCCAGCCACGCCAGCATGCTGCCGCGCGCCGCATCGAGCAACTCGAACTGCACGGGCCTACCGCTCTTCTGCTGGACCACGATGGCGCGCGACCGGACGCGTCCGCCGAGCACGACGTCACCGATCCTGATTTTCACCACGTCGCAGCCGCGCAGCTTGCTGTCGATGGCGAGGTCGAACATGGCGCGGTCGCGCAGGCGCTGCTGGTGATCCAGCCAAAACCGGATGGCCCACACCTGCTGCGGTTTCAACGCGCGCTTGGCACCGAGCTTGCGGCCGGCGTTCCACGGCGGCCTGCCGCGCCCGCCTGGGTCGAACTCTGAACGTCCCATGGTCCTTGCTCCTCCTGGCCGGTATGGCCAAGGAGAGAACAGGACGTGTGGTGAGCCTCACTGGCCGTCTGCGCTCAGTCCGCTATGGAGCATCCAGTTGAAGCAAGCGGACGTTTGCCGCCGCCGATCACACGTCCTCACCCGCCTCAGCCATCGCCGCGCGCGACTGGACGTGTCTTGTCCAGTTAGGTTGGCCGCGGCGCGCCGGCGCGGCATCGGCCTCGTGGCCCTGCTGCTGCTCCCGCTCTGCTTGACCAAACTGCAATTGTGAAACGGCATGGTGCCTTGGACGCCAACACCGTCACGCATCTGTAGATGGGCATCGTGTCTCAACGCCAATGCAGACGTTCAGTGCAGGATGGTGTGGACGTCCTGATAGGGTAATCAGGCCGCCACCGGATACGAGCACGCAAGCTCCGCGGCCCTGACCGGCAGACCGAGCAGGTATCCTTGTCCGGCCCAACATCCGAGGTTGAGGAGCATGGTGCGCTGCTCTTCGCTTTCGATGCCTTCCGCGATGACTTCGAGGTCGAGCCGATCGGCAAGGGACACGATGGCCGTCACGATCGCGGCGCTGTGCGGCGCCCTACATATGTCCTCCACGAAAGACCTGTCGATCTTCAGTCGGGAGACCGGTAGCTGCTTGAGGGTCGTCAGCGAGGCGAAGCCCGTCCCGAAATCATCGAAGGCGATGTGAACACCTGCTTCGCGCAGGGCATGCAGGGTGCCGAGCGTCTGGTCGCCGGGTCGAAGCGCGATCGTTTCCGTCACCTCGATCTCAAGGTCGGCCGGCTGCAACGCGTGCCGCTCCAAAGCCTCGTGGACGACCTGTTCCAACGTGCCCGATGCGAACTGCGCCGCGAACAGGTTGACGCCGATCCGCCGGACATGCCGGCCGGCCTGCCGCCAGGAGGCGAGTTGCCGACATGCTTCATCGATCACCCAGCTTCCGACCTCGTAGGCGGCGGGATGGGTTTCGAGAGCCGAAAGGAACGCATTTGGCGCCAACAAGCCGCGCGTCGGATGTCGCCAACGCAGAAGAGCCTCCACGCCGACCAGCGACCGGCCGTCCAGTCGCATTTGCGGTTGGTAGAACAACTCCCATTGTTTCTGCTCGGTCGCCAAGCACAGCTCGTCCTTAAAGGCCCGTCGAGCCGCTTGCTCGTTGCTCATTCCGGTATGGAAGAAGCAGGCGCGGCGTCCCCCGCCCTTTTTCGCTGCGAAGAGCGCAAGGTCGGCGCGCAGCAGAAGCTCGTCGAATTGGTTCGTGTGCAGGGGAGCCATCGCGATGCCGACGCTCAGCCCGATCTGCAACGTGTGCCCGGCGACGTGGAACGGCTCCTGAAGGGCGCGAAGCAGGCCTTCCGCAGTCTCGCGCGCCGCCAGCGGGTCCGCCCTGCGCGCCAGCAGGAAGGCGAACTCGTCACCGCCGATGCG
The DNA here is from genome assembly GCA_964243435.1 of uncultured Beijerinckiaceae bacterium. GTDB lineage: Bacteria > Pseudomonadota > Alphaproteobacteria > Rhizobiales > Beijerinckiaceae > RH-AL1. The sequence goes on from CAXTFM010000118.1 coordinate 3,905, forward strand.
CGCAAAGGCGCTGTCTCCCGCCAGGGCGCTCAACCGGACCGCAAACGCCTGCAGCAGGGCGTCGCCGACCATGTGGCCAAAGTTGTCGTTGACCGACTTGAACCCGTCGAGATCCACCGCCAGCAGCGTCGCGGCGCCATCACCGGCCAGGCAGGCCTCAAGATGCTCGCGAAAGCCTGTTCGGTTCATCAAGCCGGTAAGCGGATCGTGGTAAGCCAAGTGCTCAAGGCGCACCTCTCGCGCGCGCCTGTCTGTGACGTCCCGGATGTTGGCGCTGATCTCGCGTCCTGCTCCGCCTTCCCAGACCGTCATGGTGATTTCGACCGGGAACTCGCTGCCGTCCCGGCGCGCGGCCACGGCTTCCATTGTCCTGCCCGCAGGCATCGCGCGCCCACCGGTCGTGACCTGCCCCACGCTGGAGAGCGCCCCGCCGCGGAAGCGCTCGGGGACGATCAGCTCGAGCGGGCGGCCGACCACATCCCGAGCGCTATGACCGAACATGGCTTCTGCCGTTTCAGTCCAGCAGGTGATCGTTCCCTCGGCATTGGCCGCGACGACTCCCAACTCCGTAAATCTGTCGTACCCTGGCGCCGGTACACCGGATGAGTGGAAGGGGGCGAGCGCCTCGGGCCGAGAGATGCCAGAAGCCGCTGAGATACCAGTCATTGAAGGCTCTCCCTCTTACGTGCGATCCGAGACTAACCTATGTTGTACTCTCCAACTCTGGGTTGCGTTCCTCGCCAGAGGTCTGCTTGAGATCAGTCTAGCTAATCAAATCTGAAGTCGGTGTTGGTACCGTTACAAAGCTGTTGGCGAGGAAGTCTGGGAGCAAACAAGCTGCGTTGATAACGCATCCAAGTTCAAGCAAGCAGCCTGGGGATCAATGGTACGCCAAGGCTGGTCGACAAACCTGCGCCGGGCCTAGCGACGGCGATTGCGATGACGTCGCTCACCGAGCACGTGACCGTAGGCGGCGACTAGGCGTAGTCTCGCCAAGCAACGCCGTAACGCACTCGATCAATCTTTGATCCTGCCGCCCCAAGGTGGTGGAGGAACCGACCGGCCACCTCACGGCGTGAACCCTCCCGGCAAAGCAGGCCTCCGGCATCTACTTCTCGCGAAAGGCCCGTCCCATCTGATCGGCAAGCGGCTTCACGAGATAGGACCACATCGTGCGGTCGGCCGTCTTGATGAAGGCGTCGACGGGCATCCCGGGCCGCAACGCAGGTTCGGCGCTGCCATCTCGGGGCTGCAACGCGAACTGGACCGTGTAGTACGGCGCGCCGCCACGCTGGTCCTCGCTCGTGCTCGCGCTGACCAGCGCGACCCGCGCGTCCACCTCCGGCGTCGTGCGCTGGTCGAAGCTCGGGAAGCGCAGGACGCTGCTCTGCTCCGCCGCGACCTTGTCGATATCCTGGGGCGCGACGTGCACCTCGGCGACGAGCCGGTCGCCGTCAGGTACGACCAGCAGGATGGTCTCGCCGGGCGTGACGACCGCGCCCGCGGCATGGACAGCGAGTTCATGCACGATTCCACCCTGCGGCGCACGGATGTCGAGGTGCTTCAACTGGTCGAACGCCGCGATCCGGCGCTGGACGACGTCGGACGTCCGCGCACGGATATCGGCGAGCTGCTTGGCGACATCGCTGCGCATGTCCTCGTCCACCTGGATAATCTGCAGCTCCGTTTCGGCGATCTTCCCCTCCGTTTGTGCGATGGACGCGGTCAGGGCCCCGCGCTCGCCCTTGGTGCGCGCCACGTCGCGCGCCAAGCCGTCGAGGCGCGTCAGCTGGACGAGGTTGCGTGCGAACAGGTCCTGCACCCCGACGAGCTCCTTTTCGGCGATGGCGAGTTCGCCCTCCTTCGCCGTTCTTTGCTCGACCAGGCCGTTGATCTCGTGCTGGAGTTCCGCGACGCGCTGGTGCAACTGGTTCTTTTGTCCGGTGCGGGCGTCGCGGCGAAGCCTGAAAAGCGTGGTTTCGCCGTCCGTGACGTGAACGATTCCCTTGTCCGTCGACCCCGCTTCGGCGAGCTCGGCCGGGAAGGCGACCGCGTCCGACCCGTCCCGCTCCGCTTCGAGGCGGGCGCTTTGCGCCGCCATTTCGTGGAGGTTGCGCGTCAGGGCGTCGTAGGTCGCCTGCGCCGCCGTGGCGTCGAGCCTCAGCAGGACGTCGCCGGCCGCGACGCGGTCGCCGTCCTGGATCCTGAGGCTCGCAACGGTGCCGCCGGTCGGGTGGCTCACCTTCTTCACGCTCGTCTTGACCACGATCGTCCCCTCGGCGATGACCGCGCCGGCGAGGCGGGTGGTCGCCCCCAACGTGCCGAAGCCGAGGACGAGAGCGGCGGAGGCGGCGCCGGTCATCAGGCAATGGCGGCGGATCGACCGCCGCGTGGAGAGGTGGGCGGCGCGTGGGTCATTCTGCGGCTTGAACAAAGGCCTGCCTCCCTTGCGAGAGCGACGAGGTCGCCTCGGGCTTCGGTGGTGTCGGGGCGAGCTGCGCCAGGACTGCGTCGCGCGCACCGAACGCCTGCATCCGGCCCTCGTTGACGAGCAGCAGCTTGTCCACCGCGTTGAGCGCGCTCGGGCGGTGCGCGATCACCACCGCGATACCGCCCCGCGCGCGCACCGCCGCGATCGCCGTGGTCAGCGCCGCTTCACCGGCGGCGTCGAGGTTGGAGTTCGGCTCGTCGAGGACGAGGAGGAACGGGTCGCCGTAGAGCGCTCGGGCGAGCCCGATGCGCTGGCGCTGCCCGCCCGACAGCAGGGCACCGCCTTCCCCGACCTGGGTGTCGTAGCCGTTCGGGAGCCGCAGGATCATGTCGTGCACGCCGGCCTGCCTCGCGGCATCGAGCAGCATCCGCTCGTCGCCGTCGTGGAAGCGCGCGATGTTCTGCGCCACCGTGCCGGGCAGCAGCTCGACGTCCTGCGGCATGTAGCCGAGCGACGCGCCGAGGGCGTCCACGTCCCAGTGGCCGAGCTCCGCGCCGTCGAGGCGGATGACGCCGCGCGCCGGCGGCCACAGGCCGACGAGGGCCCGTGCGAGCGAGGACTTGCCCGATCCGCTCGGGCCGATGATGCCGAGCGCGCTGCCGGCCGTCAGCTCGAAGCCGACCTCGTGGAGGACCGGCGCGTCGCGCCCCGCCGCGACAAGGCTGAGGGCCGTCACGCGGAGCTCCCGCACCGGCGCCGGAAGCTGGGTGCGCCGCTCGTCCTGGGGCATGGCGGCGAGCGCCGCGCCGAGCCTGGCGACGCTTCGGCGCGCGCCGATCAGGGTCTTCCAGTTGGCGATCAACAGTTCCACCGGGGACAGCGCCCGCACCGTGAGAATGGTCGCCGCGAGCATCACGCCGGCAGTCGCCTGCTTGTTGATGACGAGGTAAGCGCCGAGGCCGAGCAGCGCTGATTGCAGCAGCATGCGGAAGGCGCGCAGCAGGCTGGCGAAGGCGCCCGCGGTGTCGGCGCTGCGAAGCTGCCACGAGCGCGCTTCGGCGTTGGCCGCCTCCCAGCGTTGCGCCGCGGCGGCGTGCATGCCCAGGGCCTGGAGCAGGCCCGCGTTGCGCTTCACGGTGTCGGCGAAGGAGCGTCGCGACGCGGCGGTCTCGAACGCGCGCTCGGCCGGGCCGCGAAGCGTCGTCTCGGTCGCGAGGGCGAGGGCGCAGAGCGCCCCGACGCCGGCGAGGACCGCCCACCCCATCAGCGGGTGGAACATGAAGCAGACGGCGACGTAGATGCCCATCCAGGGCAGGTCGAAAAGGGCCGGCAGGGCGCTTCCCGAGGCGAAGCCGCGCAGGACGTCGAGGTCGTGGACGCACTCCGTTGCGTTGCCGCGCGGGCCGGAGCGCCGCTCGCGCCCGAGCAGGAGGCCGAGGATGCGCGGGCTCAACTCCTCGTCGATCAGGATGCCCAGCCGGGTCAGGGTGCGCGAGCGAAGGACTTCGAGGCCGCCGAGGAAAGCCGTCGCGAACGAGGCCAGCGCGAACAGGCCGACCAGGGTCGGCATGCTCCGGGACGGCAGCACCCGGTCGTAGACCTGCAGCATGAAGATCGGGCCGGTCAGCATGAGCAGGTTGATCAGCGCGCTTGTCACCACGAGCGCCACGACGGCAGGCCGGAGTGCCGCGGCCAGGGGCGCGAAATTGGGATGGGTCCAGACGCGCGACGATCGAGGGGGACGATCGAGCGCTGCGGCATCGACGCTGACGATGTGCATGGGACCTCGCGGGTTGGGGCGTGCTGTGGCGGTGAGGGGCGGCCGGACATCTCGTCGGGCCGCCCCGTTTTTCAGGCGTGGGCGTGGGCGGCGGGCGCCAGCGCATGCAGCGGGTCGGCATGGGCCACTGGCATCTCGACGTGGATGGGGCCTGCATCATGGGCGACCGCCGCCGTGCCGCCGTCGAACCCGTGCGCGCCGGCGCTGCCCGTCGCTGCCGTCAAGGCACCCGTCAGCGCGTCGGCTCCCCCGCCCGATGGCGCGGGGAAATGCAGGGTGTCGGGCAGGACGCCGACGTTGGCGAGCACGGGCGTCGGAGCGCCCACCGTTCCGCTGTGCGTCCCAAACAGGTGTACCTCGCCGGCGCCGTTCGCCGTGAGCACGTCGAGCGACGTGCCGCTCGCCGGGCCCTGCGCGCCGAGCGACACCGTCGCCAGGTCGTGCGCGCCGCCGGAATGACCCGACAGGGCGTTCTCGACACCGTTGACCGCCATGCCGATGGGGTGGCCCGCCCCGGGCGTGGAACCGGCGAGGGCGCCCGTCAGCGGCTGCGCGGTTTGCAGCACGGCGCCGGCGGCTTGGTGTGCGGTCGAGGCGAGCTCACCGACGAGGCCGGTCACCGGAACGGCGGACGCGGCGCCCTGCGCTCCGCCGCCGACCGTAGAGGCGAGGCTTGCGGCGGTTGTCCCAACGTCATGGGCGACCGTGGCCGCCGTCGAGGCGACCCCGCTCGCCGCATCCCCCGCGAGACCGTGCGAGTCGGCCACGAGGGTCGGCACGAGCGCCTGCGTCGCCGCCGCCGCATCGTTGCCGAGCGCCGTGGCGCCCATCCCGGCTTCGCCGGCGAGCTGGTGCGCGAGGCCGCTCGCGCCGTCCACCGCCGACGTGAGGGGAGCGAGGTCGCCCGTCCCACCCGGCCCGGCCCCGTGCTCCGCCAGCGCGTCACCCGAGGCGGTAACGATGCTCCCGAGGGATGCCGACGCCGCCCCGACGTCGCCGGGGAGCGGCGCCGCACCGGTGGATGCGCCGGCAAGCGTGTCGCCCGGCACGTGCAGGGCGTCCTGGACCAGGGTGCCGGCTGCACCCGCCGCCCCGCTTCCCGCGTGGATGATACCTTCCGTGCCCGTCGCGGTTCCCGCGCCGTCGAGCACGCCCGCACCCGCCATCTCGACGCCATGCAGCACGCCCTGTCCGGGCAGGGTGCCGCCGAGGACGCCGCTCCCGGTCGTCGGGTGGGTGGCCGCGCCGGCAAGACCGCCATCGGCGACGCTCGATCCGACGCCCGCGATGGCGCCTCCGACGCCCGATCCGATGGACGCGACGTCGTTCGGCAGGTCGGCGACCGGTGCGATACCCTCGCCCAGCACGGGCACGCCGCCGATGCCGACCGGCGCGGCGCCGCCGAGCGGCATGGTCACCGTTGCCACGACCGCCCCTGCCGCCTGGTTGGCGAGCGTGCCAACCGGCAGGGTGGTCAGCGCGTCGCCGAGGGTGAGCGTGTTACCGACCGGGTTCGACAGGAACTGTCCGCTGCCGAGGTCGGAGCCGACGCCCGACACCAGGGTGCCGACGGCGGTGACGTCGTTCGCGGCATCCGTCGGCAGGCTGGACACCGGCCCCGTGTTGCCCGCGAGCAGGTCTGACGGCGTATTGAGCATGTCGGTGAGCAGGTTGCTGCCGCTGCCGATGTGCCCGAGGCCGACCGTTTCACCGAGGCCGGTCACGCCGTGCGTGGTGCCGGAGGTCCCGTTCATGTCGGACGCGCCCTCGATCGTGTCATGGAAGTCGAGGATCGTGGCGTTCGCGGCACCCTCCGCCGGCGCCGTATCGACCAGGGGGATCGGCGAAGGCACAGCCGATCCGACGAGGGCCGGGTTCGCTCCGAGGTCGCTCGCCACGCCGACGGGGACAGCTTCGACAGCCGATCCGACCGATGCCGCATCTCCCGTGACATCAAGCGTCGGGATCTCGCCGGAGAGCACCCCGGCGGGCGCCTGGAGAACGCCGGTGATGAGGTTGCTGCCCTCGCCGATGTGACCGAGGCCGGCGGTTTCCCCGAGGTTTGTCACGCCGTGCACGGTGCCGGCGACGCCGTTCTGGTCGGACGTGCCTTCAAGGGCCGCATGCGTGCCAAGGACCGTTTGATTTGCCAAACTGGTTGGAACCGCACCATCAACGAAATCGACCAGCGATGCGGCACCATGCGTTATGCCGGCTGGATCGGAGCTCTGCAGGGTGGGTGCGGTCGGATCGGGCACAAGTGCGTCCGCAGTTGTGATCCCTTCAAAGGAACGCAGTGCTGATGTAGAGTTCATGAGCTACCTCCTGGTCGCTCAAGTCAATGATGCATGGCTGCCCTGCGTTTCATCGACTTCATGATCTAGGTTACTTAAAAGCAAACGGCACTTGGTGGTAATCAGGCCGTAATCAGATCGTTACGGACTTTTTTTTCAGATCGCTCAGTCTTGCATAAAGCCTTCGGGAGCCTGCTAAGCTGGTCTTAGGAAGAAGGCTTGCTATGGGATCAAGTCTGAGAGTTTGCTTCTGGCATCAACGGCAATAGCAGCGAAGGCTTCCGGACAGCGAGCCGGTGCAGCGGGTATCACCGCGCCGACCCATCGCCCGCAGTGACCTTGTTCGACTGTCTTTCGTGCCGCTCGTCCGAACAGGGCATCGACGCCACGTCCGCTATCGAGTGAGCGGAAGAGTAGCCATGAACGGCATAGATGGGCGCGATGCCGACGATGCAAGCTGGTCGGAGGCAAGTTCGGCCGTAGTCAGCCACCGCTCCCCGTCGCCGCTCCCTGTGGATCGGCGCCGAAGGCATGACCTCGGCTGCTCTCGGCGAAACTTCAAGAGAGCATCAGAAGGCCGAGTGATTGTGGGGTCACGGCCGGCGCCGATCGTGACCGCAACGGCTCCTCTCCGACCTGCGCACCATCGGTCCCAGCATGTGATGCGATGGATCTGATCTGGACCGAGCACGCTGCTCCGTCCAGGTGTGCTCAATGGGGTGGAAGGTCGAAGCCGAGGCTTGCGACCCGGGCCAGCGTGCGGCGCAGCGCCAGGGCGTCGTCGGCGCCGAAGGCCACCTCGAAGCGGCGCTGCGCCTCCTCCCAGAGCGGCTGCGACGCGGCCAGGCGGTCGCGGCCCGCATCCGTCAACGCGACCTTGCGGCCGCGCCGGTCGGCCCCGTCCACCGCCACCGCGAGGAGACCGTCGCGCTGCAGCGGCTTGAGGTTGTGCGCCAGCGCCGAGCGGTCGAGCAGCA
>CAXTFM010000119.1:0-11378 GCA_964243435.1 uncultured Beijerinckiaceae bacterium
ATGGCACCGTGGACCATGGCGGCGGCACCGGCGCGGGTCCGCAAGGCATCCACGGCACCATGAACTACACCGCGGCCTACAGCGCGGCTTTCTACTGGTACATGATCACCGGAGAGGACCATTGGGCGCAGTTGGCCCAGTTCCTTTACGATGGGCAACGCGCCGAACTGGAACAGCGCACGGCACCGACCCGCTGACAGCCGCGGACAATGTGGCCCGGCCGGTGCCGTTCGCCGATCTCAGGCGAGCGCCGCAGGCCAGAGGGCGACGCCGCGTCGCCCAAGCTGATAGCGTTCCGCGCTAATCCAGGTTCTTGAGGATGCCGTCGACCGTCTTCTTGGCGTCGCCGAACAACATCATGGTGTTGTCGCGAAAGAACAACTCGTTCTCGACGCCGGCGTAGCCCGAGCCCATGCCGCGCTTGAGGAACAGCACCGTCTTCGCCTTCTCCACGTCGAGGATCGGCATGCCGTAGATCGCCGACGTCTTGTCGGTCTTGGCGGCGGGGTTGGTGACGTCGTTGGCGCCGATCACGAAGGCGACGTCGGCCTGACCGAAGGCCGAGTTGATGTCCTCCAGCTCGAACACTTCGTCATAGGGCACGTTGGCCTCGGCGAGCAGCACGTTCATGTGGCCTGGCATGCGGCCGGCCACGGGATGGATGGCGTATTTGACGTCGACGCCCTCCTTCTTGAGGCCGTCGGCCATCTCGCGCAACGCGTGCTGCGCCTGCGCCACCGCCATGCCGTAGCCGGGCACGATGATGACGGATGAGGCGTTCTGCATGATGTAGGCGGCATCCTCCGCTGAGCCCTGCTTGACCGGGCGCGTTTCCTTGTGCCCGGCACCGGCGGTCGCCGTGTCGCCGCCGAAGCCGCCGAGGATGACGGATACGAACGAGCGGTTCATGCCCTTGCACATGATGTAGGACAGGATCGCGCCGGACGAGCCGACAAGGGCGCCGGTGATGATGAGGGCGAGATTGCCGAGCGTGAAGCCGATGCCGGCCGCCGCCCACCCCGAATAGGAGTTCAGCATCGACACGACGACCGGCATGTCGGCGCCGCCGATCGGAACGATGATGAGGAAGCCGAGCGCGAACGCCGCTAGTGCGATCAACCAGAACACCAGCAGGCTCTGGGTGAAGATGAACACCACCACCATGGTGACGATGGAGACAACCAGCGTGATGTTGATGGGATGGCGGTTCGGCAGCAGGATAGGTGCGCCGGCAGCGACGCGATTGACGAATGCGATCCCCCACTTGCGCCCGTCGAGCTTGAGGAAAGCGATGCAGGAGCCGGAGAAGGTGATGGCGCCGATGGCGAGGCCGATCGACATCTCGATGGTGGACGCGCCGTGGATGTTGCCGGGCTCGCCGATGCCGAAGGCCTGGGGAGCGTAGGCGGCACCCGCCGCCACGAAGACCGCGGCGAGGCCGACGAGCGCGTGGAACAGGGCGACGAGTTGCGGCATGTCCGTCATCTTGACGGTGCGCGCGCGCCACGCGCCGATGGCGCCGCCGATCGCGATGCCGAGGATCACGAACAGCCAGGCGCCGAGGCCGGCCGGCGGGCGATAGGCCAGCGTGGTCAGCACCGCCAGCGCCATGCCGGCCATGCCGAAACGGTTGCCCTGCCGCGAGGTGGAAGGCGAGCTGAGGCCGCGCAGCGACAGGATGAAAAGGATGCCGGCGACGAGGTAAAGGAACGCGGCGACGTTGGCGTTCATCGAGGTCAGCCCTTCTTCTTGTACATCGAGAGCATGCGCTCGGTGACGAGGAAGCCGCCGAAGATGTTCACGGAGGCGAGGACCAGCGCGATGAAGCCGAAGATGCGCGCCCAGACCGGCCCGTCGCTGCCGAAGCCCGAGGCGTCGACGCCGACGGCGAGCAGGGCGCCAACCACGATCACGGAGGAAATGGCGTTGGTGACCGACATCAGCGGCGTGTGCAGCGCCGGCGTCACCGACCACACGACGTAGTAGCCGACGAAACAGGCCAGCGCGAGGATCGCGAGGCGGAACACGAAGGGGTCGACGATGCCGCCCGTCGCGGCGTGCGCCACCACAGCCCCGACCTCGGCGCCCGTGCCAAGTCCCGCCCCTGGCCCGGCGCCGATGCCGGCCCCGCCGGAATGGGCGATCTGGTCGACGTAGCCTTGCGCCTGTTCGGCCGCGTGGCGGGCCGCGTCGGCCGCCGCCTGGGCGCGTTCGAGCAGCGTCGTGGTCGTTGCGGTGTCCGTCGCCATTGGGGCGCTCTCCCTAGAGGATCAGGCGGCCGACGACCTAGGCGGCCTTGTCGGCCGCGGGTGCGAAGGCCGGGTGGACGAGCTTGCCGTCCCGCGTCAGCAGCGTCGCCTTGACGAGTTCGTCGTCCCACGGGATGCGGAACGACTTCGCCTCCTTGTCGACGAAGGTGGACTCGACGAAGGCGAGAAGGTTCTTCGCATAGAGCGAGGACGCCGTCGCCGGGACCTTGCCGGCAAGGTTCAGCGTCCCCACGATCTTGACGCCGTTGGCGGTGAGATAGATTTCGCCCGGCTTCGTCATCTCGCAGTTTCCGCCGCGCTCGGCCGCAAGGTCCACGATCACCGAACCCGGCTTCATCGACTCGACCATCGCCGACGACACGAGCTTGGGCGCCGGGCGACCAGGAATCAGCGCGGTGGTGATGACGATGTCCTGCTTGGCGATATGGGTCTTGACGAGGTCGGCCTGCTGGCGCCGGTAATCCTCCGTCATCTCCTTGGCGTAGCCCCCCGACGTTTCCGCCTGCTTGAACTCGTCGTTCTCGACGGCGACGAACTTGGCGCCGAGCGACTCCACCTGCTCCTTGGTGGCGGGGCGCACGTCCGTCGCCGTCACGATGCCGCCGAGGCGGCGCGCGGTGGCGATGGCCTGGAGACCGGCGACGCCGACGCCCATGATGAACATCTTGGCCGCCGGCACGGTGCCGGCCGCCGTCATCATCATCGGCATGGCACGGCCGTATTCCGACGCCGCGTCGACCACGGCGCGGTAGCCGGCGATGTTGGCCTGGGAGGACAGCACGTCCATCACCTGCGCGCGGGTGATGCGCGGCATGAACTCCATGGCGAAGGCGCTGGCGCCCTTCTCGGCGAGCGAGCGCACGGCGTCCTCGTTGCCGTAGGGGTCCATCACGGAGATCACCGCCGCCCCGTGCTTCAATCCGTCGAGGTCGGCGGCGCTGGGGCGGCGCACCCGCAACACGATGTCGGCATCGCGCACCGCGTCCGCGGCGCTGCCCGCGATCTGCGCCCCCGCGGCCTGGTAGGCGTCGTCGTAGAAGCCGGAATGGCGCCCGGCATTGGCCTGCACCGCAACCTCGGCACCCATGGCCCTGAAGCGCTTCACCGTTTCCGGGGTCGCGGCGACGCGGTGCTCGGATGGATCGTTTTCCGCGGGAACGGCGATACGCAAGAGGGTCTCCATCGGTCGGGGTGGCGGCAGCGATCCGTTGCGGATCGCGCGCTCATTCGCAAGGTCGGAACGGATGCGCCGGGGGTCGCTCAGCCCCACAACAGGGCGAGAAGGATGACGACGAGGACGGCGGCGATCGTGATGTACTTCAACAGCCGCAGGAACAGGGCATAGGTCGCCTCGTGTTCGGCGTAGTCCATGTCCGGGTGCCCGCCACCGTCCATCAGCTCGGCCATCATGCCCTCGGTTGTTTCCACGCCCGCCCAGCCCGTCGGTCTCGACGATGCATCGACCGTTCGCGACAGTTCCGGGCGTGGCACGCGCAGCAATTGCAACTGCCGCGCTCGATGGCAAGTGGCCGAAGGCTAGAAGCGCTGTTTTGGAGGGCTACGCGGCGGCCGGTACGACGAGGCCGGCGCGCGCCAGCGCCGCGCCCTGGCGTCGGGCGAGCACGTCGACGTCGAAATCCGTGATGAGCTCGTTGTACAACTTGTGGAAGTTCAGCCGCGCGTCGAGGTGGAGGAACACGCTGCCGAGACCGATCGCGGCGCGGTCCATGAACACGAACTCGCGCGGCACCCGCACCGGACCCTTGCTCTTCAGCGCCTGGTGGAGCTGGAACGCCTCGCGGCGACCATACTGGCCGGGCGCCACGCCGTCGGCCACCGTGCGCACGCGATCGGTCAGCAACGGCGCGTAGATGAAGCGCGCCCAGATGCTGAGCACCTCGATGAGGTCGCGGCTCAGGTCGCGGAAGCCCCACATCTCGTAGGCGTGGACGATGCGCGCCTCGTCGTTCTCCAGGAAGCCGTGGTACAACTCCACCACGCCGGCGGCGAACGCCGGCGGAAAAATGCGGATGCAGCCGTAGTCCAGCAGGTTGATGCCGGCCGGCGCGCCGCCCTCGTCGCGGAACACGGTGTAGTTGCCGGGGTGCGGGTCGCCGTGGATCACCGCGTACTGACTCATCGGGAACCACCACGCCTTGAACATGGCAACGGCGAGCCTGTTGCGGGTCTCCTCGTCGGCGCCCTTGAAGGTCAGCAGCTTCTCGCCTTCCAACCAATTAAGGGTGAGGAGGCGCCGCGTCGACAGCGCGTCATGGACGGCCGGCACCCGCACCATGTCCGTGCCGGCGAGGATCTCGCCGTAGAGCGAGGCGTTGCGCGCCTCGTGACCGTAGTCCAACTCCTCGCGCAGCCGGTCGGCGATCTCGCGCGCGATGTCCCGCGTGTCGATCGCGGCCGAGAACTGCCGGTGGAGGCCGAACAGCCAGTCGAGCTGCTTCAGGTCGGCTTCGACCGCCGACTGCATGTCGGGATACTGCAGCTTGCAGGCCAGCGAGGCGCCGTCCTTCGTCGTGGCGCGGTGGACTTGGCCGAGTGAGGCGGCGGCGGCCGGCTGGAGGTCGAAGGAGCCGAACCGTGACTGCCAGTCGGCTCCGAGTTCCGCCTGCATGCGGCGCTTGACGAAGGCCGCACCCATCGGCGGCGCGTCGCTTTGCAGCTTCTGCAGTTCTTCCGCGTAATCCGACGGCAGCAGGTCGGGGATGGTCGCCATCATCTGCGCGACCTTCATCATCGGCCCCTTGAGGCCGCCCAGCGCCTGCGTCAGCGCGGCGGCGTTGGTGACCTGTCCGTTGGCGCCGAACAGGCGCGACCCGGCCATGCGCGCCGCGACGCCGCTCATGTTGGCGCCGACGCGGGCATAACGGGCGGCGCGGGCGGTGAAACGGTTGGCTTCGGTGTCGCGCATGCAGTCCATTTCGGGGCGAAGCGGTCCGTGGACCGTGACGTGCCCACCCTACATCGAGTTGCGGGACGACGAGGGCAAGCATCCTTGCCGTCGCATGCGCGGCGTCCCGCGGGGGCGAGGCGCGCTAGAACCGCGTCGGCCGTCCGTCGAACCATAGGCACTCCGCCGCCGCCTTGGCCGGCTCGAGCCCGGCCGGCGGGTTCGGCGGCGCGATGAAGCGACCCTCGGCGGCGATGTGGACGGTCTTGTAGGTGGTCTGGTCGATGTCGTCGGCGAAGTAACAGTACTGGTGGTCGGGCACCTTGCCGTCGGGGGTGAAGTTATAGCCGGTCACGACCCGCCCGCTGCCCCATTGCACCACCTTGAAGACGGTGTAGTTGGTTTGCACGGCGACGCCGGACCGTGCGGCGGCATCCGGCCGCATCTGCTCGCGGCTTGGGCGAGGCATCGGCGCATCGAGCTGCACCCGGTTGGCCGCGGGATCCATCGCGACCCTGGCGTCGGGGTCGAGCCTCACCGTCGAACCTGGATCGAGGCGGGCGTGCAGCTGCGAGCGTTCCAGCGCCTGCGTCAGCGTGGCGGCGAGGCGTTCGGCGGCGCCGCTCGCGTCGCGGCTCCTCGCGACGCCGAGAAAGGCGAGGCCGACGCCGCCGCCGGTCGCCAGCGCCAGCACGCCGAGCGCGCCGCAGCGGATCAGCCAGGCCTTGGCCTTGATCAGCGCGGCGTCGGCGGCGACGCGCGCGTTGACAGCCCCGGCGAGCGCGCGGTTCTCCTTGGTCCCGGCGATCAGCACGGTTCAGGCCGCGCCGGGTGTTTGCGTGGTCGACACCAGCGTCGGCCGCATCGGACCGAACGGCCTGGCATCGGCCGGCTTGTTGTCGGCCGGCTTGGCATCGGCGGGTTTGGCGTCGGCCGGTTTCAACTCTTGGGACGACTGGGCCGCGGCGGCTGCTGGCTCGGGCGCGGCGCCGGGCAGCGGGATCGTCGCCGCAAAGGCGGGGGCGGCGCGCTCGCGGGCCATCACCCGCGCGACCGCCTCGTGGGAATAACGGTCGATGTCGGCGCGCATCTCCGTCATCGCCGGGGCGAGCACGTAACCGAGCACGTCCGCCCCGGCGACCTCGACCGGGTCCGGCTCGCGCCGCAGCGGCATCACCGAGGCCAGCGCCAGGGCGGTGGCGGCGAGCGAGGCGAAGATCGCGGGGAAGAACACGAAGATGCGGAGGAAGCTGTGCAGCTCGCCCTCGCTCACCTCCGTCGGGTCCTTGCCGAAGAACATGGCGGTGAAGGAATGGAGCTGCGAGCCGAGGATGGCGTCGCGGCGCGCCAGCTCCAGCGCGCTCACCCTGGCCGCCGCGGCGGTCGGGTCGAGCCCGTCGCGCTCGTGCCGTGCGGCGTCGAGCTTGTCTGACGCCTCGCCCCGCGCCCGCTGCGCGTCGGCGAGGTTGACCGCCATCACCTTCTGCCGCCCGTCGGCGTGGCATTCCTGCTGGGAAAAGCGCCGCCCCGCGCTGTTCTCGCGCCAGACGCGGGCGCAACGGTCGGGCGGCAAGGCGCCGAGCTCGCTGTTGATCGCCTTGAGGCGCACCTCCGCGTCGCCCAGCTCCCGCGTGCGCTGCGCCACCGCGGCGTCGGCGGCGACGACCCTGGCCCCGTAGGCGTCGCGCGCGCGCTCGGCGTCCTTCAGCACGGCGGTGGCGCGGGTGACGTCGATGAGGCGCGGCCGGAACATCACCTCGCCGAGCTGCGACAGCGACTTGACGCTGACCGCGACCGCGCACAGCACCATCAGCGCGAAGACGAGCTTCCAGAACGGGTTCGGCTGGGTGCGCAGCGCCAGCGCGAGGGGCACGCGGGCGATCTCCACCCCGGCATAGGCGATCGGCGCCAGCATCATCATCGCCATCGTCGTGCCGTCGCGACCGTAGATCTCGGCGAAGAACCAGGCGGACAGCAGCGAGGTCGCCACCACGGCGATCTCCACGGCGTAGGCCATGGCGAGGTACTTGTAGTCGATGCGGTAGCCCTGGCTGGCGTTGAACGCCGCCTTGGACGCGAAATAGCCGAGCCCAGCCTTCATGTCCCGCCTCGACGCCCACCCTCACGCCCAACCTGCGCAGGCGCGCGGTGGTTCATGACAACGGCCAAGTTCCGACATGTGCCGCGCCGATGCAAGCCGGCGATCGGGCGACGCCGCGCGACCCGTCGGCGCGGGAGGACCGTCGTGCTCCGCGCCCATCCGGCGGCGCACGCCCGACAGCGAAGGCGGCCGCTGATCCAATCGAGCGGGCGGCATCCGCCTGACGGCTTACGTTCGGCACCGATGCGATCGACTCGACCGGTAGCTGCAAGCCCAACGCCGGCGCTCGCGGCACGAAGGCCCATGTTCGGAACACCGGCGGACGAAACGGATGGCCGAGGGCGTTCCGATCGAGCCACGCTTCGAGGCGAGCCGCCGGGATTTCGAGCACGCGCTCCACCTCGTCCACCAGAAGTCCAACATGCCGGTCGCGGCGCCGCCGCTGCCTGCCGCGTTGACGCCGGCCGGGCACGGGCACCGCGCCCGACAAGAACGGGAAGCATATCGACGTCGAGCGCGGCGTCCGCGCCGACATCGTCGGGCCGGCCGGCATGGTGGACGACGGCCACCTCCTCGACGCGTGTCGCCGCCGGTCGACGCCGGCCTTCAGGATTTCGCGTGCCTGCTTCGCGTGCGGCTCGGGATATAGCCGGCGAAGCGCTCCAGCTCGTCGCGGTCGCACACCGTGAATGTGCGACCGCCGTGCTGGATCAAGCCTTCGTTCTTCAAGTCCTGGAGCGTGCGGTTGATGTGCACGGTGCTCAGCCCGAGATAGTCGCCGATGTCGACCTGCGTCATCGGCAGCCGGAAGCTGTTGCCCGAGGCTTCACCGAGCGCCTGGAGCCGGTCGAGCAGTTCGCAAAGGAAGAAGGCGGTGCGCTCGCGGGCCGTCCGCCGCCCGAGGCTGACCAGTTGCTCGGCCATCGCTGCCGTTTCTTCCGCGATGAACGACCATAGCAGGGCGCGGACCGCCGGCCGCTCGTCGGCGAGCGCCCTGATCCAGTCCAGCGAAATGGTGGCGAGGCGGCAATCGGTGAGGGCGAGCACCTCGGACGACGGGGCGCCGCAGATGGCCTCGACGTCGCAGATCTCGCCCGGCAGGTGGATGCGGAGGAGCTGACGGCGCCCGTCCGCCATCAGCCGGTACTTGCAGGCCCATCCCCCGAGCAGGACGTGAAGCTGCGTGCCGGCGTGATCCGCGCCGATAAGATCGACCTGCGCCTCGATCTGGACGACGCTGCGATACGCGGAACCCAGTGCGGCAAGATCGCTGTCGGGCAACCCGTCTTGAATGATCTTTGCAAAGAAAGGATCGTCCATCACCAGCGTTCGCATCCGCACGAAGCGGCAAACCCTAACACCGGCCCGTCGACGGACACGCTTCCGTCCGCTAGCGGACCATGGCGCGTACCACAACGTTTGTTGACGTCGGCGCGTGACGGACCTGTTACGCCGCGAGAGCCGCCTGTTCTCCGCACCGTGCCGGCGCCGACCGGCGCTGCCCTTCCCTTCAACCAACGTTCGGAACGCGATGTCGGACGTTGGACGACCCCGGAACTGTCTCCTGCGCGCGATGAAGCCGGAGGACCTCGCGCTTCTGCACCCGCATCTCGAACCGGTCCCGTGCCCGCGCACCATGGTCCTGACCCAACCCAACGAAGTGCTGTCCCACGCCTATTTTCCCGAGGACGGCGTCGTCTCCGTCGTCGCGCGTTCGCCCGAAGGTCTGCCCGCCGAGGTCGGAGTGGTGGGGCGCGAAGGCATGGTGCCGACCGCCGTCGCCCTCGGGGTCGACCGCATTCCGCACCTGACCGAGATCCAGATCGCCGGCTCCGCCCTGCGCATCGAGCGTGGCGCGCTCGTCGCCCTGATCGACGAACGCACGCTGTTGCGCGCCATCCTGCTGCGCTTCGTTCACGTGATGGCCGTGCAGAACGCCCACACCGCCCTGTCGAACGCCGTCCACCCCGTCGACGAACGCCTCGCCCGCTGGCTGCTCATGTGCCACGACCGTTCGGAAAGCGACGACCTCGCGCTGACCCACGACTACATGGCGACCATGCTCGCCGTGCGCCGCCCCAGCGTGACGGGCGCGCTTCACGTGTTGGAAGGCCAGGGGTTCATCACGACCGAGCGCGGCCACGTGACGGTGCGCAACAGGGCGGCGCTGGAAGCCTTCGCCGCGGACGCCTACGGCCGGCCGGAGGCTGAATACCGCCGACTGATCGGGCCGACGCGCTAGCCCCGCGTCAGCTCATGTTGTTGGCGCTGTCGCCGGCGGTGACGTCGATGGAGGCGCCGGTGATCATGCGCGCGGCGTCGGAGGCCAGGAACACCACGGCCGGCGCGATGTCGGCGGGGTCGATGAAGGCGACGCCGAGCGGCGACTTCGCCGCCATCGCCTTGCGGGTCTGCTCTTCGAGATCCGCCGTCGACGCGTGGCTTCGAAGGTCCCCGGCGGCCTGGGCGTAACGGTCGCGATGACGGGTCAGCGGCGTGTCGATCAGGCCGGGCACGACGCAGTTGACGGTGATCTTGTGGGCGCCGAGTTCGAGCGCCGCCGACTTCATCAGCCCGAGGAGGCCCCATTTCGAGGCGGAATAGGCCGCGCCGAACCTGGTGCCGTGTTGCCCCTGCGTCGACGAGGTGATGATGATGCGCCCGCCGCCGCGCTCGACGATGCAGGGCGCAACCGCGCGGATCGCGTTCATCGTGCCGGTAAGGTTGATGTCGATGGTGTCGTGCCAGTCCGCATCCTCCAGCTCGAGGATCGGCTTGAACGCCTGGATGCCGGCATTGGCGAACAGGATGTCGATGCCGCCGAAGGCGGCGACGGCCTTGGCCGCGGCGGCACGCAACGCGCCGAGGTCGCGCTGGTCCAGCGTTTCCGCATGGAAGCGCCCGCCCTCCGCCGCGACGAGGCGCCCGGTTTCGACGAGGTCGTCCGGCGCCGCCGGCGCAACGTCCAGCGTAGCGCTGACCGGGGCGCCGACATCGACCCCGACGATCGCGGCGCCCTCGCGGGCCAGCGCCACGCAGCTCGCGCGGCCGATGCCGCGCGCCGCCCCGGTGACGAAGGCGACCTTGCCTTCCAGAAGCGTGCCGGCCATGCGCCCACCCTTTTCCCAACGTTGCCAGCGCGCAACGCGCGGCGGGGCAAAAGGTCGAATCCGACCGGCAGGGCTTCAGCATGCATGCGTTTTTGCCACGGTCGGCGGGGCGGCAGAAAGTCGGTGCGACGGGCGCGGGACGGCGCCGGGCGGCGCCTTGCCAAGCCCGGCGAAACCCGGCTTATACCGGCGGTGCCGGCGCGCGGCGGCGCAGCCCTGCGGCGGCGGGTGGAGCATGGATCGGGACGTGAGCGACATCGATCGTTCGGCGTGGAAGGCCGAGCTCGAACACCTCAGGCAGGAGCACCGCGACCTCGACGCGGCCATCGAGGCGCTGACCCACCTCGGCGCGGCCGACCGGCTGCAAATCCAGCGGCTGAAGAAGCGCAAGCTCAGCCTGCGCGACCGCATGAGCTTCCTCGACGACCAGCTGACGCCGGACATCATCGCCTGAACGGCCCCTGCCCCAACGGGCTTGGGACAAGCCGGCGCGCGACTTGCGATGGCCTCAAAGTTCGGGCTATGCCCGCCCTTTGACACGTCGAGCACACAGCCCGTGCTTCCGCACCCTCCCCCCGCGCCGTCGTCGGGGCCCGCGACCGCCGGGCGGCCCGTCGCCGTCATCATGGGCAGCCAGTCGGACTGGCCGGTGATGCGGCATGCCAGCGAAACGCTGGACGCGCTCGGCATCAACCACGCCACGCGCATTGTTTCCGCCCACCGCACGCCCGAACGTCTTTACGCCTTCGCCAAGGGCGCCAAGGACGAGGGATACAAGGTCATCATCGCCGGCGCCGGCGGGGCGGCGCACCTGCCGGGCATGACCGCCGCGCTGACGCCGCTGCCGGTGTTCGGCGTGCCGATCCCCGGCAGCGCGCTCGGCGGGCAGGACGCGCTTTATTCCATCGTACAGATGCCGGGCGGCATCCCCGTCGGTACGCTGGCGATCGGCAAGCCCGGCGCGATCAACGCCGCGCTGCTCGCCGCCGCCG
>CAXTFM010000120.1:0-11058 GCA_964243435.1 uncultured Beijerinckiaceae bacterium
CCCCTGCCCGGCGGGCTGCGCCCGGCCTTCGCGGTGGCGCACGAGGCGGCGGGAGCGGACTGGGCCGAGGCGGGCGTGGTGAAGGACGCCGGCGACGACCCCGACGTCACCCATGGCGCGCTGGTGATCGCCCGCGTCGCCCGCGGCGCGCCGGGCGGCGGCCTCACCTTCCACGCCGGCGAAGGCGTCGGCACCGTCACCCGTCCGGGACTGCCGGTGCCGCCGGGGGCGCCGGCGATCAACCCCGGCCCGCGCCGGATGATCGCCGCCGCGCTCGCCGAGGCCGACGCCCCCGCCGACCTCGCGGTGACGATCTCCATCCCCGGCGGCGAGGCGATCGCCCGGCGCACCCTCAACGGCCGGCTCGGCATCGTCGGCGGCTTGAGCGTGCTCGGCACCACGGGGGTGGTGATCCCCTTCTCCTGCGCGGCCTGGATCGACACCATCCACCGCGGCATCGACGTGGCGCGGGCGACCGGCCTCGCCCACGTCGCCGGCGCCACCGGCACCACCTCGGAAGCGGCGGTGCAGGCCCTCCACCGCCTGCCCGAGCCGGCGCTGATCGAGATGGGCGACTTCGTCGGCGGCATGCTGAAATACCTGCGCCGCCACCCGGTCGCGCGCGTCACGGTCGCCGGCGGCTTCGCCAAGATGGCCAAGCTCGGCCAGGGCCTGATGGACCTGCACTCGAAGCGGGGCGAGCTCGACTTCGCCTGGCTTGCCGCGCGGGTCGCGGACGCCGGCGGCGACGCCGCCCTCGCCGCGCGGGTTGCGGCGGCCAACACCGCCGCCGAGGCGCTGGACCTCACGCGCAGCGCGGGCACCGACCTCGCCGGCCTCGTCGCAGCCGCGGCGCACGAAAGGGCCGCCGCGGCGCTCGCCGGCAGCGGCATCGTGCTCGACGTCGCGGTGTTCGACCGCGCCGGGACGCTCGTCGCCGCGACGGCGCCGCGCCTGGACTGACGCCGCGTGCGATAACCGGTGCGACGCTTGGTGCGACGCTCAGTGCATGTACTGGCCGCCGTTGATCGAGATGGTGGAGCCGGTGATGAAGCCCGCCTCCTCCGAGGCCAGGAACAGGACGGTGCGGGCGATCTCGATCGGCTCGCCGAGGCGCCCGACGGGGATGTGCGGCAGGATCTTGGTCTTCAGCACCTCCTCGGCGATGGCCTTCACCATTTCCGTGCCGATGTAGCCCGGCGCGATGACGTTGCAGGTGATGCCCTTGGCCGCGCTTTCCTGCGCCAGCGCCTTGGTGAAGCCGATGTCGCCGGCCTTGGCGGCGGCGTAGTTCGTTTGCCCGAACTGCCCCTTCTGCCCGTTGATCGAGGAGATGGAGATGATGCGGCCCCAGTTGCGCTCGCGCATCCCCTCGATCACCGGCCGCGTCATGTTGAACAGCGAGTTGAGGTTGGTGTTGATGACGGCGTTCCACTTGTCGGGCGTCATCTTGTGGAACGGCGTGTCGCGGGTGATGCCGGCATTGTTGACGAGGATGTCGACCGGGCCGAGTTCCCCTTCCACCTTCTTCAGGCCGACGGCGCAGGACTCGTAGTCCGACACGTCCCACTTGAAGACGGCGATGCCCGTCGCCGCCTTGAATGTGCGCGCCACCTCGTCGTTGCCGGCGTACACCGCCGCGACGCTGTAGCCCTCGTCCTTCAGCGCCTTGCTGATCGCCGCGCCGATCCCGCGCGTTCCCCCGCTCACCACCGCCACCCGCGCCATTGTCCGTTCCCTTCCCGCTCCGATGGATTCTTCGATCCGTTGGCTGCGGCGCGCCCGGTGCCGGGCGCGCCCGTCGTGTCCCCGGCTCTAGCGCTCGACGGCGAGGGCGATCCCCATGCCGCCGCCGATGCACAGCGTCGCCAAGCCCTTGTGCGCGTCGCGCCGTACCATCTCGTGGAGCAAGGTGACGAGCACGCGCGTCCCCGAGGCGCCGATTGGGTGGCCGATGGCGATGGCGCCGCCGTTCACGTTCACCCGGTCGGTGTCCCAGCCCATGTCCTTGTTGACGGAGATGGCCTGCGCGGCGAAGGCCTCGTTGGCCTCGATGAGGTCGAGGTCCTTGACCTTCCACCCGGCCTTCTCCAGCGCCTTGCGCGAGGCCGGGATCGGGCCCGTCCCCATGATGGCGGGGTCGACGCCGGCGGTGGCCCAGGAGGCGATGCGCGCGATCGGCGTCAGGCCGCGCCGCTCGGCCTCGGCGGCGCTCATCAGCACCACGGCGGCGGCGCCGTCGTTGAGGCCGGACGCGTTGCCGGCGGTGATGGTGCCGTCCTTGGAGAAGGCCGGCTTCAGCTTGGCGAAGTTGTCGAGCACCGCGCCCTTGCGGATATACTCGTCCTGGTCGACGACGATGTCGCCCTTGCGGCCCTTCACGGCGAAGGGCACGATCTCGTCCTTGAAGCGGCCGGCGGTTTGCGCCGCCTCCGCCTTGTTCTGCGATTGAAGCGCGAACTGGTCCTGTTCTTCGCGGGAAATCTGCCACTTGCTGGCGATGTTCTCGGCGGTGGTGCCCATGTGGTAGCCGTGGAAGGCGTCCATCAGGCCGTCCTTGATCATGGTGTCGACGAACTTGGTGTCGCCCATCTTGGTGCCGCCGCGCAGGTAGCTGGCGTGGGGCGACAGCGACATGCTTTCCTGGCCCCCGGCGACGATGATCGC
Organism: uncultured Beijerinckiaceae bacterium; assembly: GCA_964243435.1. Classification (GTDB taxonomy): domain Bacteria; phylum Pseudomonadota; class Alphaproteobacteria; order Rhizobiales; family Beijerinckiaceae; genus RH-AL1. The sequence goes on from CAXTFM010000120.1 coordinate 2,668, forward strand.
GGCGTCGCCGTTGCTGATCTGCTGGTGGCCGAGCGCCACGGCGCGCAGCCCCGAGCCGCACACCTGGTTGAGGCTCCACGCCGTCTTCTCCTTGGGCACGCCGGCGCCGATCGCCGCCTGGCGCGCCGGGTTCTGGCCCTGCCCCGCGGTCAGCACCTGGCCGAGGATGACCTCGTCGACCTCCGCGCCGTCGACCTTGGCCCGCTCCAGCACGTTCCTGATGATGGCGGCACCGAGATCGTGGGCCGGCGTCGTGCCGAACGCCCCGTTGAAGGAGCCGACGGCCGAGCGCCCGGCTGCGACGATGACGATGTCAGTGGACATTCGAATCTCCTTGGTTCGCCGCGCGGCGCCGGCGTCCGCGCACCGGCGGCGCCGTGCGCCACCGTTGCCAGCCAAGCACATTGGGTCGCGCCGACGAACGGCAAGCTTTCGTCCGTCGCAAGGGGGATCGCGCAACGCGCGGGCGCGGGCGGCGACGGGTTCTCGGCTCGGCAAAAACCGCCTATGAGGGGGGCGCCGCCCGGCGGCCGTGTCTTCGCGCGCCGCCACCGCGCGGACCCGTCCCGTGCGGACCAGCGAGTTTGCCGCCAGCGAGTGCACCCCATGACCAGAGAGCGAACCAGCAACGAGGGCGGCGAGCAGCCGGCGGGCGGCAAGGCGCCGGTCGTCATCAAGAAGTACGCGAACCGGCGCCTCTACGACACCGGCACCAGCGTGTACGTCACGCTGGAAGACCTTGCCACCATGGTCAAGCGCGGCGACGACTTCGTCGTCACCGACGCCAAGAACGGCGAGGACATCACCCGCTCGGTGCTCGCCCAGATCATCTTCGAGCAGGAAGGCAAGGGCCAAAGCCTGCTGCCCATCACCTTCCTGCGCCAGCTCATCCGCTTCTACGGCGACAGCATGCAGATGCTGGTGCCGAGCTACCTCGAATTCTCGCTGGCCAAGCTGGCGCAGGAGCGGGGCGGCTTCGGCCAGATGTTCGCCCCATCGCTCGGCCAACCGTTCGGCGGCGACGCCCTGAGCAACGCCGCGCGCCCGGTTTTCGCCCAGCTGGAGGAACAAACGCGGCAGAACATGGCGATGTTTCGCCAGGCGCTGTCGATGTTCGCGCCGTTCCCCGCCGCGCCGGCGCCGGACCGCGGCGCGGCGACGGCTGCGGACGCGCCGCCGGCGCGCAACACGGCGGAGCTCGACGACATGCGGCGCCAGCTCGACGCGTTGCAGCGGCGCATCGAGGGCCTGACGCCCAAGGACTGAAACGAAGGGTCGGCGCCGCCAGGCGGAGCGCCCGGCGCCCCCTCAGCGCGCCGCCTTGTTGAACACGGGGGGCATCGCGGCCGGCTCAGCCCTGCCGAACAGGTGTCCCTGGAGGTAGGTGACGCCCCATCCCGCGAGGATCTGCGCCGTGGCCTCGTCCTCGACCCATTCCGCCACGGTGGGGATGTTGAGGTTCTGCGCCAGCTCGATCAGGGTGCGGATGAAGAAGCGGTCGTCGGGCGAGCGGGCGAGGTTCTGGGCGAAGGCGCCGTCGATCTTGAGGTAGTCGATGGGGAGCTGGCGCAGGCTGCGGAACGAGGAATGGCCCGAGCCGAAGTCGTCGATGGCGATCTTGACGCCGAGCGGCTTGAGGGCGGCGAGCACCTGCCGCATCGCTTCCGCATCGGCGATGACGCAGGTTTCCGTGACCTCGATGGTGAGGCGGCGCGCGGCGTCGGGGCGCAAGCGGCAGGCGGTGCGCAGCTGTTCGCGCCAGTCCGGGTCGTTGAGGCTCGGCACGGCGGCGTTGATGGACAGCACCAGCTTGCGGTCGGCGGTGAGCAGGGCGAAGGCCAGCTCGATGACGCGGCGGTCGATCAACGGCACCAGCCCGCGCTTCTCGGCGTCGGGCACCAGGGTGGCGGGCAGGTTCAAGGCGCCGGTCACCGCGCGCACCCGAACCAGCCCCTCGTAGAAGGCCACCGCGCGGGTGCGCGCGTCGACCACCGGCTGGAGCGACAGGGCGATGCGCCCCTCGTTCAACGCCGACAGGATCTCGTCCGTGGCGTCCGCCGCCGGCGTGGCGCGCGCCCGCGTCAGCTCCGGGCGGTAATGGAGGTAGGGCGGCTGCCCCGGCCGGTGCGCGGCGTCGAGCGCCTCCTCGGCGAATTGCAGCAGCGCCTGGGGCGTGCGTCCGTGAAACGGCGCCACCACGCCGCCGATGCGGGCGGCGAGCGGCGGCTCCGCCTCCGCGACCGCCGCGAGGAAGCGCTCGGCGGCGGCCGCCGCCTGGACCTCGCCGCAGCCGTCGAGCAGCACGGCGAACTTGGCCTGGCCGTGGCGGGCCAGCACCTCGTGGGCGCGCATCTGCGGGCGCAGGCGGTCGGCCGCGTCCAGCATGTGGCGGTCGGCGACGGGTTCCCCGCTCGCGGCCTCGACGGCGATGAGCAGCACGGCGAAGGTCGCGCTCTTGCGCGCCGTCAGGCCGAGGTGGCGCCCGAGATGCTCGACGAAGTGCGCGCGGGTGAACGCGCCCGTCGCCGGGTCGCGCTGCACCGTCGCCATGCGCAGGCGCTCGGCCTCGTAGCGCGCGGTGATGATGCGCACCGCGCCGTGGACGCGGTGCGGGCGGCCGGCGGCGTCGGCGAACCAGCGCCCGCTGTCCTCGACCCAGACGGGGGCGGCCTTGGAGCGCCGGGCGGCGACGAGCCCGTACACCACCGTGAAGGCGACGCCGCCGCCGGTGTCGCAGCCGCCCGGCGTCATCACCGTCTCGTAGCGCGACGACGGGCTTTCCGCCGCGAGGTGTTCGGCGTAGCCGAGGCCGGTGCCGACCTGGTCGAGCGGCGGCAGGCCGGCCACCAGCGCGTAGCCGGCGCTCCAGGTGATGGCGTCGGACTGGAGCTCCCAATCGTAGACGACCTCGCCGGCCTCCTCGGGGCCGCGGGGGTCGACGGGGAACAGGGGCGGTTCGCCGGGCGTGTTGGCGCCGCGATCCTGCAACGGTTGCACCGGGGCACCCTCCGCGAGACAAGGGTCCGCGCCCGCCCGAGGCGGTCCGGGACCGGTCCGCAAGGCTAGGCAAAGGGCCTTAACAGGGCGTTAGGGCGCGCGCCGCCGCAGCGCCCGTTCCCAGCCCCTGCTCTCAGCCCCTGTTCTTGCGCGCGCGCAGTTCGGTGAACACGTCGGTCGCGTCCGCGTCCGCCATGCCCAGCGCCGCCTTGATGTCCGGCTCCTCGGCGCGGAGGAACGGGTTCGTCGCACGTTCCAGGGCGATCGTCGTCGGCAGGGTGAACTCGCCCCTGGCGCGCCGCGCGGCGATCTCCCTGGCGCGGTCGGCGAGCAGTTCGTTGCCGGGGTCGACGGCAACGGCGAAGGTGGCGTTGCCGGCCGTGTACTCGTGCCCGCAATACACCTGAACGGAGCCGGGCAGCCGGGCGAGCTTGAGCAGCGAGCGGTACAGCACGTGCGGCGGCTCCTCGAAGGGGCGCCCGCAACCGAGCGCGAACAGCGTGTCGCCGGAAAACAGCAGGTCGTGCTGGTTGAAGTGGTAAGCGATGTGCCCCGAGGTGTGGCCGGGCGTCTCGATCACCTTGCCCTTGAGGTTGCCGACCATGACGTAGTCGCCCTCGCCGACCTCCTGGTCGAGGCGCGCGAGCTTGGCGTTGGCGCGGATCTTCTCCGCCTCCTTCGCCGGGCCGACCACGCGTGCGCCGGGGAAGGCCGCCTTCAGCGCGGGGATGCCCTGGGTGTGGTCGGCGTGGTGGTGGGTGACGAGGATGTCGCTCAGCTCCCAGCCCTGCCCTTCCAGCGCGGCGAGGATGGGCCGGGCCTCGGGCGCGTCGATCGTCGCCGTGCGCCGCGTGTCCGGATCGTGGAGGAGCACGCCGTAATTGTCGCTGAGGCACATGAACTGGTGGACGCGGGCGGCCATCGTCGGGCTCCTGGGCGGTACGCGATGACAACGGGCACCCGCGCCGAACGGTTGCGGTGCGCGAGGGGCCGCGCCGCCCGGCGACGCGCGCGGGGGATGCGCGGCGGCGCCCGACATGCCACATTAGCGCCATGGCACTCGACGTCGTGGACCTGCGGACCTTCTACGCCACGCCGCTCGGCGAGATGACCCGCCGTCTCGTCGGCCGCCTGGTGCGCGACCGCTTCGGCGCGTGCTGCGGCCAGTCCGTGCTCGGCGTCGGCTACGCCACGCCCTACCTCGACGGCTACCGCGAGGAGGCGGTGCGGGTGCTGGCCTTCATGCCGGCGGAGCAGGGCGTGGTGAACTGGCCGCCTTCCGGGCGCTCGGCCTCCGCGCTCACCGACACCGCCGCCCTGCCCCTGCCCGACAGCTGCATCGACCGGGTGCTGCTGATCCACGCGCTGGAGGTGACGGAGCACCCGCGCGACCTGCTCGCCGAGGTGTGGCGCGTGCTCACCCCGGGCGGGCGCGCCATCGCGGTGACGCCGAGCCGCGCCGGCCTTTGGGCGCGGCTCGATTCGACGCCCTTCGGCAACGGCCAGCCGTTTTCCCGCTCGCAGCTGCGCGACCTGATGCGCGAAACCCTGTTCTCGCCGACGCACTGGGCGGAGGCGCTCTACATGCCCCCGATCGGGCGCGGGCTGTTCCTGCGCACCGCGCCGGCCTTCGAGCGGGTCGGCGCGAAGCTCGCCCTGCCCGGCGCCGGCGTGCTGCTGGTGGAGGCGACCAAGCAGCTTTACCGGCCCGTGCAGCTGCGCCGCGCCGTGCGCCGCATGGCCCCGGCGATGAAGCCGATCCTGGTGCCGCAACCGGTCGGCCAGACCCCGGCCGAGCCCATTGAATGGTTGAGCGACCCCACCATCTCTTGAGTCGCGCCGGGCTCGACCGGCGCGAGGGGATGACCCGCCATGACGGCCACCACCACGTCCGGCTTCGCCGGCCGCTACGACCCGGCGACGGACGCCGCGAAGACGTTCAATCCGGCGGGCGCCGGTCCCTCGGCGGGCACCGGCGACACGGAGGCGACGATGCGCCGCCTGCGCTGGCTCGCCAACTTCCTCGACACGGCGGTGCGCCTGCCCGGCGGCTTCCGCTTCGGCGCCGACACGCTGATCGGCCTGGCGCCGGGCGTCGGCGACCTCGCCACCACCGCCATCGCCTGCTACTTCGTCTACGAGGGCAAGCGCCTCGGCCTGCCCCGAAGCGCGCTGGCCGCGATGGCCGGCAACGTCGCGCTCGACCTCGTGCTCGGCGTGACGCCGGTGCTCGGCGACCTCGCCGACACCTGGTTCAAGGCCAACGTGCGCAACCTCGCCATCATCGAGAAGCACGTGGCGCGGCAGCGCGACGCGAGCTGAGGCGACCCGATTCGGGGCGGGCCGGCCGGGGCTTGCCGGCCCGCAGCGGGGGGACGCGAGGCGTACCGTGACGGGGGCGCCGAAGCGCCGATTGCCTTCGCCGCCGGCGCGCCGTAGGCTTCAAGTATGCTGCGTTTCGCCAACCCGGCCAACTTCCTCCGCCTCGCGCGCATCCTGATCCCGGTCCTGGCGACCGCCACGCTGCTGCTGCTCGCCGCCGGCCTGGCCCTCGCCGCCCGCTCCCCGGCCGACTACCAGCAGGGCTGGACGGTGCTCATCATGTACCTCCACGTGCCGGCCGCCTGGCTCGCGATGATGGCGTACATGGTGATGACGGCCTCCGCGCTCGGCACGCTGGTGTGGCGCCACCCGCTCGCCGACGCCGCGCAGAAGGCCGCCGCGCCGCTCGGCGCCGGCTTCACCTTCATCTGCCTCGCCACCGGTTCGCTGTGGGGCAAGCCGATGTGGGGCACGTGGTGGGTGTGGGACGCCCGCCTCACCTCCGTGCTCATCCTGTTCCTGATCTACCTCGGCATCGTGGCGCTCTGGCAGGTGTTCGAGGACGCCGGGCGCGCGGCGCGGGCGGCGGCGATCTTCACGCTCACCGCCGCCGCCATCATCCCCATCATCCACTTCTCCGTGGAATGGTGGAACACGCTGCACCAGCCGGCCTCCGTGTTCCGCATGGGCGGACCGAGGGTGGCTGCCGCCATGCTGTGGCCGCTGCTCACCATGGCGGGGGCCTTCACCACCCTGTTCTTCACCCTGCACCTGATGGCGATCCGCAACGAGATCCTGCGCCGCCGCCTGCGCCGCCTCACCATCCTCGCCGCCAGCGCCGCCGAGCACGCGCCGCTCGACCTTTCGGCCGGCGTGCCGGCGTGAGGCTGCGCCGTGACGCCTGACCCGCACACCGGCTTCATCATCGCCGCCTACGGCGTCGCCGGCGCGGTTGTGGCGGCGATGGTGCTCGCCATCGTGCTCGACCACCGCGGCCTGAAGCGCGACCTCAAGCGCCTCGGCGGGCGCGACGGCGGGGCATGAACGGGGCGGCGGGGGACGAGGCCGCGGAGGACGAGCCGCGGCGGCGCTCCCGGCTGGTGTTCCTGCCGCTCGTGGCCTTCGCCGCGCTGGCCGCGCTGCTGGCCGCGCGCCTCGGCGCCGGCGACGCGTCGCGCCTGCCCTCCCCCCTCATCGGCAAGCCGGTGCCGCCCTTCGATCTGCCGGCGGTCGCGGGCGTGGACCGGCCGGGCCTCGCCGATGGCGACCTCAGGGCCGGCCGGGCGACGGTGGTCAACGTGTTCGCGTCGTGGTGCGTGCCGTGCCGCGAGGAGGCGCCGGCGCTGAAGGCCCTGTCGGCGACGCTGGCCCGGTCGGGGCAGCGCCTCGTCGGCATCGCCTACAAGGACCAGCCGGACAGGACCGCGCGCTTCCTCAAGGAGGAGGGCAACCCCTTCGCGGCGGTGGGGGCCGACGCGGGCGGGCGCACCGGCATCGACCTCGGCGTCTACGGCGTGCCGGAAACCTATGTCGTCGCCGGCGACGGGACGGTCAGGGCCAAGATCGTCGGGCCCCTGACCGCGGACAACCTCCGCGACGAACTGCTGCCGGCGCTGTCCGCCGCGCGCTGACGCGGCGCCGACCGTTCGCCCGAGCGCCCTCGCGCGGAAGAAGGATTGACGCGTATTGACGCAGGCGCGCTATGATGCGTCCCGCGCCCGTCCGGTCCCGGCTGCGGGCGTTCGAGACGAGCGCCGTCGCTCTCGCCGTGGGAGCACGCGTGCCGAAGCCTCAATCCGAGTTCAAGAACCGCATCCTGTCCCGGCTTTCGGAGTGCGACTTCGCCGCCCTCGCCGACCACCTCGAACCGGTCGCGTGCCCGCGCCACATGGCCATCGCCGCGCCGCACCGCCCGATCCCCCACGTGTACTTCCTCGAACGCGGGATCGCGTCGCTCATCGCGGTGTCGCCCGAGGACCAAAGGGCCGAGGCCGGCCTCATCGGGCGCGAAGGATTCCTCGTCCCCGCCGTCGTGCTCGGCTCCGACAGCATCACCAGCCACATGACCATGCAGGTGGCCGGCGACGGCCACCGCGTCGGCCGCACCACCTTCCTGGACATCGTCCATCGAAGCAGGAGCCTGCAGGCTATCCTCCTGCGTTTCGTGCAGACGACCATCGTGCAGTCCACCTACACGACCCTGTCGAACTCGGTTCACCACGTCGACGAGCGGCTCGCCCGCTGGCTGCTCATGTGCCACGACCGCTCGGAAAGCGACGACATCCCGCTGACGCACGAGTTCATGGCGATCATGCTGGCGGTGCGCCGGCCGAGCGTGACCGGCGCGCTGCACGTCCTCGAAGGCAACGGCTTCATCCGCAACAACCGCAACTGCGTGCTGATCCGCGACCGGGCGGGGCTGGAAACCTTCGCGGCGAACGCCTACAGCGCGCCGGAAGCGGAATACCGGCGGCTCATCGGGCCGCTGTGACGCCGCCCTCGGCACCCCGCACGTTGGCGGGACCGCCGCGGGTCGGCGGGGGCGAACCGTTGCACGCGCGCATCTGTGCCCGGCTCCGTTTCCGTGCCGGCGGGAAATCCGACGTTTGCCGGGGACGCGGACGGCCTTTTCTGCCATTGCGCCCGGCAAGCACGACGCGGGAGCACGGGCCATGAACATGCACGCCGGCGGCAGCCGCTTCGAACCCTCGACCGACACCGCGCCCTGCCCGGTCAGCTCGCACAACGAGTGGGATCCGCTGGAGGAGATCATCGTCGGGCGGCTGGAAAACTCCGTCATCCCCTCGGCCCACCCCGTGGTGACCTGCAACATTCCCGGCGCCGCCGCGCTCGGGCAGAAGCTCACCGCCGGCATCCGCTATCCCCAGATGATGGTGGCGCCCGCGCAGCAGGAGCTCGACGGGCTGGTCCGCGTGCTGGAGCAGCTCGGCGTCACCGTGCGCCGCCCCGACCCCGCCGACCACAAGAAGAAGTTCTCGACGCCGCACTTCACGTCGCGCGGCTTCTGCAACACCTGCCCGCGCGACAACCTGCTGGTGATCGGCGACGAGA
>CAXTFM010000121.1:0-11055 GCA_964243435.1 uncultured Beijerinckiaceae bacterium
TCGGCGAAGCCGATGCCTGATCAGTGCCACGTGGGAGGAGCCTTATGGCAGGCGAAGTCGCAAAGTCCGAACACCGCGTCGTCGGCGTCGCCTTTTCGGGCTGGATGCTCGACGCCATGGACTTCATGAGCTTTGCGCTGGTGATCCCCGCCCTGATCGCGGGGCTCGGCCTGACGCGGGGCGAGGCCGGGACCATCACCTCGACGGCTCTGCTCACCTCGGCCTTTGGCGGGTGGGTCGCCGGCGTGCTCGCCGACCGCTACGGCAGGGTCCGCGTGCTCCAGCTGGTGGTTCTCTGGTTCGCCGTGTTCTCCCTCCTTTGCGGTTTCGCCCAAACCTACGGACAGCTCCTCGTGCTGCGCGGCTTTCAGGGCTTCGGCTTCGGTGGGGAATGGGCGGTCGGTGCCGCCCTGGTGACGGAGTTCGTCCGCGCCGAGAACCGCGGCAAGGTGATGGGCTTCGTGCAAAGCGGCTGGTCGGTCGGTTGGGGGTTGGCGGTTCTGCTCGTCAGCGTCGTGTCCCTGCTGGTCCCGGCGGCCCTGGCGTGGCGCATCGTGATGTGGGCCGGCTTCATGCCGGCGCTGCTCGTCCTGTACATTCGCCGGAGCCTGCCGGAGTCGCCGGCCTACCTCGCTGCCAAGCGCCTCGAAAGCCAGGGTGACGCGCGTGCTTGCTCGGGCGCCGCCGGCATCTTCTCACCCGGTCTCAGGGGCAAGACGGCGCTCGGCTGCGTGATGACCGTCGGGCTGCAGGGCGGCTATTTCGCCGTGCAAACCTGGCTGCCGACCTATCTCCAGGTGGAGCGCCATTTCACCGTTGGCCACACAGGGCTCTACCTCGCCATCGTGATCCTGGGCTCGTTTGCCGGCAACACCAGCCACGGCTACCTCAGCGACCGCATCGGACGGCGCACCGCCTTTATCGGCTATGCGCTCGGCGCTGCGGCGACTGTAGGCCTCTACATGGTGGCGCCGCTCGGATTCCTCGGCCTGACCCTGATGGCCTTCCCCATCGGCTTCTTCACCTCGGGCGTTTACGGCAGCGTCGGCGCGATCCTGGCCGAGCTGTTCCCGACGCTGGTGCGGGCGAGCGGGCAGGGGTTCACCTACAACTTCGGCCGTGGTCTCGGGGCCGCCTTCCCCTTCCTGGTCGGTGGGCTCAGCGGAACGCTCTCGCTTGGCCTCGCCATCGCGGTATTTTCCGCGGCGGCCTACACCCTTGCCGCCGTCGCGGTCTGCTTCATGACCCCGCCGGCCGGTGGCGCGTTGCGCGATGCGGCGCAGCCAGACTGGGTTCCCGGCCAAGTGCTGCACTGACGTTGAACAAGAGCCAAGGGTGACATCGATGACGGGACAAAAGATTGATCCGGCCGTGCTCACGGCGGCCTTCGGCGATGCAATGGCGCGCGACGCCGGCGCGGCGACGCGCGGCGCCAGCTACCGCGCCATGGCGGGCTTCCTGCCGCCGCGTGTCGCGAACCGCCTCGCCATCTCCGGCGCCCTCGATCCCGTGCTCCTCGACCTGCAGGAACGCACGCGCGCCCACACCCTGGCGACGCCCTGCTTCGACGAGAAAACGAAGCAGCTGATGGTGGTCGCCATCATGCTCTCGCAGCTCAACGAGGCGGCGCGCATCCATGCCATCGCCGCGCGCCGCGCTGGTGCGAGCTGGGAGGAGTTGCACGCCGTGGTCGGCCTTTGCTACACGTTTCGCGGCGTGCCGGCCGCCAATCGCGGTGCCGAAATGCTGGCCGAGGTCGCCATGCACGAGGCCCAGGCCACCTCGGCCGAGGAGGCCGCGGGCAAGGATCAGGCGGAGAGCCGATGAGCGGCGACGCCGCCGGCCGGAGTTGGCCGGGTCCCGACCGTCATCCAAAGCAGCCGCGCTTCCGCTTTCCTGCCGGCAGTTGCGACACCCACGTCCACGTGTTCGGCCCGCAGGTGCGCTTTCCATTCAGCCCGGAGCGCAGCTACACGCCGGAGGATTGCACGGCCGACGATCTCGACGCTTTGCATGCCACGCTCGGCATCGACCGCGTGGTGATCGTCCACGGCGGCGCCCACGGCATCGACAACCGGGCGACGCTGGACGCGCTCGACCGCCGTCCGGACAAGGCCCGCGGCGTCGCCGTGATCCGCACCGGCGTGCCGGAGCAGGAAATCGCCGACATGCACCGCCGCGGCATGCGCGGCTGCCGGCTCTCGACCGTGGTCAAGGGCGGCGCCGGCTTCGACCTGCTCGAAGGGCTGGCGGCGGAAACGGCAGCGTTCGGCTGGCACCTCGTGCTGCATTTCAACCGGGCGGACGAACTCGCAACGCTGGAAGCTCGGATCCGCTCGACCGGACGCCCCTTCGTGCTCGACCACATGGCGCGGATCACGGCGCGCGAGGGCACCGGCTCGGACGCGTTCCGTGCGATGCTGCGCCTGCTCGACACGGATCGCTGCTGGGTCAAGCTCGCGAGCCTGTACCGCTTGTCGGAAGAGGCCTACCCCCATCGCGACATGATGCCGATGATCGAGGCGGTGGTGAAGGCCCGCCCCGACCGGCTGCTCTGGGGTAGCAACTGGCCCCACCCGATCTGTTCCGTTCCCATGCCCAACGACGGCGACCTCGCCGACCTCGTCCCATTCTGGATACCTGACGACGCGGTGCGCCGGGCCGTGCTGGTGGACAATCCGGCGCGGCTTTACGGCTTCGCCGCCGAGGCCGAGTAGAGCCGTGGCGATCGCCACGCGCACCGCCGGGTCGCCGGGTGGCCCAACAATGTCGTCGAGGCTGGTCGCGCGCTTGCGCGAGGCGATCATGCGCGGCGATTTCCTGCCGGGGACGAAGCTCCACCTCGCGGTTCTGCGGGAAAGCCTCGGTGTGAGCCTCAGCCCGCTGCGCGAGGCGCTGTGCCGACTGGAAAGCGAAGGCCTCGTCACCATCGAGGACCAGCGCGGCTACCGGGTCGCGGGCGTTTCGACCGACAACCTTGCCGAGGTGATTGCGCTTCGCGTCGAGCTGGAGGGCATGGCTCTGCGCCGGGCGATCGCGGAGGGTGACGTCGCCTGGGAAAGCGAGGTGCTGGCCGCGTTGCACCGCCTCAATGCGCACGGGCGCCGACACCGTTCGCTTGGAGAACAGGAAAGTTGGGAGGAAGCGCACCGGCGCTTCCATGCCGTGCTGATCCAGGCGTCCGGGATGCCGCTCCTGCGGCAGTTCTGCTCGCTCCTGCACGACCAGAGCGATCGCTACCGGCGCATCTTCCTGCGCGACCATGCGCCGGACCGAGATGTGCCGGCCGAGCACGCCGCCATCGCCGCCGCGGCGATCGGGCGTCGTGCCGACGAGGCGGTGCAACTGCTGCGTGATCACGTCGAGCGCACCGGCTGCAACGTCAGACGCGTCCTTGGCGCACTCGCCGTCGATCAACACTGAACAAACAAGGAGAACAGTCATGCTGTCTGACGAGGAACGGGCACGCGCGGTGGAAATGCTGCTGGAAGCGGAGCGCACGCGCACGCCCGCCGTCCAGCTCACCACCACCTTCCCCCACATCGAGATCACCGACTCCTACGCGATCCAAAGCGCGGTCACGGCGCGCAAGGTCAAGGACGGGCGGCGCATCATCGGCCACAAGGTCGGCCTCACCTCGAAGGCGATGCAGCAGTCCTCGCAGATCGACGAGCCGGACTACGGGCACCTGCTCGACACCATGGTGGTGGCCGACGGCGCCAAGGTCGAGCACGCCGCCTACTGCGTGCCGCGCGTCGAGCCCGAGCTCGCCTTTGTGCTCGGCAAGCCGCTGAAGGGCCCAGGAGTCAACCTCCTCGACGTGCTGCGCGCCACCGAATACGTGGTGCCGGCGATCGAGATCATCGACGCCCGCGTCCAGAACCCCCGCAAGATCCAGGACACGGTGGCCGACAACGGCGCTGCCGCAGGCATCGTGCTGGGCGGTCGCCCGGTCAAGCCGATGGAGGTGGACCTGCGCTGGGTCGGTGCCGTATTCTACCGCAACTCCGAAATCGAGGAGACCGGCCTCGCCGCGGGCGTGCTCGGCCATCCCGCTCTTGGCATCGCCTGGCTCGCCAACAAGGTCGCCCCGTTTGGCACGACGCTTGAGCCCGGCCATGTCGTCCTGTCCGGATCGTTCACCCGTCCCGTGTGGGCCGCCAAGGGCGATACGCTGCACGCCGACTTCGGGACCCTCGGAAGCTTGGCCATCCAGTTCGTTTGAGTTCGTCCGATGTCGCACCGAGGATGCTTGCCGATGCAGAAACGCGTGCCCGGGGTGTGGTCGCGCTCGATCGTGGCCACCAAGGAACGGCCCGGCCTCCCGATCCTCGTTGGGGTACAGCGCCGCGCCGATGCGGTCCGGACATTGATGCCGTCCGCGGTGCCCAGCCCGGAAACGATGGCCATGCCCTTGAACACGTAGCCTACCCCCGCACTTGCGTAGAACGCGACAGCGTCGGGCACGACGCTGCTCGCGGGTGTGCCGCATTAGACGGTCACCTCCTTGGCATGGTTGCAGGTGCATCGTATGGGCTGTCGCGCGTAACACGACAGCGAGCGACGCATGCCAATCGCACAAGCTCCGCAGCACCCCGGGCCTCTCCTTCGGGGCGAGGTGCTGGGCAGGCTCGGCCTGAGCGTCAGCCAAGCGGCGCAGGAAATGAGGATCGCGCGGCAGACGTTGCATAGCGTGTTGGCGGGCCGGGCGGCGGTTACGCCCGACATGGCGCTGCGAATCGGCAAGCTGTCCGCGACGCGTCCGGAAACCTGGCTCGAGCTGCAACGAAGCCACGACCTGTGGCGCGCCGAGAAGAATTTGGCGACCGTGCTTGCCACAATCGCGGCCTGCCCCTCACCGCGCGCCCCGCGTCCAACAAGAAGGGATCGGCGTGCCTGAAGCAGACAACAAGGCCGCCTTCGGCATTTCGGGGTTGGATGACGTCCTCGGGGGCGGGTTGAACCGCGCGCGGCTGTACCTCTTCGAGGGCAGCCCCGGCACCGGCAAGACCACGGCGTCGCTGCAGTTCCTGCTTGAGGGCGTGCGCCAGGGCGAGCGCAGCCTCTACATCACCATGTCCGAAACCGAAGTGGAGCTGCGGGAAACCGCCACCTCGCATGGCTGGAGGCTGGACGGCATCGACATCGCCGAGGTCGTTCCGCCCGAAAGCCTGCTCGACGAGCACCAGCAGCAAAGCCTGCTTTACTCGTCCGACCTCGAACTTGGGGAAACGACGCGCCAAGTGTTCGACGTCATCGACCGCGTCAAGCCGAGCCGCGTGGTGCTGGACAGCCTGTCGGAAATCCGTCTCCTCGCTGGCTCCGCCCTGCGCTACCGGCGCCAAGTGCTCGCGATGAAGCACTACCTCGCGCGCAGTGCTGCGACGGTCCTGCTCCTCGACGATCTATCGGCCGCCACGCGGGACAACACGGTGCATTCCATCGCGCACGGGGTGGTCAAGCTGGAAGAGCTAGCCCCCGAGTACGGCGCGCAGCGCCGCAGGCTGCGCGTGGTCAAGTACCGCGGGCAGGCATATCGCGGCGGCTACCACGACTTCAACATCCGCACCGGCGGTGTCGAGGTATTCCCCCGCCTGGTGTCGCTCGATCACAAGACCGGCTTCACGCGCGACAAGCTTGCGAGCGGCATCGGGGAACTCGACGCCCTGCTCGGCGGCGGTGTCGAGAAGGGTTCGAGCACCCTGCTCCTTGGCCCCGCCGGCGCCGGCAAGTCGCTGTTCACGGTCCAATACGCGCTCGCCGCCATCGCGCGAGGGGAACGCGCGGCCATGTTCATCTTCGACGAGGAGCTGGCGCTGCTGTTCGAGCGCACGCGCGCCATGGGCTTCGACCTTGAGGGCAAGCGCGACCACGGCGACCTTTTCATCGAGCAGATCGACGCGGCCGAGCTGTCGCCCGGCGAGTTCGCTCACAAGGTGCGCGCCGTCGTCGACAAGAATGGCGTCAAGACGGTGGTGATCGACAGCCTCAACGGCTACCAGGCCGCCATGCCGCAGGAGAACATGCTCATCCTGCACGTGCACGAGCTGCTGCAGTACCTTAACCGGCAGGGTGCATCGACCTTCCTCACCGTCGCCCAGCACGGGCTTATCGGCGATATGAAGTCGCCTGTAGACGTCACCTATCTCGCCGATACGGTGGTGCTGCTGCGCTACTTCGAGGCGCAAGGGCGCATGCGCCGAGCGATCTCCGTCATCAAGAAGCGAGCGGGCAGCCACGAGGACACGATTCGCGAGTACCGCATCGGCGCGGGGGGGCTCACCATCGGCGAGCCGCTGGTGGACTTCGCCGGCGTGATGCGCGGCACGCCAAGCTACGTCGGCAGGCATGATGCAACGAAGCTGCTCGGTGGTGATGCTTCGTGACCAAGCCCAACAATCCCAACTCCGAACGGGTGGTCATCCTGGCTCCGCAGGGTCGCGACGCCGTCATCGCCAGTCGAGTCCTGTCCGATGCGGGGCTGCGCTCCCTTGAGGTCGATCGCCTTCCCGCCCTGCAGCAAGCGCTGGTCGAGACGGTAGGCGCGGTGCTGTTGACGGAGGAAGCGGTGCGCACCGCCGACCTCGCGCCGTTGCACCAGTGGCTGGGCAAGCAGCCACCCTGGTCGGACATGCCGTTCATCGTGCTGACCCGCCACGGCGGCGGTCCGGAACGCAACCCGGCCGCGGCACGCTTGTCGTCCGCGCTCGGCAACGTGACATTCCTGGAGCGCCCGTTCCATCCCACCACGCTGGTCAGCCTGGTTCGGACGGCTTTGCGCGGCCGCCGCCGGCAGTACGATGCGCGCGACCGCCTGGACGCGCTGCGGGCGAGCGAGGAACGGCTGCGCGACCTCAATGCCACGCTGGAGCAGCGGGTCGCGCGCGAGGTCGACGAGCGCACGGCGGCCGAGGAAGCGCTGCGCCAAAGCCAGAAGATGGAAGCCGTCGGTCAGCTCACCGGCGGCGTGGCGCACGACTTCAACAACCTGCTGACCATCATCCGCTCGTCCGTCGATCTCCTCCGCCGTCCGAGCCTCAGCGAGGAGCGCCGGGGTCGCTACATGGACGCGGTGTCGGACACGGTCGACCGCGCGGCCAAGCTGACCGGCCAGCTCCTCGCCTTCGCCCGGCGGCAAACCCTGAAACCCGAGGTGTTCGAAGTCGGCGACCGGCTTCGCGCCGTCGCCGACATGCTGGACACGGTCACGGGATCGAGAATCCGTGTCGTCACCGATCTGGTCGAGCTTCCAAGCTTCGTCGAGGCGGACCTCAGCCAATTCGAGACCGCGGTCGTCAACATGGCCGTGAACGCCCGCGACGCGATGGACGGCCACGGCACGCTGACCCTGCGGCTCGAGTGCGGTCGACCGATGCCGCCGATCCGTGGCCACGCCGGCGCCGTCGGCCCCTTCGCCGTTGTCAGCCTGATCGACACGGGGGCGGGCATCGGGCCGGAGCAGGTGAATCGGATCTTCGAGCCCTTTTTCACGACCAAGGAGGTTGGCAAGGGCACGGGACTGGGCTTGAGCCAGGTGTTTGGCTTCACCAAACAATCCGGTGGGGACGTGGCGGTCGAGTCCGAGGTCGGGCGCGGCACGACCTTCCGGCTGTACCTGCCGCAGGTCGCCGGCGGCCAGTCCGCAAGTCCAGACCCGATTGCGCCGGACCACGAGGCCGACGGCTGCGGCCAGCGCGTTCTGATCGTCGAGGACAACGTCGAGGTCGGGCGCTTCGCGTCGCAAATCCTGCAGGACCTCGGCTACGTCACGACCTGGGCGGCGAACGCCGAGGAGGCGCTTGGCTGTCTCAGCGAGCCGGCACCCTTTGACATCATCTTTTCCGACGTGGTGATGCCGGGAATGGGCGGCATCGAGCTGGCGAAGCGCGTCCGGCAGGGGTGGCCGCAGCTGCCGGTGGTGCTCGCATCCGGCTACAGCCACGTCCTCGCGCAGGAGGGCGCGCACGGCTTCGAGCTGCTGCACAAGCCATACTCCGCCGACCAACTGTCGCGCGTGCTGCGCCGGGCCGTCCGGGAGCATGCTGCCGCAATCTGAGGTGCTGCGGGACGCCAGGATAACGATCCATACCAATCTGATGATGTAGCTCACAACGCGCGCTCCATGATGACGGCAAACGCATTTTCGGATTGAGCGGACTTGAGTGGTCTGATCCAGCGGGCGGTCTTGATCGCGAGGCTCGCCGAGATCCGCACCGTTGTCGTCCGGCCTGCGCCGCCGCGTTGTGCGGGCCATCGAGCAGGGCTCAATCATCCATCAGGCCGCCCGCTGCGTCGCCGTCAGCGCATCGGCGGCCATCAATTTCCTGCGCCGCCTGCGCACCACCGGCCGCATCGAGCCGGAGTGGATCGGCGGCCACCGCCGCCCTATGCTTGGCGCCCACGCCGACCTCATCCTCGCCGCCGGACGACGTCCCGCGGTGAAATCGATCCATCGCCCTCGACGCCGCCGTGGTCCGCGCCGAACCGGGCGACGCGCGGGAACACGACGCACAGGGCCGTTCACGGGGTCAGACGCGCTGCACGCCGGTGAATTGCGGCAAGCCCGGAAGCATCCCCTTGAGATCGGCCCGGTAAGCGGAGGGCTGGAAATAGATGCCGCAGGGCACGTAGGCCCCGACCGACACGGCCCGTTCCTGCATCGTCGCGGCGATGGCCTGCTGCGCCGCCGCGTTCGGCGCCTGGAACCACGCCTCGCGCAGGCCCTCAAGCGGCTCGTCGGTGAGCCAGCTCGGCGCTCCCGCCCTGCCGTTGCCGCGCATCATCTGGTGGTAGGCGGGCGACAGATGGTCGAGGCCGCCCGAGAAGATGCCGAACATGCTCCAGCCGCCCTGGGTGACGGGCTTTTGCGCGAGGATGCGCTGGTTCACCGTGCCCCAATCGGTCGCGACGTAGTCGACGTTCATGCCGAGCTTCTGGCACACGTCGTTCATCACTTCGCAGACCGCGTTGATGCGGGGCACGTCCGTGCCCGCGAGCAGCACGACCTTCTCGCCCCCATACCCGGCGGCGGCGAGGTCGCGCCGGCTGCGGGCGATGTCGCGCGGCTCCCGGAGCGGCTCCAGCCCCGCTTGCGAGGCCATCGGGCCGCCGCTGGTGAAGAAGCCGACCGGCCCCCGCCTGATTTCGGGATCGGTGCCGGCGACGGCGTCCATCATGTCCCCCTGGTCCACGGCGCCGAGCACCGCCCGGCAGACGGCCGGGTTGTCGAAGGGCGGGTAGAGGTGGTTGAAGCGGATCTGGCCGATGAGCCCGGCCGTTTCGATCACCTCGACGCGGAGGTCGCGCCGCGCCGCCAACTGCGGGACGAGATCGACGTTGGGCTGTTCCCACCAGTCCATCTCGCCGGATTGCAATGCGGCCGCGGCGGTGCCGGCATCGGGGATCGTGTGCCACTCGACGCGGTCGAAATGCGCGATGCGCGGCCCCGCGGTGAAGCTCGCCGTGCCCTCGGACCGGGGCACGTAGCGCTCGAACCTGCGGTACACCGCGAGCGCCCCGGGAATCCGCTCGCCGGCCACGAAGCGGTAGGGGCCGCTGCCCACCATCTCGGTCACGGGCCTGTAAGCGTCCGTGGTCGCCAGCCGCTCCGGCATGATGGCGGGAAGATTCGAGGTAGGCTTGCCGAGGGCATCGGGCAGGAGAGGGAACGGGTACTTCAAGCGGAACCGCAGGACCTTGTCGGACGGGGCCGAAAGCTCGTCGAGGGCCGCGAACAAGGCGCTGCCGAACGCGTCCCTCCGCCCCCAGCGCCTGAGGCTGGCCACCACGTCGCGGGCAAGCACCGGCGTGCCGTCGTGGAACGCGAGGCCGTCGCGCAAGGTCAACGTCCAGAGCCGCCCGTCATCCGCGCTGTCGTGCCCGGCGACCATCTGGGGTCTGGCGCGGTAATCCGTGCCGATCCCGTACAGCGTGTCGAAGATCATGAGCGCGTGGTTGCGGGTAACGTAGTTCGTCGTGAGGATGGGGTCGAGCAGCGCGAGGTCAGCATAGGGCACGAACTTCAGGGTGGTGGCGCTGGCGGCGCGGGCAACGGACGGCGCAACCACCAGGGCGGCGGCTCCCGACAAGAACTGACGACGCTGCATGGGACACTCCGGGACCACGCCGTCCGGTCACAAGAACGATGCCAGCTGGCGAGGCCGGATCACATCAACGTCGCAACGCGGCCGTTCGAGGCGGCGTCGACCGAGACCACCGGAAACGCCGACGCACAGCCCAGACGTCCGACATCATGAAGTGGCGGCGCGAGCGGGAGGATTGTGCCTCGGGGCGACATCCGCTAGCATCTTGATGGGCACCCGTAGCTCAGCTGGATAGAGCGCTGCCCTCCGAAGGCAGAGGTCAGAGGTTCGAATCCTCTCGGGTGCGCCAGCAAATCAACTACTTAGGTCAGAATGCGCGGTAGCTGCTGGGCTTTGTGTCACCACAGAGTCACCAATCGGACAAATGGTGTCCCCAGCTTCGTCGCCCTGCTGATTGCCGTCTAAGCTGTCTGAGACCTGGTTGCGAAGCCCGACTGACTCGCGCCTGCTCAAGACAGGGCGACATAGCGGGCGCGTGCAAGCCCGCAGACGCCCGTCAAGGCCGTTACCAATCAAGTGCGCTTGGCAGGGCAAGAAGACCGCCCACGCCCATCCCAGCGACACCAGAGGCAGCCAAGCTAGGCGGCGCGCGCGATCACTGCCGGCCCATGCAGCCAGTCGAAGTCGACCGGATAGCCAAGGCCGTGCAGCACCTTCACCCGCTGGCTTGAAGCCGCGCGTGCTAAACGGGCATCCACGCCTTCGGCGATGCGAGCGGCTTCCAATTGCTGAAGCTCAGCCCGAAGCCGCTGCCGTAGCATCGGCTCACGATCGCCGGCCAAGGGAGGAAGAAACTGGTGCTGCGCGGCTTCCACGCTCTGCAGGAAACTACGCACGTCCATCGTAAGAACCCCGTCTCTGATGGAATGGCGTATAGGCCAGGTCACCTGAACGGGAGCGTGCCGTCTCACCAGCATCTCTGTTGCGTGGCTAATCTGGAGTAACCCCACCG
>CAXTFM010000122.1:0-10926 GCA_964243435.1 uncultured Beijerinckiaceae bacterium
AGAAGGTGGTCAGCGCGCCGCGCGTCATCAGCAGCTGCTTGCCGATCTCCACGATTTCGATGAGCTTGGTCGGGTCGGAGTCGAGGTCGACCATGTTGCCGGCCTCGCGGGCGGCGACGGTGCCGGTGTTCATGGCGACGCCGACGTCGGCCTGGGCCAGCGCGGGGGCGTCGTTGGTGCCGTCGCCGCACATGGCGACGAGCTTGCCCTGGGCCTGCTCGTCGCGGATGAGCTTGAGCTTGTCCTCCGGCGTGGCCTGGGCGAGGAAGTCGTCGACCCCGGCCTCGGCGGCGATGGCCGCCGCCGTCATCGGGTTGTCGCCGGTGATCATCACCGTGCGGATGCCCATGCGGCGCAGCTCGGCGAAGCGCTCGCGGATGCCGCCCTTGACGATGTCCTTGAGGTGGATGACGCCGAGCAGGCGGCCGTCGCGGCTGACGGCGAGCGGCGTGCCGCCGGCCTTGGCGATCTCTTCCGCGATGGCGCGCACCTCCGTCGCCGCGGCGGTGCCGGTGCGCGAGGCCACGATGGTGTCGCCGCCGCCGTTGCCGTTGCCGCCGGCCTCCACGAAGGCGAGGACGGAATCGACCGCGCCCTTGCGGATCGACGTGCCGGCGCCGTCGACGCCGCTCATCCGCGACTGCGCGGTGAAGGGCACGAAGGCGAGGCTGAGCCCGGTCATGTCGCGCTCGCGGATGCCGTAGCGCTCCTTGGCGAGCACCACCACCGAGCGCCCCTCGGGCGTTTCGTCGGCCAGCGAGGCGAGCTGCGCCGCGTCGGCGAGGTCGTGCTCCTCCACGCCGCGCACCGGGCGGAACTCCGCCGCCTGGCGGTTGCCGAGCGTGATGGTGCCGGTCTTGTCGAGGAGCAGCGTGTCGACGTCGCCCGCCGCCTCGACGGCGCGGCCCGACATGGCCAGCACGTTGAAGCGCACGAGGCGGTCCATGCCGGCGATGCCGATGGCCGACAGCAGCGCGCCGATGGTGGTCGGGATCAGCGTCACGAACAGCGCCACGATCACCAGCACGCTGACGTGGCCGCCGGCGTAGGACACGAAGCTCGGCACGGTGGCGGTGGCGAAGACGAAGATGATCGTCATGCCGGCGAGCAGGATGTTGAGGGCGATCTCGTTCGGCGTCTTCTGCCGCGCCGCGCCCTCGACGAGCGCGATCATGCGGTCGATGAAGGTCGAGCCGGCGGCGGCGGTGATGCGCACCCGGATCCAGTCGGAAAGCACCTGCGTGCCGCCCGTCACCGCCGAGCGGTCGCCGCCCGACTCGCGGATCACGGGGGCGGACTCGCCGGTGATCGCCGCCTCGTTGACGGAGGCGATGCCCTCCACCACCTCGCCGTCGGAGGGGATGATGTCGCCGGCCTCGACGAGCACAACGTCGTCGACCTTGAGCGCCGTGCCCGCCACCATCTCGTAGCTGGAACGGTCGCGGCCCTTGATGAGCTTGGCCTGCGTTTCCGTGCGCGTGCGGCGCAGGTCGTCGGCCTGCGCCTTGCCGCGCCCTTCCGCCACCGCTTCCGCGAAGTTGGCGAACAGCACGGTGAACCACAGCCACACGATGATCTGCGCGGAAAAGGCGAGGCCGCCGGCCCCCGTCACCACGTCGCGCAGGAACAGCACGGTGACGAGCGCGGCGACGATCTCCACCGTGAACATCACGGGGTTGGTGTAGAGCGCCCGCGGGTCGAGCTTGCGGAAGGCGCCGCCGACGGCGGGGCCGAGCAGTGCGGGGTCGAGGATGGAGGAACGCGAGCGGGCCATGGGGTCACCGGAAAGGAGTGCGATGCGCCCCGTGGAGGGCGCTGGAAATGTCGGTGCGGCCGGGCGGCGGATGCCGCGGCCGCGCCGGGCCGGGTTCAGAAGGTCTGGCTGGCGAGCGCGGCGAGGTGCTCCACCACGGGGCCGAGCGCCAGCGCCGGGAAGAAGGTGAGGCCGCCGACGATGAGGATCACCCCGACGAGCAGGCCGACGAAAAGCGGGCCGGTGGTCGGAAAGGTGCCGGCCGAGGCCGGCACGGTCTTCTTCGCGGCGAGCGAGCCGGCGATGGCGAGCGCCGGCACGATCACGAAGAAGCGCCCGATCAGCATGCCGATCGCGAGCACGACGTTGAAGAACATCGTGTTGCCCGAGAGGCCGGCGAAGGCCGAGCCGTTGTTCGCCGCCACCGAGGTGAAGGCGTAGAGCACCTCGGAGAAGCCGTGCGGCCCGGCGTTGTTCATCGCGGCGACCGCGGAGGGCACGCCGAGCGCCACCGCCGTGCCGCCCAGCATCACCAGGGGCAGGCAGAGGATGGCGAGCACCGCCATCTTGACCTCCTTGGCCTCGATCTTCTTGCCGAGGTACTCGGGGGTGCGCCCGACCATCAGCCCGGCGACGAAGATCGCGATGATCGCGAAGACGATCATGCCGTAGAGCCCGGAGCCGACGCCGCCGAAGATGATCTCGCCGAGCTGCATGTTGACGAGCGGCACCATGCCGCCGAGCGCGGTGAGGCTGTCGTGCATGGCGTTCACCGCGCCGCAGGAGGCGTCGGTGGTGACGGTGGCGAACAGCGCCGCCCCCGCCATGCCGAAGCGGACCTCCTTGCCCTCGAAGTTGCCGCCACCGATCCCGAGCGCGTGGACCAGCGGGTTGCCGATCGCCTCCGCCGGGTAGAGCACGGCGACGCCGGCGAGGAACAGCACGCCCATCGCGGCGAAGATCGCCCAACCCTGGCGCTCGCTGCCGACCATGCGGCCGAACACGTTGGTCAGCGCCGCGCCGATGGCGAAGATCGACACCATCTGCACGAAGTTCGACAGCGCGGTGGGGTTCTCGAAGGGGTGGGCGGCGTTGGCGTTGAAGAAGCCGCCGCCGTTGGTGCCGAACATCTTGATCGCCACCTGGCTCGCCACGGGGCCGAGCGCGATGGTCTGCTTG
The DNA here is from genome assembly GCA_964243435.1 of uncultured Beijerinckiaceae bacterium. Lineage (GTDB taxonomy): Bacteria > Pseudomonadota > Alphaproteobacteria > Rhizobiales > Beijerinckiaceae > RH-AL1. The sequence continues at coordinate 2,933 of CAXTFM010000122.1, forward strand.
GCGCCCTCCAGCGTGGTGGCGTCGACGTAGGGGCCGAGCGTTTGCGGGATGCCCTGCCACACCAGGAACAGCGCGTAGGGGATGCACACCGGCAGCAGCACGTAGAGCGTGCAGCGGGTGACGTCGACGAAGAACGAGCCGACGGTGCGCGCCGACGCCCGCGCGAAGCCGCGGATCACCGCCATCGCGACGGCGATGCCGGTCGCCGCCGAAAGGAAGTTCTGGTGCGTCAGCCCGAGCATCTGGGTGAGGTAGGAGAGCGTCGACTCGCCCCCGTAGTTCTGCCAGTCGGTGTTGGTGACGAAGCTCGCCGCCGTGTCGAATGCGAGGCCCTGCTCCACCGCGCCCTGGCCGGCCGGGTTGAAGGGCAGCACGCCCTGGAGGCGCAGCAGCGCGTAAAGGATCAGGAAGCCGGCGACGTGGAACAGCGCCACCGCGGCGAGGTAGCCGAGCCAGTGCTGTTCGCCGCGCTCGTCGATGCCGGCGACGCGGTACAGCCCGCGCTCGAGCGGCAGCAGCACGGGCGTGAGCAGCGTGCGCTCGCCGGCGAACACGCGGGTGATGTAGCCGCCGAGCGGGCGGGTGAGGAGCAGGATCGCGGCGCAGAAGACGAGGATCTGCGCCCAGCCGTTGAAGGTCATGTCAGAAGGTCTCGGCGCGGATCAGCGCGTAGGTGAGGTAGGCGAGGAGGCCGGCGGTCACGAGCGCGCCGAGCGCGTAGTCGAAGGTCATGGGTGGGCTCCTCAAAGGCGCTCGCAGCCCTCGCCGTAGGCGACGGTGAGGGCGAAGAAGACGCAGCCGGCGAGGACGAAGACGAGATCGAGCATGGCGCGTGGCCCCGGATGGCGGGGACGGCGATGTCCCCGAACCGGGAATATCCGCGCCGGGGCATAGGAATGCGAGGCGCGGCGCCGCGGCGCGGCATAGGAAAGCCGTGGGTGTCGCGGCGCGGGCGGGCAGGGTCGCGCCCGCCGCGGCGCCGCGCAAGCCGGCCGCCGCGGGCGCGTCTTCGCGACCGCACCGGCGCGGCGGGGCAACCGCGTCCGGTGCGCCGCCGCGCCGGCGGTGGACGCGCGGCGACGCCTTTGGCTAGGTTTGAAGGGTCGATGGGCGCCGTGACATCCGCGTCGGACGGGCGGCACCAGCCCCCGTCCGGAACGCGCAACGGCGGACCCGGTGTCGCCGTCGGCCGACACCCGGCACCGCGCGATGTCGGCGTCCGCCGACGCCGACATGGGGGATGTCGCGTTGCGGCGACACCGCCCGCGGCGATGGGGGCGACCGGCGACATCGCTCGAACCGTGTCGTCGCCCGGCGACACCGCGACCGGACCGCGGCGGATGCGGCTGGACCGATCGCCGGCACGCCTTGGGTTTGCATTTTCGGGCGCGTGGACGGCGCAGCGATCCCGCGGCCCGGCGTCCTACGCCGGGCTGGGCGGTTTGGCGTCGCGCGGGGCACCCTCACGGTGCAGCGACGCGCCGCGTCAGCCCGCCGCCGTCAGCCCGCCGCCGCCGCCCGCCACGGCGTTTCCACCACCGGCGTCACCGGCCCGCGGCCGGCGAACCACGACAGCAGGTTCTCGACCTGCAGCGCCCCCATCGCGCCGCGGGTGTGGTGCGAGGCCGAGCCGACGTGGGGCAGCAGCACCACGTGGTCGAGCTTGGTGAGTTCGACGGGCACGTGCGGCTCGTCGGCGAACACGTCGAGGCCGGCGCTGCCGAGACGGCCGGAGGTGAGGGCTGCAACCAGCGCCGCCTCGTCGACGAGGCTGCCGCGGGCGACGTTGATGAGGATGCCCTGCGGCCCGAGCGCGTCCATCACGGCGGCGCCGACGATGTGGCGCGTGTCGGGCACGGCCGGGGCCACCACCACCAGCACGTCGACCGCGTGCGCCATCGCCACGAGGTCGGGGTAGTAGGCGTAGGGCACGTCGGGCTGTTCGCGGCGGCCGTGGTAGGCGAGGGCGACGCCGAAGCCCTCCAGCCGGCGGGCGATGGCGCGGCCGATGCGGCCGAGGCCGAGGATGCCGACGGTGCGCCCGCGCAGCGTCGCGGTGAGGGGGTAGTCGCCGCGACGCCAGTGCCCGGCGCGGAGGTAGCGGTCGGTTTGCGGGATCTGGCGCACGGTCGCGAGCAGCAGGCCGACGGCGAGGTCGGCGACCTCGTCGTTGAGCACGTCGGGCGTGTTGGTGACGACCACGCCGCGCCGCGCCGCCTCCGCGGCGTCGATGGCGTCGTAGCCGACGCCGAAGTTCGACACGATCTCCAGCCTGGGCAGCTTGGCGAAGAACGGCGCGCCGACCTTCACCGCGCCGCCGGTGGCGACGCCGCGGATGCGCCCGCCGACCGCGTCGAGCATCGCCCCGGCGTCGGCCGCCTCGTAAAGCCTGTGCAGCTCGCACGCCTCGGCCAGCGCCGCCGATAGCGCCGGCGTCACCGGCTTGGTGAGGAGGATGTCGGGTTTGTTCGTGTCTGGCATCGATCGATCCTGGCCCGGCGGGCCGATAACCTACGTGGCTTGGCGCGCGCCGACCTCGGCGAGGTCGGGCGCCTGCGGACCTACGGCGCGGGGCGCCGACGCGTCAACCGCCCGCTGCCGCTGCACGCGGCGGTACATCCACGAGGTCAGCATCGGGGTGAGCACGGCGGTGACGATCACGGAGGCGGCGACCTGCACGGTGGCGATCGGCGCGATGGCGGCGTAGCTCGGGTCGGCGAGGGCGATGGCCTTGGGCACGGCGGCGGCGTTGCCGGCCGTGCTCGACGCCGCGGCGCCGGCGATGCCCGTGCCGCCGAGCGCGCGGTCGGCGAGGATGCACAGGGTGCCGGTGAGCGCGCACACCAGCACGCCGAGGACGACGCCGCCGAGGCCGGCGTTGACCACGTTGGCGAGGTTGATGTTCTGCCCCAGCGTGAAGGCCATGAACGGCACCACGATCGGCTCGTGCTTGCTGAAGAAGGCGCGCAGCTCGGAATCGAGGTTGCCGAGGATCGCGCCGACCGCGATGGGGGCGACCACCGACACCATGGCGATCCACGGGATGTTGGCGAGGCCGGCGCCGACGAGGAACAGCATGGTGATGAAGGGACCGGTCTCGATGCTTTGCGGCACGTAGGTGCCGACGTCGTCCTCGTCGCCCATCACGCTGGTCAGCGCCATGAACATGCCGCCGTTGGTGTCGCTGAACGCCACCATCAGCGCCAGGGTGGAGAAGCCGAACAGCGAGCCGCCGGCGAGGCGCGCCACGGCGAGCGCGATGGCGATGGCGATGGCGAGCTTCACCGCCATGATGCCGAAGCCGCGCTTCAGCATGCGCGGCGCCGCGTTCAGCGTCATCTTGGTGCCGACGGTGAACAGGTAGATGCCGAGCGCGGTGTTGTAGCCGGCGCCGCTCAGTCCTTCGGTGAAGCCGCCGATCTTCAGGAGGTTGGGCGTGAAGGTGTTGATGAGCATGCCGATGAGGAGCGGCACCACCATCAGGCCGCCCGGCACGAGGTTGACGAAGCGCATGATCGGCATGGACGGCCCTCCCTGGGGCGCCGCGGTGCGACGGCGTCGCCGCCATGCCGCCCGGGGCGCGTTTGTTCGGACCGTGTCACAACTGCGCCGGCGCCGGCAAGGGAGCGAAAGGCGGTCCCGCGGCGTCGGGGAAAGGGGAGGCGGGTGCGCTAGTGCTCGCCGCCGCCGAGCGTCGCCAGCCGGGGCGCGGACGGTTCCGGCGCGCCCCCCTGCGACGTCTTGGACGGCGACGTGTTGGGCTGGGGCGTCACGGGCTGGGACATGGTGGGCGGGGCGCCGTCCCCGGCGACGAGCACGACGTCGCCGGCGCCGGTGGTTTCGCCGGGGTTGTCGATGAGGCGGTCGGCGGTGGTGATGCCGCTGCGCACCTCCACCTCGTTGCCGAGGTTGCGGCCGAGGACGACCGGCAGCAGCGCCACCCTGCGGTCCGCCTGCACCGCGGCGACGCGCATGCCGCCCTTGCCGAACAACAGCGCCGTCGCCGGGATGCGCAGGGTGCCGGCCTCCGCCGGGAGGTGGAAGCGCACCTCGGTGAAGGCGCCGGGCCAGAGCTTGCCTTCGGGGTTGTCGGCTTCGAGCTGGACGAGGGCGGTGCGCGAGTCCTCGGCGACGGCGTTGGCGGTGGCGGTGATGACGGCGGGAAACGCGTCCTCCTGGCCGGGGACGTGCAGCGACGCCGTCACCCCGACCTTCATCGCGCCGAGGAAGGCCTGGGGCACGTTGACGTAGACGCGCATGCGGTGGAGGTCGGCGACGCGGTACATGGCGCGGCCGGCGGTGCCGCCGGCGGTCGTCAGGTCGCCGATGTCGACGGCGCGGGCGGTCACCACCCCGTCGAAGGGCGCCCTGATCTGCTTGAAGCGCACCAGCTCCTCCAGCCGGCCCACCGCCGCCTGCTGGGTGACCACGTTGGCCCGCGCCACGGCGAGGGCGGCCTTGCGCGAGGCGGCGGTGAAGCGGTCCGTGTCGCCCTGGGCGTCGCTCGACCAGCCCTGGGCGACGAGGCGCGACGTGCGCCGGTTGGTGGCGTCGCCGAGGTCGGCGTTGGCCTGCGCCTGCTCGACGTTGGCCTGGAGCTGCGCCAGCGCCGCCTGCGCTTCGGCGAGCTGCTGGTCGAGGTCGGGCGCCGAAATCTCCGCCAGCACCTCGCCCTTGCGCACCTGGGCGCCGATGTCCTTGTTCCAGGCGGTGACGTAGCCGCTGGCGCGGGCGTAGAGCGACCCGGTGTAGAAGGCGTTGAGCGTGCCCGGCAGCGTCAGCTCCTCCGCCGCCGGCCCGTGCCGCGGCTGCACCACCCTGACGGTGGGGACGGCCTGCGCTTCCGTCCATTCGCCGACCTCCTGCATGCTGCGGGCGCGGTCGGACACGCCGGTGACGCCGAGCGCCAGCGCGCCGATGGCGACGCAGCCGAGCAGCAGCAGGACCTTGCGCCCGGATGGCATGGCGATCTCGTCGTTGGGCATGGGGCGGTCCGTCAGGCGGAGGGGAGGGCGGAGGGCAGGGCGGGCGGCGACACCGCCGTGGTGCGCGGCGCGGAACGGCGATGCACGATGCTGAACACCACGGGCACGAAGAACAGCGTCGCCACGGTTGCAAGGATGAGGCCGCCGATCACCGCGCGCCCCAGCGGCGCGTTCTGCCCGGGTTCGATGGCCATCGGCGCCATGCCGATGATCATGGCGAGCGCCGTCATCATCACCGGGCGCAGCCGCGTCGCGCCGGCGGCCATGGCGCAGGCCGCCGCGTCCAGGCCGTCGGCGAGCTGCTCGCGGGCGAAGGCCACCACCAGGATCGAGTTCGCGGTGGCGACGCCCATGCACATGATCGCGCCCGTCAGCGCCGGCACGGACAGGTGGGTGTGGGTGGCAAACAGCATCCACACGATGCCGGCGAGCGCCGCCGGCAGCGCGGTGACGATCACGAAGGGGTCGAGCCAGGACTGGAAGTTGACGACGATCAGCAGGTAGATGAGCACCACCGCGAAGGCGAGGCCGACGCCGAGCTGCCCGTAGGCCGCCGCCATGGTCATCGCCTGGCCGCGGATCACCACGCTCGACCCCTTGGGCAGCGTCGGCCGCGCCGCGTCGACGATCCGCTGCACGTCGGCGATCACGCCGCCGAGGTCGCGCCCCTGCGTCGTGGCCAGGATGTTGACCGTGCTCTTGATGTCGTAATGCGTGACCACCGCGCTGAGCGGCTCCGGCACGATCGCGGCGAGGCCGCCGAGGAGCTGCGTCGAGCGCGCGGCGCTGATCGGCAGGTTCTTGAGGTCGCCCAGCGTGTCGATGGCGTATTGCGGGGTTTGCACGGACACGGGGTAGGACACGCCGTTGCGCGGGTCGAGCCAGTAGGTCGGCGACGTTTGCGTCGAGCCCGACAGCGTCGCCTGGATGGCCGAGGCGGCGTCGCCCTCCGTCAGGCCGACGACGCCGGCGAGCTCGCGGTTGAAGTCGACCTTCAGCGCCGGGCTGCGCGCCTGTTCCTGGATGCGGGTGTCGGCGACGCCGGCGACGTGGCGGATGCGCGCCATCAGCGTGGCGGCGTAGGCGCGGTTCGCCTCGATGTCGAGGCCGCCGATCTGCACGTCGAGGGGGGCGGGCGACCCGAAGTTGAGGATCTGGCTGACGATGTCGCCCGGCAGGAACGAGAAGGTCACGCCGGGGAAGTTGCGCGGCAGCCGCTCGCGCAGCAGCTTCGTGAACTCCGCCGTCGTCACCTCGCCCTCGCTCAGGCTCACCAGCATGTCGGCGTCGAAGGTGCCGATGGTGCCGCTGTTGCCGTAGGAAATGTTGATGCCGCTGATCGGCAGGCCGATGTTGTTGACGACGCTCGCCACCCGCTCCGCCGGGATGAGCGCGCGCACCCGCGCCTCGACCCGGTTGGTCAACGCCGTCATCTCCTCGATGCGGGTCCCCGTCGGCGCCCGCAGGTGGATGCGCATCGCCCCCGCGTCGGCGGAGGGGAAGAAGTCGCGGCCGAGGTGGGGGAGGAGCGCGAAGGAGGCGAGCACGGCGGCGAGGAAGCCGCCGGAAAAGGCGAGGCGGTGGGCGAGCGCCAGCTTGAGCAGCCCGAGGTAGCCGAGGCGGAACTGCTCGAAGCGCCGCTCGAAGCCGCGCTGGAAGCGGGTGAACGGGCCGGGGCGCCGACCCTGGTCGTGCGGACCATGCCCGTGCCCGCCATGCCCGTGCCCGCCATGCCCGTGCTCGCCAGGGGCGTGCTCGCGCAGCAGGAAGCGCGCCATGGTCGGCACCACCGTGTAGGTCAGCGCGTAGGAGGCGATCATCGCGAACACCACCGCCATCGCCAGCGGCCGGAACAGGTAGCCGGCGACGCCGCCGAGCGCGAGCAGCGGCACGAAGGCGATGCAGATGCAGAACAGCGCGATCGTCGCCGGCGGCATGATCTCCTGCGCGCCGCGGGTGATCGCGGTGATGACGTCCTCGCCCAGCTCCTCCATGTGGCGGTTGATGTTCTCGATCGTCACCGTGGCGTCGTCGACGAGGATGCCGACGGCGAGCGCCAGCCCGCCCAGCGTCATCACGTTGACCGTCTGGCCGAGCACCGACAGGGCGGCGATGGAGCACAGCACCGCCAGCGGGATCGACACGGTGATGATGAGCGTCGAGCGCCACGAGCCGAGGAACACCAGGATCATCAGGCCGGTCAGGGTCGCGGCGATCAGGCCCTCGCGGACCACGGCGGCGACCGACTCCTTCACGAAGCCGGACTGGTCGGCGACGTAGCGCAGCGCGACGCCGTCCGGCAGCGTCGCCTGGATCGCCGGCAGCCGCGCCTTGACGCCCGCGATGATGTCGAGGGTCGACGCCGCGCCGATCTTGAGGACCGACATCAGCACGCCCTTGTGGCCGTCGAGCTCGACGACGTTGGTTTGCGGCGGCGAGCCGGCGTGGACGTGGGCCACGTCGCGCATGAACACCACCGCGCCGTCGACCACCTTGATCGGCAGGTCGTTGAACGCGTCGATCGTTTTCGGCGAGTCGTTGAGGTCGACGATCCACTCGTAGCTGCCGATCTTCTGCGTGCCGACCGGGGTGATGAGGTTCTGCCGCGCCAGGGCGGCGCCGACGTCCGACGCCGACAGGCCGTGGGCGTGGAGCGCGCGCTGGTCGAGGTCGATCTGGATCTGGCGCTGGGCGCCGCCGTAGGGGAACGGCATCTGCGCGCCCGGCACGGTGGCGAGCTGCGGCCGGATGAAGTTCTGCGCGAGGTCGTTCAGCGCCGTTTGCGACAGCGTGTCGCTCGACAGGGCGAGCTGGAGGATCGGCACGCTTGACGCGTTGTACACCAGCATCAGCGGCGGGGTGATGCCCGCCGGCAGCTGCTTCAGGATGGTTTGCGACACGGAGGTCACCTGCGCCTGGGCGGCGGTGATGTCGACGTTGGGCTGGAAGTACACCTTGACGATGCCGTAGCCCGGCAGCGACTGCGACTCCACGTGCTCGATGTCGTTG
>CAXTFM010000123.1:0-10892 GCA_964243435.1 uncultured Beijerinckiaceae bacterium
GGGCCTAATTCCGCACTCGCCTCGATGCGCACTCCCTCCGCTCTGCCCCGCTTCGAAGAACTCTGCGGTAAGACGCGAAACGAGATCAAAAGGCGTGCAGCATCTCAGGCCGCTCCCAGGATGAGGGGGATGGCACCCAGGAACATCAGCACCGCCGTGAGGCCATGGATGCCGTAGGCATGCTTCGTCGAGCCCTTGGCGGCGAGGATGTTCGACATGTCCCCGATAGGGATCATGGCCTCGACCAGCAGGACGAGGCCGAGTGCCCGATGACCGTCCCACGCCATGAAAACCAGGACGAGCACCCCCGAGGTGATGTCGCGAACGCCTTTGAGGCGGAGCCACCAGGGAATGTTCGTCCCCTCTTCTGGAAGCGGCAGACCGAAGTTCGGCGCCATGGTTCGTGGGTTCGACACATAGCTGGCGCCGACGTAGATGATCCCGAGTGCCGCCAACCACGCGATGTCGATTGAGAACCAATGCATGGGCGCCTCCCTAACCTGCACAGATGTAATCTAGCATTGCTAGGTATTCAAGCTGTGTTAAGGGTGCGAGGCGTATCCAACTTGGAGAGATCGAGGGGTGGGCGTCGCGGAACGGAAAGGCAGGGACCGGGCTGCACGCGAGCACCGCATCATTGCGGCGGCACGCATGGTCGCGGAAGACGAAGGGTGGGGCGCCGTGACTATGCGTCGTCTCGCGGAGAAGATCGAGTACAGCCAGCCGGTCCTCTACGCGCACTTCGAGAACAGGGACGCGATCGTGGCGGCCGTTGCCGTCGAGGGTTTCAGGGAACTCGCGTTGGTGCTCCGGCAAGCGGCCCATGGCTTGACCGATCGTCAGGATGCGCTCGCGACTGTCGCCTCGGCGTATCTCGCCTTCGCCCGCCAGCATCCGGCTGTCTACGAAGTTATGTTCACCACGCAGGTCGGCCTGAGCTTCGCGAAAGCCGACACCAGATCAGAACTGAAAGATGCTTTCGCGGCACTGGAGGCTGTTGTCACGCCGTCGAGCACCGATGCCGAACTGGCGACCGAGACGTTTTGGGCAGCCCTTCACGGTCTTGTCGAGCTGGAGCGTTCGGGGCGGATCAGGGTCGACGCGCGTGATGCGCGGGTGGCGTTCGTCGTTCGCGGGCTTCTCGGGTGTTAGAAGCATCTGACCGCTTCCCCCCTTCCCCTCGCCACAGGGATGTTCAACCCTTCGCTGATCTCGCCGCGTCCGATCAACCGATGAGCCGGAACCGTCAAAATCCCGCAAGGGCCAGATCAACGGCAGCCTTGGCGTGGAGAGCCGTCGTATCGAAAAGCGGCACTGCGCTGTCCTCGGGCTGCACCAGCAGCATGATCTCCGTGCAGCCCAGAATGACCGCCTCCGCTCCGCGCTCGACCAGCCGAGCGATCACCTCGCGGTAGGCCCGTCGTGAAGACGGCTCCGCCCGGCCCCGGACCAGCTCCTCGTAGATCACCCGGTGCACAAAGGCGCGGTCATCGTTCCCCGGCACGAGCACATCCAACCCATGCCGGTCCGCGAGCCGTCCCTTGTAGAAGCCCTGCTCCATGGTGAAGGCTGTCCCCAGCAGGCCGATCTTATGCAGCCCAGCGTTCTTGATCCGCTCGGCAGTCGAATCAGCGATGTGCAGCAGCGGCAGCCCGATCGCCGCCTGGACCTGATCGGCCATGCGGTGCATCGTGTTGGTGCAGATCACCACGAAGTCCGCACCGCCGCGCTCCAGGCGCTGCGCCGCCGCGATCATCTCGGAGGCGGCGTCGTCCCAGCGACCAGCGTGTTGCAACGCCTCGATCTCTCCAAAGTCGAAGGACCACATCAGGCATCGGGCCGAGCGCAAGCCGCCCAGGCGAACCCGGACGGTCTCGTTGATGATCCGGTAGTAGGCGGCTGAACTCTCCCAGCTCATCCCGCCGATCAAGCCGATGACCTTCTGTGACACGTCGTTCTCCATTCCGCGACGGTCATGAGGAACGCGCGATGGCAGGGAAACAAGGTCCGCGTTCCACCGGGTGCAAGCAGCCTGGAACGTCAGGGTTTGACCGCTAGCCTGTGACCGGGGACTTCCGCATTTCGTAGATGACGTGCGTGGCGATCCGGTCGCCAGAGGCCCGGTCGCGCTTATCAGGTCGCGGGACGCCGCCGATCTTCTCCATCGCGCGCCTTGATCTCTGGTTCGTTTCGCCGATCCAGAACACGACCGTGTCCACGAAACGGAATGCGTGGTCGAGCATGAGGCGCTTGATCTCGCCATTGTAGGCGCCTCCCCAAGCTGATCGGGCGAGGAACGTCCACCCGATCTCGACTTCGCTGAGTTTGGGGTCATATCCGTCATAGCGGCTGGAGCCGATGATCTCCCCGGTCTGCTTGTTGAGGATTGTGAGCGCCGCGTGCGATGCGAGCGCGCTGTCGAAGAACGCGCGGAACACCGGTTCTTCATATCGGTTCTGGGCAGGGTGCCCTGCCCAAATCTCTGGATCAGCAGCGGCGGAGAACATGCCTGCCCAGTCATCCGCACCGGTGGGCCGTAGCACGACCTGACGACCCGTCAGGGTTGGTTGCCAATCAGGCTGCATCGCCACACTCCCACCCTGCGCAGTCCTTTGCAGGATCAAGCTCCTTGAAAGCCGAGTCCGTCGCCGGTCGCAACCTCGGCTTCCGCTGGGACGGCAAAGCCACCCACACTCTGTTGATCAACCGCTTCCTCTACCGGCTCCTCGCCACCTCCAAGGCGATCGCGCATCTCCGCTACGTTTGGTAGCCCGTGCTGGACAAGCATCAACGCTCCGACCTGGGTGCGACCCTGACCGGTGAGGATGACAACCCGAGCCGGGATTGAGGATGGCTCGCATTTTGGTCGATGGCGCAAGCTGGTTGGCGCGGCCGAGTGCCAACCGCTCCCTGACCTCTTCCCGGTTCATCCACGCCGCCCGTCCCCGCGATCGTACCCGGTCGTCGGTCGAGTCCGCGATCCGGCTGGCAATGGTGGTGGCGCGTTTCGGTCGAAGCTCCTAGCCAGATGGTGTGGTGATCGTGTTGGCTGGACCGTGCTGAGCCGTGACCAGTCGCACGATCACCGCCTTTGCGCCTGTGGATCGGTCGTTGACGTCGAACGCTTGCTGCGGATCAAAGTCATTGCGCCCATGCAGCAAGCACGCTTCTGGCCCGCACAGCAAGAATTGCTGGTTGCGACGTGGGGCAAAAAGGTCGGGCAGACTGGAGCAAGAACATCGGCTAAGTCATTGATTTACAATGACTGGCGCTCCCTAGGGGAATCGAACCCCTGTTTTCGCCGTGAGAGGGCGACGTCCTAGACCGCTAGACGAAGGGAGCGGGACACCCAAACTATAACCGGCGCCCCGGTGCGCCGCAAGTCTGCGGGAACGGGGTGTGCATCGGCGAAGCTTTCCGGAACGGCGGACTGCCCGTTCATTGACGGGCGACGCGCGGGCGAGAACGGATCATCGTTGGGAGGTGTGCTTCGATGCCGAGCTATGTCAGCGACTTCAAGGGCGAGCGCCATCGCTTCGCAAACCTGCGCACCCTCCTCGCCAAATCGTCGCACCAGCGCTCCGGGGACGAACTCGCCGGCTTGGCGGCCGAAAGCGACGCGCAACGCGTCGCCGCACGCGCGGTGCTTGCCGACCTGCCGCTGCGCACCTTCCTCGACGAGGTCGTCGTGCCCTACGAAACCGACGAGGTGACGCGTCTCATCATTGATGGCCACGATGCAGCCGCCTTCGCGCCGGTCGCGCACCTCACCGCGGGCGGGTTCCGCGACTGGCTGCTGTCCGATGCCGCGACACCCGCGGCGCTGGCCGCCCTGGCGCCGGCGCTCACCCCCGAGATGGCGGCGGCGGTCACCAAGCTGATGCGCAACCAGGACCTCATCGCCGTCGCACGCCGCTGCCGCGTCGTCACAGGCTTCCGCAACACGCAGGGACTGCCAGGCCGGCTCGGCTCGCGGCTCCAGCCGAATCACCCGACGGACGATCCCCGCGGGATCGCGGCGGCGGTGATCGACGGCCTGCTCCATGGCACCGGCGACGCCGTGATCGGCGTCAACCCGGCAACGGACAGCGTGCCGAACTGCGTCGCCCTGCTGCGCATGCTCGATGCCTTTCGCGTCAAGAACGCCATTCCGACCCAGACCTGCGTGCTGACCCACGTCACCAACACCATCGAGGCGATCCGCCTCGGGGCGCCGGTCGACCTCGTGTTCCAGTCGATCGCCGGGACGCAGGCGGCGAACGCCGGCTTCGGCGTCGACCTCGCCGTCCTGCGCGAGGCGCAGGACGCCGCGCTGGCGCTGACGCGCGGCAGCGTCGGCCGCAACGTGATGTATTTCGAAACCGGGCAGGGGTCCGCCTTGTCGGCCAACGCCCATTGCGGGGTCGACCAGCAGACAGTGGAAGCGCGCGCCTACGCGGTCGCCCGCGCCTTCGCGCCGCTGCTCGTCAACACCGTCGTCGGCTTCATCGGGCCGGAATACCTGTACGACGGCAAGCAGATCATCCGCGCCGGACTGGAGGATCATTTCTGCGGCAAGCTGCTCGGCCTGCCGATGGGCTGCGACGTGTGCTACACCAACCACGCCGAAGCCGACGCGGACGACATGGACGGGCTGATGACGCTGCTCACCGTCGCCGGCGTGACGTTCCTCATCGCGGTGCCGGGCGCCGACGACATCATGTTGAACTATCAAAGCCTGTCGTTCCACGACATGGGATACCTGCGCGCGCAGTTCGGCGTCCGCGCGGCGCCCGAGTTCGAGGCATGGCTTGAGCGCGCGGGGATGGTGGACCCGGTCGGACGCGTCCGTCAGCTCGGGCCGCCAGCGGCGCGCCTGATGCAGCTTCCCGGCGAGGGACCGGCGTGACGCCGCCGCGTCCCGATCCCTGGTCCGCCCTGCGCGCCGCGACCCATGCGCGGATCGGGCTCGGCCGCACGGGCGACGCCCTGCCGACCGGCGCCGTGCTCGACCTCCAGCTCGCCCATGCGCGGGCGCGCGACGCGGTCCACGCGCCGCTCGACGTCGAGGCCGTGCAGCGGGAGGTCGGGCCGGCACTCGTCGTCCGAAGCGAGGCGCCCGACCGCGCGACCTACCTCAGGCGGCCCGACCTCGGCCGCCGCCTCGACCCCGCCTGCCGCGCGGCGCTGGCGCAGGCGCGGCACCCGGCTCCCTTACCCGATCGCGGCTGGGACGCCGCGTTCGTGGTCGCCGATGGTTTGTCGCCGCTTGCGGTGCACCGCCATGCGGCGCCGCTCCTGCGTGCCTGTGCGGCGCGCTTGCCGGGATGGGCGCTGGCGCCGACCGTCGTCGCCACGCAGGCACGCGTCGCCCTCGGCGACGAGATCGGGGAACGTCTCGGCGCCGGGCTCGTCGCCGTGCTGATCGGCGAACGGCCCGGCCTCAGCGCCGCCGACAGCCTCGGCGTTTACCTCACGCACCATCCAAGGGTCGGGCGGCAGGACGCAGAGCGCAACTGCGTGTCCAACATCCACGGCGCGGGCCTGTCCTGCGAGGCGGCGGCCGAGATGTTGACCTGGCTGATGGGGGAAGCGCGGCGCCGCGGGCTGACCGGCGTCGCCCTCAAGGACGACCGCGCGCTCGATCCCGCGCGGTTCCGCCTCGCGCGGCCCGACGGCACACCCCGATGATCTACGCGCCCTTGTCGAGCTTGGGGTTCGGCTTGGCGAAGGCGACGTGTTCGCCGAAGCACAGGGCCGTCCCCTTGCAGGTCCTGACCGCGTCGCGCGTGAGGCTGACCGACCCGCCGCTCAGCCAGCGCGAGCCCGGACGGTTGTTCACCCAGGCGTCCGGGGGGAGCAGCGTCGAGCCGCGCGTGACGACGTCCCAGATGTAGTAATGGTGCGGCACGACGAGTTTGGCCTCCAGCCGGGCCGCGACCGCGTCGACCTGGGCGTCGCTGAGCACGTGCTGCGACCCGTCGATCGGCAGCAGGGCGACGTCGATCGCGCCCAGCATCTCCCACACGTGCGGCGGCGGGTCGGGCCGGTTGTCGCCCCAGTGCAGGATGCGCAGCCCCGCCACCTCGACGAGGATCAGGCAGTTGTCGAAGGATCGCCAGTTATTCGGCGGCCGCGTTTCCATGCTCGTCAGCGCCCGCGTCATCCGCGCCCAGTCGTAAACGTTGTGGCTGCTGTCGGACACGTGCTTGTCGGCGATGCCGGTGATCCTGACGTCGGCGAAGTCGAGGGTGCCGACCGGCCGGTCGAGCAGGGTCGAGGCCCGCAGCACGTGCAGTCCGTCATGGTCGAAGTGCGCGTGGGTCGAGACGCCGATGTCGACCTCGACGTCGGGGAAGTCGTAAAGGTACCAGTCCCAGTTGCCCCAGGGCGGGTTGCGCCAGGGATCGATCATCACCGTCAGCCCGGCCGGCGTCGTGATCCTGAAGGCCGAGCCGCCGAAATAGGCGAGCTCGACAGCGCCGGCGTCGGCGGAGGACGGGGCGCGCTGCTGGAGCGCGATCATCCGGTTGTTGTTTTCCCTTTGCTTCCAGCCCCAAAGGCCTTCGTCGCGCTTGTCCTTGATGGGAGCCTCCCGCGGGTGGATCGCGCGCCGACGCGTCCGGTCGCGGCGGATGCGCCGGCGGCGATGTCCGCGAACGCGAGCGCACCTCGACGCGTTGCGCGGAGGCGGCGATCGCGCCGGCGTTCGGGAGACGGCATGACCAAGCAGGAGCCTACCGCGCCCGACCGCCTCCGCGCCTTCGCGACGGCGGCCTATGCGACCACCGGCATGGCGGCGGCGGAGGCTGCGCTGTGCGCCGACACGCTGGTCCAGGCCGACCTGTGGGGACACCAGTCGCACGGCGTCATGCGCCTGTCCTGGTACATGGCGCGGCTGCGCGCCGGCGTGTGCGACCCTGCGGCCACGCCCGACCTCGTGGTGGACGGCGGCGCCGTCGCGGTGATCGACGGGCGCGAGGGTATGGGGCAGGTGCTCGCCGCCCGTGCCGCGCGCGAGGCGGTGGCGCGGGCCAAGGCCCACGGCATCGGCGCCGTGGCGGTGCGCAACTCCAACCATTTCGGCACCGCCATGTACTTCACGCGGATGGCGGCGGCGGCGGGCTGCGTCGGCTTCCTGTCCACCAACGCCAGCCCGGCGATGGCGCCCTGGGGCGGGCGCCGCAAGCGCGTCGGCAACAATCCCTGGTCGTGGGCGGCGCCCGCCGGCGCGCACGCCCCCTTGATGCTCGACATGGCCAACACGGGCGTCGCGCGCGGCAAGATCTACCTCGCCCGCCAGCGCGGCGAGCGCATCCCGCTGGGCTGGGCCATCGACGCCGCCGGCGCGCCGACGAGCGACCCGCAGGCGGCGATCGACGGCGTCATCCTGCCGATGGGGCAGCACAAGGGCTACGCCATCTCCGTCGTCATGGACATGCTGTCGGGCGTGCTCACCGGCAGCGGCGTCGGGGACGGCGTCCACGGCCCCTACCAGGCGGAGCGCCGCAGCGGCGCCGGCCACCTGATGATCGCGCTCGACATCGCGGCCTTCCAGCCGGTCGCCGACTTCAACGGCCGCATGGAGGCGATGATCGCCGGCCTCAAGGACGTGCCGCTGGCGGAGGGCTTCGACGAGATCTTCTACCCCGGCGAGATCGAGGCGCGCAACGACGCCGCCAACCGCCGCGACGGCCTGCTGCTGCCCGACGACACGCGCGCCGACCTGCGCAGGCTCGCCGGCGAGCTCGACCTCGGCGATCGCCTGCCCTTCGCCTGAGCGCGGCTCAGCCCTTCTGCGGCTCGGACTTGCGCAGCAGGGCACGGAACTCGCGCAGGTCCGCGACCTTCTCCAGCCCGAGCACCTTGTCGATCAGCCCGGCCGCGGCGGCGCGGCCCACCACCGGCTCGACCAGGGCGCGGCACTTGTCCACCACCTCGGCGCGCGGCATCGGGTTGTCCGCCGTGCCGCGCACCGCCGTGACGCGGTCGGAAAGCACCGTGCCGTCGTCGAGCGTGATCTCCACGATGGCTTGGCGCGCCGGCTCCAGTCGCTCCAGCTCGTCGCTGGGGATGAGCTGCACCTTGGCGCGGGTGCGCAGCACCGCCGGGTCGCCCATGCGCGCCTTGTCGTGCGCGGCGGCGAAGGAGGCGGTGCCGTCGAGGAGCATCACGGACACCATGTGCTGGAGGCAGATGTCGGGGATTTCGCGGTTGTCGACGACGCGCGCCTCGGTGTTGGCGACGCGCACCACGATCGAGCGGACCTGGTCGGCGCTGACCGCGCGTTTCGCGAGAATGTTCGCCATCGCGTCGAGCGGTGCCTGGATCGGCGACCCCACCGTCCATTTCTTGATGTTGGTGCGGGTGATCTCGTAGCGCGTGCCGAGCCCGTTCGTCAGCTGGGACAGGTCGGCATCGGGCGCGGTGGCCTGGAAGTAGTTGTCGGGACCGGAGAAGATGTCGTCGAGGCCGTTGCAGCCGGCCTGCACCATCAGCGCGGCGGTGATGCCGCTGCGCGCCGGCATGCCGGCGAACACGAAGGACTTCTCGATATGGGCGGTGTCGCGCGTCCACGCCCCGATGCCCGACGCCTGCTGCGACGCGTAATCGAGCAGCCAGCGCATCTGCTGCGCGCTGAGGGACACGGCGGAGCCGGCCGCCGCCGCCGCGCCGAAGGCGCCGGCGATGGCGTGCGTGCTCTTGTGGCTGTTGTTGCGGAAGTCGACCGCCCCCAGGCTCAGGGTGACGCGCGGCCCGACGTCGTAGCCGAGCGTCACCGCGCGCAGGAAGCGCGCGCCGTCGATGCCGAACTTCTCGCCGGCGGCGAAGGCGGCGGGCACGATGGAACAGCCGGGGTGCGATTGCGAGAATTCGTTGGAGTCATCCGTCTCGTCGCAATGCGCCAGCATGCCGTTGACCAGCGCCGCCTCGATCGGGCCGACCGTCATCGGCGACGCCACGACCGTGGCGCTCCCCTCCGAGCCGACGGCGCGGGCGACGGCGTAGGCCGCGTGCGCCGGGGGCAGGCCGGACCCGGACACCATGGCGGCGAAGGTGTCGAGGATGTGGTGCTTGGCCTTCTCGACGACGTCGTCGGGCAGGGCGCGCGCGCCGGCCTCTGCCATGTAGGCGCTGAGCTGCGCCATCACGGGGCTCACGGCGACGGCGGCGGCGGCCCGGCCGGGAAGCGCGCTTCCCGCCGCCGCCCAGCCCGCGCCCCGGAGCAGCGCGCGCCGGCTCGTCCCCGCGACGTTTCCGAAAGCTCCCAGCACCGCGCCCTCCATGCATGCACCGCAACTCCGCGAACGGGTTAGGCCCGGCGCGGCGGCGGCACAATCCATCGAACCGCCCGCCCGGCATGGCCGCCGGCACAAGGGCGCAGCGCATTCAGCGCGTCAGGAGGGTTCCTCGTCCTTGGAAAAGGCCGGACGGGCGCGCTGCACGCCGACGGGCAGGCGCCGCGCCGCTGCGTCCACGACGAGGGGCATGCGTTCCCCGGTTTCGAGTTCCTGGCGCAGGGCCTCCGAGCGGAAATGCCCGACCTCGGCGGCGATGTCGGCGGATGACGGCGTTTTCGATTCATTCACCGCACCGCGTGTAGGCCCGCTCGCCGGCAAAGCGGAGCGGTTTCGCGCCGCAGCGGGCGCGGTGCGCGCTTCCGCCGCCCTCGCCCCAACCTCAAGCCATCCGCTCCGGCGTGCGCGGGCCGTCGGCGGGCGTGGCGCCGTCCTGCAAGTGGTCGAGGTCGTCGCGCGCCAGCGCCGTCGCCGCCCGCTCGATCGCGCGGTAGCGGGCGACGAGCGCCGCGCCGCGTGGCGTCAGCGCCGCACCGCCGCCGTTGCGCCCGCCGATCTGGCGCGCCACCACGGGATCGGCGAACATGGCGTTCATCTCGTCGACGAGCTGCCACGCCCGCCGGTACGACATGGCGAGCTTGCGCCCGGCCGCGGAGATGGAGCCGCAGGCGGCGATCCCTTCGAGCAGGTCGATCTTGCCCGGGCCGATGCGCCATCCGCCGTCGAGGAAGATGCGCAAGCTCAGCGATGCCATGGTGCCCCTCCGTCGCCCGACGCGCACCCGCGATGCCCGTCCATAATGCTAGGGCAAGTCGCGGCCGGCCGGAACCGTCGGGGAGCCTCGTTCGACGCCCGAGCTTGTTCGCGACACCGGGCTTCGCTACCTCCAACGCACCATGCAGCTTCCCCAAGACAAGCTCGACCTCATCCTGCGTCGCCACGACGAGATCAACGGCCGGCTCGCGGCGAACCCCGATGCCGCGACCTTTGTCGCCCTGTCGCGCGAACTCGCCGGGCTTGCCGACGTCACGACCGCGATCCGCGAGTACCGCCGCGAAGCCTCCGACCTCGGCGGCCTCGACGCCATGCTCGGCGACCCGTCGCTCGACGCGGAAATGCGCGACCTCGCCGGCGAGGAGCGCCGCAGCGGGCAGGCGCGCCTCGATGCGCTGGCGCGGGTGCTGCAAATGGCGCTGCTGCCCAAGGACGCGGCCGACGAGAAATCCGCCATCCTGGAGATACGCGCCGGCACCGGGGGCGACGAGGCGGCGCTGTTCGCCGGCGACCTGTTCCGCATGTACGACCGCTACGCCGAGGCGCACGGCTGGCGCGTCGCCGTGGTGTCGGCGAGCGAGGGCACCGCCGGCGGCTTCAAGGAGGTCATCGCCGAGGTGGAAGGCGCCGGCGTCTTCGCCAGATTGAAGTTCGAGTCGGGCGTGCACCGGGTGCAGCGCGTGCCCGACACGGAAACGCAGGGGCGAATCCACACCTCCGCCGCCACCGTCGCCGTGCTGCCGCAGGCTGAAGAGGTCGACGTCACGGTGAACGACGCCGACCTTAAGATCGACACCATGCGCGCCCAGGGCGCCGGCGGCCAGCACGTCAACAAGACGG
>CAXTFM010000124.1:0-10712 GCA_964243435.1 uncultured Beijerinckiaceae bacterium
GGCGACGCCGCCGCGCGCCCACCCGTGCGCCCGAGGCCGCGCCCGGCCGGTGCCGCCGACGTGCTGGTGCAGCTCGCGAAATACCGTCCACCGGCAGCGCCCGAGCCGCCGGAGGCTTCGGTGCCGGTCGACCCGGCCGAGCGCGAAGCGCTGCTGGCCGACGTGCTCGCCTGCGTGCTCGCCGACGCGGACGCCGCGAGTTGCACCCCGGCGACGCTGTACCAGGACTTCGCCGTGCGCTGCCGCGTCAAGCGGGTCGGCGGCGAGGCCGTCGCCCTGCCCGAGTTCAAGCGGCGCCTCGCCATGGCGCGTGCCGGCGTCGGCGGGCCGGCGCCCCCTGGCCCGGACTGGGCGCGGGCGCAGGACATCGCCGGCGCCCTGCCCGACGACCTCGCCGGGCTGTTCCTGCTGCTGGCGCGCACCGCGCTCGCCGGCGCGCCCTGCCCGTCCGACGCCGCGCTCGCCGAGGCCTACGGCACGAGTTCCGGCGCCCGCGCCCGCCGCATGCTGGACTACCTCGAAGGGCGCGGCACCATCGTGGTCCGCCGCGACCTGCGCGGCGCGCCCATCATCGCCGTGCCCGACCTCGGCATCGAGACCGCGCCGGGCGAGCCCGCCGTCGTGGCGGGGAGGAGGCACGGACGACGCTGAACGCCCAGCCGGCCGTCGCGGCAGCGCCGGCACCCGTCGGCGCGGCCGCGGATGTGCCGCGCAAGATCATCCACGTCGACATGGACGCCTTCTACGCTTCCGTCGAGCAGCGCGACGACCCGTCCCTGCGCGGCAGGCCGGTGGCGGTCGGCGGCTCGCGCGAGCGCGGCGTGGTGGCGGCGGCGAGCTACGAGGCCCGTGCCTACGGCGTGCGCTCGGCCATGCCCTCCGTCACCGCGCGACGCAAGTGCCCGGACCTCACCTTCGTGCGCCCGCGCTTCGAGGTGTACAAGCAGGTGTCGGCGCAGGTGCGCGCCGTGTTCGCCGCGTGGACGGCGCTGATCGAGCCGCTTTCGCTCGACGAGGCCTACCTCGACGTCACCGCCGCGGCGGGAGCGCCGGGTGCCGCCACCGCCATCGCCGAGGCGATCCGGGCGCGCATCCACGCGGAAACCGGCCTCACCGCCTCGGCCGGCGTGTCCTACAACAAGTTCCTGGCCAAGCTCGCCTCCGACCACCGCAAGCCGGACGGGCTTTACGTCATCACGCCGCGCATGGGGCCGGACTTCGTCGCGGCGCTCCCCGTCGCGCGCTTCCACGGGGTCGGGCCGGCGACGGCGGCGAAGATGGAACGCCTCGGCATCGTCACCGGCCGCGACCTCCGCGCGCAAAGCCTCGCCTTCCTCCAGGCCCATTTCGGCAAGGCCGGCCCGCACTACCACGCCATCGCGCGCGGCGTCGACGAGCGCCCGGTGCGCCCCGACCGCATCCGCAAGTCGGTCGGCGCCGAGAACACCTTCTCCGCCGACCTCCACGACTTCGCCGCCATGCGCGACGCGCTGCAACCGATCCTCGACAAGGTGTGGGCCGCCGCGGAGCGCCTCGGGCTGCGCGCGCGCACGGTCACGGTGAAGGTCAAGTACGCCGACTTCCGCCAGGTCACGCGGGCGCGCTCGCTGGTCCAGCCGGTCGACGGGAGGGCGGCGCTGGAGCAGGTCAGCCTGGCGATCCTGCGACCGCTGACCCCGCCCCGCCGCGGCGTGCGCCTGCTCGGCGTCACCCTGTCGTCCTTCGCCGCGCCGGCCGGGGCGGGCGAACAAACCAGCCTTCTGTTCGATTGATCCGGGACGGCGCGGGTGCTTTCGTGCCCGCATCCCTCCGCCAACGCCGGGCCCCACGACGATGACCGCTCCCCTGCTCGGCTGCATCGCCGACGATTCCACCGGCGCCACCGACCTCGCCAACATGCTCACGCGTGGCGGCATGCGCACGGTCCAAACCATCGGCACGCCGACGCGTGGCCTCGGCGAGGAGGTGGACGCGGTGGTGGTGGCGCTGAAGTCGCGCACCAACCCCGCGGCGGAGGCGGTGGCGCAGTCCCTCGCGGCGCTGCGCTGGTTGCAGGGCCAGGGCTGCGCGCGCTTCTACTTCAAATACTGCTCGACCTTCGATTCCACCGACGCCGGCAACATCGGCCCGGTGGCGGAAGCGCTGATGGCGGCGCTCGGCTGTTCCTTCACCCTGGCCTGCCCGGCCTTCCCCGAGGCCGGCCGCACCATCTTCCGCGGCCACCTTTTCGTCGGCGACCGCCTGCTCAGCGAGTCGGGGATGCGCGACCACCCCCTCACGCCGATGCGCGACCCCGACCTCGTGCGGGTGCTGCAGCGCCAATGCGCGGGCACCGTCGGCCTGCTGCGCTACGATGCCGTCGCCGGCGGCGGGGCGCGCGCCGCGATGGACGCACTCGCGGCGTCGGGCGCGAGGCTTGCGGTCGCCGACGCGGTGTCCGACGCCGACCTCGTCGCGCTGGGACGCGCCGCGCTCGACCTGCCGCTGCTGACCGGAGGGTCCGGCCTCGGCCTCGGCGTGGCGAAGGCGCTGCGCGAGGCCGGTCGCCTGCCGCTGGCGGGCGAGGCGGCGGCGCTGGCGCCCGTCGCCGGCCGCTCCGCCGTGCTCGCCGGAAGCTGCTCGGAGGCGACCAACGCGCAGGTGGCGCACTGGTCCGGTCCCTCGTATCGCATCGACCCGCTTCGCCTCGCCCGCGACGAGCCGGTGGCGGCGGAGGCGCTGCGCTTCGCCCGCGACCACGGGGCGACGGAACCGGTGCTGATCTACGCCACCGCCAAGCCCGACGAGGTGCGCGGCGTGCAGGACGCGCTCGGCGCCGGCGCGGCCGGCGACCTCGTCGAACGCGCGATGGGCGTCATCGCACATGGCCTGCACGCGGACGGCGTGCGCCGCCTCGTCGTCGCTGGCGGCGAAACGGCGGGCGCGGTGGTGCAGGCGCTCAACGTCGCCGCCCTGCGCATCGGCCCGCAGATCGACCCCGGCGTACCCTGGACGGTGACGCTCGGCGGCGACCCCGTCGCGCTGGCCTTGAAGTCGGGCAACTTCGGCGGGCCGGACTTCTTCACCAAGGCGCTGCGCCTGCTGCCGCAACGCTGATCAACAGTCGAACCCGCGAAGGAAGGACCGGCCATGCCGACATCGGGCGTCTTGCTGCCCAACGGGTGCCGCGTCACGCACGGCACCGGCGCCACCGTGAAGCAACCCTTCCCCGACATCCCGCTGGTGATGCACGAACTCCATGGCGGCGACGACGACGGCACGGCTGGCTTCGCCGGGCAGTTCGGCTTCATCCCCTTCACCGACGCGATGCGCCTGCCGCGCCACGTCCACCTCGCGCAGGAACGGGCCGGCAGGGGCGGGCATCTGCTCGCCGAGCGCATCCTGGTCGTCAACGGCGTCGCGCTGACCGAACTCAACGGCGAGGTCCTCCTCGTCGCGCCGGGCTCGCTCGTCGACATCGCGCCGGGCGTCCCGCACAGCTGGACGGCCTGTCCGGCGGGCGTGCGCCTGCCCAACGGCACCGTGTCGGACGGGCGCTTCCTGATGATCTACGAATATGCCGAGCGTACGAGTTTCGCGCCGGTCGAGGGCACGGCGCCGCTTGCCGACGCCGGCGGCTACCGACCCTACCGCGGCGACCTCGACGCGATCCGCTTTCCCCTGCTCACCCCGCGGCAGGTCGTCGAATGCGCGTCCTTCGTCCTCGACGCGGCGCCGCGGCGCGACCTGGCGACGGCGTGACGCGCTCGGCCGCGGGCACGGCGCGGCGCCGGCCCGTCGCGGCAGGGCCCATGGTCAGGTCAGGAAGCCGGCGAGCGCCGCGGCAAAGCCGCCCGGCTGGTTGATGTTGATGAGGTGCGCCGCGTCCGGCACCACGGCGAGGCGGGCGCCCGGCGTCAGCGTCGCCATCTCCTCGACCACCGCGACGGGGACGGACACGTCCTCGGCGCCGGCGACGTAGAGCGTGGGCACGCGCAGGCCGCCGAGGTCCTTGAGGTAGTCGAGGCTTTTCAGGGCGGCGACGCAGCTCTTGTAGCCCTGGTCGCTCGTGGCGCGGATGCCGGCTGCGACCTTGGCCACGGCCTCGGGGTGGGCGTCGCGGAACGGCGCCGTCAGCCAGCGCTGCAGCGTGCCCTCGACGAGCCCTCCCGTTCCCTGCGTGTTGACCAGGGCGAGGCGTTCGTCCCAGCCCTGGCGATAGGTGTCGGGCGCGTCGGCGCGGGCGGCGCAGCACACCAGGCGCTCGACGCGCTCGGGATGGGCGAGGGCGAGGCCGAGCCCGGTCATGCCGCCGAGCGACAGCCCCATGAACGACGCCGTCGCGACGCCGTGGTGGTCCATGACCGCGATCACGTCGTCGGCGAGGTCGTTGAAGCCGTAGGCGCCGAGCGGCGCCACGCTGGCGCCATGGCCGCGCGTGTCGAAGCGCAGCACGCGAAAGGCCTTGGTCAGCGCCGGCATCTCGCCGTCCCACATGGTGTGGTCGGAGGCGAGGCTGTGCGACAGCACCAGCCAGGGCAGCTCGCCCGCGCCGTCGACGCGCGTGAACAGGCCCTTGGTGGTCGTCGCCGTCGTCGATGGGGCGGTCATCGGGTCACTCCGCGGTCCAGCCGCCGTCGACGACGAGGGCGGAGCCGGTCATCATGGCGGCGGCGTCGGACGCCAGGAACACCACGGCGCCGGTGAGGTCGCCGACCTGGCCGACGCGGCCGAGCTTGATCTTGGCGAGCACGCTGTCCATGAAACCGGGCACCTCCAGGTAGGGGCGCGTCATCGGCGTCTCGATAAAGGTCGGACACAGAGTGTTGACGCGGATGCCGTGCGGGCCGAGCTCGATGGCCATCGCCTTGCTCATGCCCTCGACCGCGTGCTTGGACGCGCAGTAGATCGCGCGCAGCGGCCCGCCGACGAGCCCCATCTGCGACGACACGTTGATGATGGAGCCGCCGCGCCCGGCCTCGACCAGGCGGCGCGCCACCGCCTGGGCGGCGAAGAAGGTCGCGCGCACGTTGAGTGCGAACACCGCGTCGTAGTCCTCGACCGTGGCGTCGAGGAACGGCTTGGGACGGTTGGTGCCGGCGTTGTTGAGCAGGATGTCGAAGGGCGGCGCACCGTCGAGGGCGGCGGCGAAGGCCGGCAGGTCGGTCATGTCGACGGCGAGCGCCTCGGCGGCACCGCCGGCGGCACGGATCGCCGCCGCACCCGCCTCGATCTCGCCCGACGAGCGCGCCACCAACGTGACCGCGGCGCCGGCGGCGGCGAGCGCCTGCGCGGCGGCGAGGCCGATCCCGCGCCCGGCGCCGGTGACGAGGGCGCGCCTGCCATCGAGGCGGAACGACGGCAGCACGGGCGGGACGTGCGGTTGGACCGAGGAAGTCACGCGCTCACTCCGCCGCCTGCCTGGCCGGCGCCGCCTGGCCGTAGGGGACGTTGCCGCCGCCGTAGCGCCGCACGCGAAGGTTGGCCTGCTCGGCATGGCCGACGAAGCCTTCCAGCATGCAAAGGCGCGAGCAGTAGGCACCCATGGTGGCCGAAGCCTCGTCGGTCAGCACGCGCTGGTAGGTGCAGGTTTTCAGGAACTTGCCGACCCAAAGCCCGCCGGTGTAGCGCGCCGCGCCCAGCGTCGGCAGGGTGTGGTTGGTACCGATGACCTTGTCGCCGAAGGCGACGTTGGTGCGCGGCCCCAGGAACAGCGCGCCGTAGTTCGTCATGCGATGCAGGAAGTAGTCGGGGTCGCGCGTCATCACCTGGACGTGCTCGGAGGCGATGCGGTCGGCTTCCGCCACCATCTCCTCGTAGCCGTCGCACACGATCACCTCGCCGTAGTCCGCCCACGCCTGCCGCGCGATCTCGGCGGTGGGCAGGATGGCGAGCAGGCGTTCGATCTCGCCCATGGTGTCGCGGGCGAGCTTCTCCGAGTTGGTGAGGAGGATCGCCGGCGAGTTCGGGCCGTGCTCGGCCTGGCCGAGCAGGTCGGTCGCGCACATCTCGCCGTCGACGCCGTCGTCGGCGATGACCAGCGTTTCCGTCGGCCCGGCGAAGAGGTCGATGCCGACGCGTCCGAACAACTGGCGCTTGGCTTCCGCGACGAAGGCGTTGCCGGGGCCGACCAGCATGTCGACCTTGCCGATGCTGTCGGTGCCGAGCGCCATGGCGCCCACCGCCTGGATGCCGCCGAGGCAGTAGATCTCGTCGGCGCCGGCGAGGTGCTGGGCGGCGACGATGGCCGCCGCGGCCTTGCCCCTGTAGGGCGGCGCGCAGGTGACGATGCGCGTCACCCCGGCGACCTTGGCGGTCACCACCGACATGTGCGCCGAGGCGAGCAACGGGTACTTGCCGCCCGGCACGTAGCAGCCGACGGCGTTGACCGGGATGTTCTTGTGGCCGAGCACGACGCCCGGGTAGGTTTCGACCTCGACGTCCGTCATCGAGGCGCGCTGGTGCTGGGCGAAGTTGCGCACCTGGCGCTGCGCGAACTCGATGTCGGAAATGTCGCGCGGGGTGAGCTGGTCGAGGCAGGCGCCGATCTCGGCCTCCGTCAGCCGGTAGTCGGCGCGGTCCCAGCCGTCGAACTTCACCGACAGCTCGCGCACGGCGGCGTCGCCGCGCGTTTCGATGTCGGCGAGGATGGACTCCACGGTGGCGCGCACCTTGACCGCGTCCTCGGCGCGCAGCGCCGCGTCACGGCCGTGCTTCAACACTCTCGCCATCGATGACCTCCCACGCGGATGCACCGCTCCTAGCACGCCCGCGGCCCCGCTTCGACCACCTTGCGCCCCGCCTCGACCTTCGACCGGCACCGTCCCGCCTAGGCGAAGGGGTCGGGGGCGCCGTCCGGCAGCGGCACGGCGAAGGCGTTGATCGTCATGGAGATCAGCCCGTAATAGCCGAGGACGCCGACGAGTTCGACCAGGGCGCGCTCGCCGAGCACGTCTCGCCCACGGGCGTAGGTTGCATCGCTCACGCCCTTGTCGCGCAGCAGCTCGCTCGACACGTCGTACACCGCGCGTTCCGCCGCGTCGGCGAGGTGCGGCGCGCGCCCGCAGCGGATCGCCTCGATCGCCTCGGCCGCGAGGCCGGCGGCGAGCGCGATGGGAGCATGGACCGCCCATTCGAACCCGGCCCGCCAATGGGCGCCGGTGACGAGGATGGCGAGTTCGGACAGGCGCGGCGGCAGGCCGGTGCCGTAGCGGCAGAAGGCGCCGAGCGCCTGCGCGCGGTCGGCGAGGCCGGGGCTCGTCAGCCAAACCCGCAGCGGTCCTTCCACCACGCCGCGCGGGCCGCCGAGGATCGCGTCGTAAACGCGGCGCTGCTCCGCGTCGAGCCTGTCGGGATCGATGTCGCCGAGACGGGGCGCGCTCATTGCGACTTCATCCGGGACTGCAGCGACGCGTACAGCGCGCGGTAGTCGTAGGTCGGGTAGAACTCCGTGCGAAAGCCGCCCCAGGCCTCGTTTTCCAGGAGGTAGTTGATCTCGCGGAGCCGCTCGGCGGGAAAGCGCAGCGTCACCACCTGACCGATGCCCATCATCACGTACCACGACAGCACCTCGACGCCCGCCGGCGGGAAGTGGTCGAAGAAGCCGGTCTGCTTGAGGTGCTGGTTGATCTCGGTGACGGTTTTCGTCTCGTCGTGACGGAGGAAGACGGTCAGCGTTTGCAGGCCGGGTGCGCCGCCAGGCGGCACGGCGGCGGCGGGCGGCGTCGGGGTTTGGGCGGGCGCCTCGGCCCGCGCGCGCCGGCTCGCCACGCTGAGGAGCGGCAGTGCCAGCAGACTGCGCCAGATAGCCCGTCGCGTGCCCATCGCCTTCCCTCCCCGATCCGATCGTGTCGTGCAACGCCGGAACGGCGGCTTGGTTGAGGTGGATCGTCATCGGCGCGCGCGGCGCTGGCCTCGACCGGGTCGGCGGTGTATTCCCCCGAGCCACGGACCGCTCCGAGCGCCGCTCCTCCCGACAGCAGCGAGGCCCCACCATGTACCCCGACGTCCTCCTCCACATCGACGGCCGCTGGCGCGAAGCGGAGGGCGGCCGCAGCATCCCCGTGCTCAACCCCGCCACCGAGGAACCCGTCGGCACGGTGGCGCACGCCTCGCGCGGCGACCTCGACGCGGCGCTGGAAGCGGCGGCGCGCGGCTTCCACACCTGGCGCGCGGTGTCGGCCTTCGACCGCTCCAAGGTCATGCGCAAGGCGGCCGACCTGCTGCGCGAGCGCGCCGACACCGTGGCCCGGCTGATGACCACCGAACAGGGCAAGCCGCTCGCCGAGGCACGGATGGAGGTGATGGCCGCGGCCGACGTCACCGACTGGCTCGCCGAGGAGGCGCGCCGGGCCTACGGCCGCGTGATCCCGTCGCGCGCCGTCGGCGTCACCCAGCTCGTCATCAAGGAGCCGGTCGGCCCCGTGGCCGCCTTCACGCCTTGGAACTTCCCCATCAACCAGGTGGTGCGCAAGCTCGGCGCCGCGCTCGCCGCCGGCTGCTCCATCATCGTCAAGGCGCCGGAAGAAACGCCGGCCTCGCCGGCCGAGCTGATCCGCTGCTTCGTCGACGCCGGCGTGCCGGCGGGGGTCATCGGCCTCGTCTTCGGCGTGCCGGCGGAGATCAGCAACTACCTCATCCCGCACCCGATCATCCGCAAGGTGACATTCACCGGCTCCACGCCGGTCGGCAAGCAGCTCGCCGCCCTTGCCGGCCTGCACATGAAGCGGGTGACCATGGAACTCGGCGGCCACGCGCCGGTGATCGTGTGCGGCGACGCCGACGTGGACGCGGCGGCGAAGCAGATCGCCATCGCCAAGTTCCGCAACGCGGGCCAGGTGTGCGTGTCGCCGACACGCTTCCTCGTGCAGGAACAGTTGTACGAGCGCTTCGTCGACAGCTTCGTCGGCGCGGCGCGGGCGATCAAGGTCGGCGACGGCCTCGCCGAGGGCACCACCATGGGGCCGCTCGCCAACGAGCGCCGGGTGCCGGCGCTGGAATCGCTGATCGGCGACGCCGTGAGGAACGGCGCCGACATCCGCACCGGCGGCGAGCGCATCGGCAACAAGGGCTACTTCTTCGAGCCGACGGTCGTGACCGGCGTCACGAGCGCCATGCGCATGATGAACGAGGAGCCCTTCGGGCCGCTGGCGATGATCATGCCCTTCGGCGACCTCGACGAGGCCGTGGACGAGGCGAACCGCCTGCCCTACGGCCTCGCCGCCTACGCCTACACCCGCTCGGCGAAGACCGCGCAGGCGGTCGCCGCGCGGGTCGAGACGGGCATGATGACGCTGAACCACCTCGGCCTCGCGCTGCCGGAGGTGCCCTTCGGCGGCGTCAAGGATTCCGGCTACGGGTCGGAAGGCGGCGCGGAGGCGATCGAGGCCTACCTGTCGCCGAAGTTCGTGACGCAAGCCGGCCTGTGAGGGGTATCGGCCTGTGATGCGGGCCGGTCGCTGGTGAAGCCCGGCCGGAGTGTGTTCCGGCGGGGCCGTCAATGCTAAGCGGTTGTTTGCGTTCGACCGAAAAAGATGCGGCGAACCGGCACAAAGCCGCGCCGGGGGCGTTGCGAACGGTATCGGGTGCTTAATCGCGTCGAGCGCCCGCGCACGGATCGGAAGCTCCTCGCATGACCCTCCTCCTCATCATCCTCATCATCCTGCTGTTCGGCGGCGGCGGCTACGGCCTGTTCGGCGGCAACACCGGCTTTGGCCCGTCCTACGGCTACGGCTTCGGCGGCATCGGCCTCATCGTGCTCATCATCCTCGTGGTCACGCTGCTGCGCGGCGCCTAGGCGCGGGTTTCCGACCGTCGCGACGATGTCGGCGGGGGTGTCATGTGGGTGACCGAGAGCTGCGGATGAGCGGGATATGCCGCCGACCCTCTCTCGGCCCAGCATCTCTCGGTGGAACGTCGGATGCTCCGCCCTCACAGCCCAGAACCGCTGGTCCAGGTCGCGGCGCGGCAGGCTCTGTAAACCCTGTCCGACTAAAAACCCGGCGCGGGCGGGTAAGGTTTGGCCGGTTCGCTCGTTGAGCTTCGGTCCAACCGGAGTGACACGACACATGCGCACCACCATGCTTGCAACCTTCGCCGCCGCCGTCCTGATGGCGCCGCTGTCGGCCGGCGCCCAAACGGCGCGGCCCCTGCCGCTCGCCTCAACCGACGTTCCCGGCCTGACACTCGTGTCGGGTGGCTGCGGCCCGGCGTTCCACCGCGGCCCCTTCGGCGGCTGCCGGCCGAACTTCGGCCGCGGCTACGGCTTCGGCGGGCCCTACCACCGCGGCTATTACGGCTATCACCGGCACTACGGCTTCTACCGCTGATGCAACGACCCGTGCCGGTGCGCTGCGCGCCGGCATGGGTCCCCCGTCTCAGGGTTACCCGGCGCGTCGGCGCCACGCCCCGTGGTGCCATTCGCTCCGCATCGGGGCATCCTGAGCCGGGTCTTGCGGACCGCCGTCGGTTCCGCGCTATAAGGCCGTCGCATCGTGTCGCGAACGGGGTCGGCGAGGGGGAATGGGCAAGCGTATCCTTGTGACGGGCGGCGCCGGCTTCCTCGGATCGCATCTTTGTGCGCGCCTGCTCGACGAAGGCCACGAGGTGCTGTGCGTCGACAACTTCTTCACCGGCCGGCGGCGCAACATCGCGAGCCTGCTCGACAACAAGAACTTCGAGCTGCTGCGCCACGACGTGACCCACCCGCTCTTCGTCGAGGTCGACGAGATCTA
>CAXTFM010000125.1:0-10631 GCA_964243435.1 uncultured Beijerinckiaceae bacterium
CGGCCAAGCTGATGTGTGTGAATTTCAATGTGGTAGCGGATGGCTAAGGCGTGACGTCGCTCGGTCCTGACGAGCGATCGAAAACCGCCTCGTTCTTCCAAGCAGCTCCGAACGAGGCGGCTTTCCCCAACGGCAAAAGCCATGAAGCGAGGCGCCGGTCGGCACCGGTCCCGGCGGTCGAACGCGATGTGCTGATTCCTTCAGAACAGCACTCTGATCCCGCCGTTCCCGCCGTAGAACCGGTCGACGCGGGAAAGCTCGCCTGCGCCGCACAGCCCACCGTCTGCCGCCGTAGGCAGGAGGGTAAATCGATCGAAATCAGAACGTCGCCTAGTTGATAGTTGCTGTACCTGGAAAGACCAGCTTTCACGTCGCTGTAATTGACGTTCAACAGTGCAGAAGGCTATGTCAGGATAGTTGTACTCGCGCGAACAGGCTTCACACTCTGCTTGTTCCCTGCCATCTGGCTGCAAATACGTATTTCGCCTATCGACAAGCGGCGCGCGGCGAACGTTATCAACGTGGTATGCCATCCACGATGCGTCTTGAGCGATCGGTGGCCGATCTTACCCCCGTTCAACCGCAACATCTGAACAAAACGAGCAGGACGATCACGGTGCCGCCGGCACCCTGTAGCTCATCGGGAGACGACCGTGACGACATACGAAACGGAACGAGGCAGCGGCTTGGCAGCCCCAGCCGCCACGACGCTTTTTGGCGGTAGCGATGGCACGCACATTCATCGGCGCATCTCCTGGGGTGCGATCTTCGGCGGCGTAATTCTCACGGTTGCCCTGGAACTCCTCCTCAGCCTCCTCGGAGCCGGCATCGGCCTGAGTAGCGTCAACACCAACGCCGGCAGCACGCCCGATGGCTCAAGCCTGGGCATCGGTGCGGGGCTCTGGTGGGTCGTCAGCAGCTGCCTTTCCTTGTTCATCGGCGGCTACGTCGCCGCTTGGCTCGCCGGCATCTCTCTCCGGTTCGACGGAGCGCTGCATGGCCTCATCAGCTGGGGTTTGGCGACGCTATTCACGGCCTACCTCCTGACGTCTGCGATCGGCAGCTTGGTGGGCAGCGGCGCCTCGGCTCTCGGCAGTGCCACATCCGCAGCCGGAAGCGGAATCAGCAGCGCCGCAAAGCCACTCGCGCAGGCCGCCGGCGTGTCGCCCGACATGGTCCAGCAGCAGGCGCAATCGTACCTGCGACCGACCAACACCGATCTCGCGACGATGAGCCCGCAGGATGCCCAAAAGGAAATCGCGTCCAACCTGGTGACCTACGAACAGGGCGGAGCCGATGCGGCCGGCGCAAAGGCGCGCATCGTCGACATCACGGCCGCGCAGATGAAGATCAGCCCCGCCGATGCTTCGGCTAAGTTCGATGCCGCGCAGGCCAGGATCCAGCAGACAATGGATCAAGCCAAGCAGAAGGCCAAGGACGCGGCGGACGCCACTGCGACCGGCGCATCGCGTACCTCCTTCGCAGCCTTCGTCGCGAGCCTCCTTGGCGCGCTCGCCGCGGCGTTCGGCGGTTCGCTGGCCGTGCAGCGGCGGCTCGTTGCAACCCGCGCTACGGACGAGCGCGTCATCGCACACTGACATCGATCGACACCGGCGGGGCGGGCGCTCCAGAGGCGTCCGCCTCACCATCCGGAAATAGGAATCATGTCCGATCTTGCGTGAGTCATCTGACTCGATTGGTAGTTCGGCAGATCGGCGTAGGGGTGCGGCGCCGATCGGCACCATAGAGAGATCAAAGAACACGGTCGCAGGGATTTGGAAGCGGTGCTGGGCAACCGCTGGCCTTCAGCGGAACGGTCGCTTTCCAGCGCGCAACGCGTAAATCAGACGATCTTTGCTCACCCGCGCCGCGGTCCATGAAAACCATTGGCAGCCTGGTCGACGCCTTCACGCCGACCGAGCGCCAGCTATCCAAAGCCGCAGGCTTTGAACTCACCTGATCGAAAATGCGCTAGGCCAGCACAAGGAATAGTCCGCCCGCAACGGCCATCGTCACGGGCAGCGTGAGTACCCACGCGAGCGCGATCTGGACGAGCATGCCGCGGTCGAGGCCGGCGTTGGCGCCGACCATTGTGCCGGCGATGCCCGAGGTCACGACGTGGGTCGTAGACACCGGGAGGCCCGTGATTCCGGCGGCGCCGATCAGCCCGGCGGCAACCAGCTCGGCAGCCGCCCCCTGCGCTGGAACGAGGTGCTGCTTACCCAGCCGCTCGCCAAGCGTGCGCACGATGCGCTTGTAGCCGATCATGGTGCCGAGGCCGAGCGCCACGGCGCTCAACACGCGCACCCACCACGGGGCATAGGTGACGAGCGCGCCCGCCTGCCCGTGCAGCGCCTTGGCCCGCTCGCGATCAGGCTTCGATGCTGCCTTCGCGTCACCCACCGTTTCAAGTTCGGCCATCACCCGGTACACGTCGTTGCGCAGCGCCAAGCGCTCCGGCCCGGGCAGCGCGGCGAGGTTCGGATCGCCCCCGAGGCGCTTGCCGATGCTCGCAGCCGCCTCGACGCCCAGCGCCTTGCTTTCGTCCCCGTGACCCTGGATCAGCCGGACGGCGTCGCCCATGGCGCTGGCGACGGCGGCAAGTTCGGCGCGCGGCGCGTCGACTCTCAGGCCGAAGGTGCCGGGCAAGAGGCCGATCACCGTCAGCATGATCAGCCCGATGCTTTTCTGCCCGTCGTTGGTGCCATGGGCGAAAGACACGCCGGTGCAGGTCGCGACCAGCAGGGCGCGCATCCAGGCGACGGGCGGCCTGCCCTCCTCCGGCTCGCTGAAGAGGTTCCCGTCATGCACCACGCGCTTGCCGAGCCGAAACAATACGAGTGCCAGCACGAAGCCGAGCAGCGGCGAAAACAGCAGCGCTTCGAGAACCTCCAAAATGACCTTCCATTCGACACCCTGTCCGAAATGACGGAAGCGGACGGAGGAGCCGACCGCGATGCCGACCAGCGCGCCGATGAGCGCGTGGGACGACGAGTTCGGGATGCCGAACCACCAGGTCAGCAGGTTCCAGCCGAGCGCCGTCGTGAACAGCGCGACCAGCATGGCCACCGCCGCCCCACCGTCGGGCGGCGACAGCACCTCGGGCGGCAGCATCTCGACGAGGGCGTAGGCCACCGCGATGCCGCCGATCAGCACGCCGGCGACATTGCAGAGCCCCGACCAGATCACCGCCCGCACCGGCGACAGCGCGTGCGTGTAGATCACGGTGGCGACAGCGTTGGCCGCGTCGTGGAAGCCGTTGGAGAACTCGAACACCAGCACCAGGGCGAAGCAAAGCGCGAGCAGTACGAAGGAGGGTGTCGAGCCTGTGACAAGGTGTGCGAGCATCGCCGCGGTGTAGCGCAGCGACGCGACGGAGGCGTGACGACACCGGAGCTGTTTCCACTGACGTGCGATCAGTTCGCGACCGATACGCCCGCTAAACTGCGCCCACCGATGGCGAGGCTGAAGCCGACTTGATCCATATGCACCCGGACGATGATCGCGGCGGCCTCGGTCTTCACCTCACGATCCGCCCCGGCGAGACAGCGGAACGAGAGCGGGATAGCGGAACGGGGTTGCGACCTGCCGCCTCGTTGTGGTCAGGCGCTAAGCGAGGCGGGAGGCCCACAGGACGCTTCGGTGCTGTCACCGGCATGGCGAGTGGATCAGCGGTATTTCGCTCTACTTTGGAAGCGATCCCTTGATCTGGTCGATGACCGTTCAGATCCTTGCAGTGCCGATCGGCGTCGGTTCCTGCGCGAACGCACATGCAAGAGGCGGCGGAATGGCCCTTGCTGTCATCTGTGCGTCACCGAACCCCATTAGGCCCGCCCGAACGACAGCACTCGTTCGAGGTCCCATGTCCGACGCTACTTTGACCCCCGCGGGTCCACTTCGATATGCATCGAGCGGAAGGCCTGCGCTCGACCACGGAATCCATCCCGGCGGCGTCATCGCCTTCCTGCTCGTCCTCGTGGCTGGCCTCTGCTACGCGGTCATGAGCCTGATCGGCGACATGAACGCGGTCGGCGAGGCACCGCTCGCCTACGGCGCCTTCGCGCTTCTCGGGCTGGCCCTGCTGATCGCTTTGGGTTTCGAGTTCGTGAATGGGTTCCACGACACCGCCAACGCCGTGGCAACCGTGATCTACACGCATTCGCTTCCGCCCCTGGTGGCTGTGATCTGGTCGGGCTTCTTCAACTTCCTCGGCGTGATGCTCTCGTCGGGTGCGGTGGCCTACGCCATCGTCACGCTGCTGCCGGTGGAGCTGATCCTGCACGTCGGCTCGGGAGCAGGGTACGCGATGATTTTCGCGCTGCTGCTTGCGGCCATCATCTGGAACCTCGGCACCTGGGCCTTCGGCCTGCCGAACTCGTCGTCCCACGCCCTCATCGGCTCCGTGCTCGGCGTCGGCCTCACCAACCAGCTGATGAGCGGCGCCAGCGGCACGGCGGGCGTCGACTGGGGACAGGCGCTCAACGTGTTCGAGGCGCTGCTGTTCTCGCCCGCCTGCGGCTTCGCGCTCGCCGCGCTGCTGCTGCTCGCCTTGAAGTACACGGTGCGCCGCAAGGACCTTTACGAGGCGCCCAGGGGCGATGCGCCGCCGCCCGTTTGGATCCGCGGCCTCCTGATCCTCACCTGCACCCTGGTGTCCTTCTTCCACGGCGGCAACGACGGGCAGAAGGGCATGGGCCTGATCATGCTGATCCTGATCGGTGCCGCCCCGACGGCCTACGCGCTGAACCGCACCATGTCGGACGACACCACCCCCGCCTTCATCCAAAGCTCCGTGGCGGCGAGCCACGTGTTCGCCGCCCGCGCGGCCGGCGTGCCGCAGCCCGAGGCCGAGCAGGCCCGGCAAACGGTGACGGAGGCGCTGAAAACCAGGGAGCTGAACAGGCCGCCGGTCTATGCCGCGCTGTCCGCGCTGTCGGGCGACATCGCCGCCAGCGTGAGGAACTACGGCGCGATCCGCACCGTGCCGGCCGCCCAAACCCCCAACCTGCGCAGCGACATGTACCTCGCCGCCGATGCCGTGCGGCTGCTGCCGGGCGCGGGCGCCACCCTGTCCGACGCCGACAGGGCGACGCTGAAGGGCTATGCGGGGCTGCTCAACGGCGGTACCCGCTACATCCCGAGTTGGGTCAAGGTCTGCGTGGCGCTGGCGCTTGGGCTGGGTACCATGGTCGGGTGGAAGCGCATCGTCGTGACGGTGGGCGAGAAGATCGGCAAGACGCACCTCACCTACGCCCAGGGCGCTTCGGCCGAGATCGTGGCCGCCGGCACGATCGGTTTGGCGGAATTCTTCGGTCTGCCGGTCTCGACCACGCACATCCTGTCGTCAGGCGTCGCGGGCACGATGGCGGCCAACGGCTCCGGCCTGCAAATGTCCACCGTGCGCAACATGGCGCTGGCCTGGGTGCTGACGCTGCCCTGCGCCATGCTGATCGCCGGCGTGCTCTTCGCCGTCCTGCGCTCGATGTTCTGAGTGACGCCTGCCGGCATCGAGACGTGAGCCCATGCGCGTGCTGATCGCGAATGATGCCTGGCACCCGCAGGTCAACCGCGTGGTGCGGATGCTGGCCGCGCTGGAGCGCAGCGCGCGCCAACTCGGTGCTGAGGCCGGCGTCAGCACGGGTTTATCGCTGCCGACCTACGGCCGGGCGACGCGGGTCGTCGGCATCGACCTATCCGAGCCGATGCTGGCCAAGGCGCGCGAACGGGTACGCCGGCTCGGTCTTCGCAACATCGACGGGCTTTCGGCGATGGATGCCGAACGGCTCGACTTCGCCGACGCGAGCTTCGACGTGGTGGCGGCGGAATACGTCGTCACCGCCGTGTCCGACCCCGAGCAAGGCGGCGCTGGACGAGTTCGCTCGCGTGCTGAAACCGGGCGGCATCATCATCCTGACGAGCCGCATCGGGGCGGAACGCGGGCTGCGCGCCCATGTCGAGCGATTGCTGTCGCTGCTCGTGACGCGGCTCGGCTGGCGCAGCGAGTTCCCGTTCGGGCGCTACACCGGCTGGGCGGAGCGCGCCGGCATGAGCATCGTTGAGCGGCACGCCCTGCCGCCCTTCGGACAATTCTCGCTGATCCGGATGGTCCGGACGGCCGACTGAACCTTCGCATCACGCAAGAGTGGCGACGTCTGGATGGATCGGGGGCTGCGACGCCGGCGAAGCATGGCTTCCTCGCAGACCTGCGCACCCAGCTCTGGGACGACCAACGCTACCACCACCACAGCCGGATCAACCAGTCGCCGTAACTTCTCAGCGCGTTGCGCTTCCTTGCCGCTTACGTCACGGCAACCGTGAGCCCCGCCGCTGCCGCCGGCATCGCCTGGCTCGTGTCCATGACGAGCCGGCAGGCCGGGCATTTCTTCTTCGAGCCGAAAGGTCACGACGACGTCAAGGAAGCGTCCCACGAGCACAAGGAGGAGATCAAGGTCGGCTACAATCTGACCCGCAAGGTGGTGCTGATGACGGTGTGGGCGCTCGCGCCGCTCTTGTTCCTGGCGAGTCCGACCGCCTTCGGCCTGTGCCGCCCGCACGCCGGTTGGGGCGAATACGCCCGACACGTCGGCGTGCTGTGGTTACGGTCGGGGTGGGCGGGCTGCTGTTTCGCACGATGCAGCTGTTCTTCGTGCACGATGTCCGCACCGGCCTGGTATGGGCGGCGAAGATCGTCACCGACCGGTTTCATGACGTCACGCTGTACTGGCGCGCGCCCCTCGCGCTCGTGCGCGGCGAGCTGATCGACCAGGGCCTCCGTGCCGAGGTCGAGGCGCACTGCGCCGCGCGGTAACGCCCTTTGCCGAAGCTAGGAAGCGGCGCGCCGCCCGGCCCAACGCGCGGCGAGCAACTCGCGAAGCAGGCGGTGACGGATCGCCTTGTTCGTCGCCATCACCGGCTCGAACCAGTCGTCGTCGCGCATGGCCCGCGTCGCCGCGACGAACTTCGTCGCGATACGGTCGAACGCCTCGTCCGTGCAGGCCAGGCTGAAGATGAGCCGGCCCGTGCCGACCCAGGACAGGGCGATCCCCTCGGCGCGCAGGGAGAACTTCAGCATTCAATCGTAACGCGAGGGGGTGGGAAAGCCCACCGTCCAGATCAACTGGAGATTGGCGACCTCCGCCGGCAGCGCCGCCGCCCGCCCGTTCCAGCGCGCGTCCGCGTTCTCGTAGAAAGCTGCCACCTCCGGCCGTTCCAGCCGGCGAAGAAACGCGTTCATCGGGCCCATCGCGTGGGGGTGCGCGTTGAAGGTGCCACGGGCGAAGCAGATGTCGGCCGGGCGGTCGTCGCGGTAGCGCCGCATCAGCTCGGCGCGGCCGCACAGCACGCCGATTGGAGGGCCGCCGAGGGCCTTGCCGTAGGTCACGAGGTCGGCCCTGAGGCCGAAATACTCCTGCGACCTGCCGCGTGCGAGGCGAAAGCCGACGAATACCTTGTCGAGGACGAGGACGAGGACGATGCCGCGCTCGTCACACCGCCGGCAATCGCCGCAGCCAGTCCGCATGGGAGGCCCGATCGAAGCCGGCGCGGCGCGCGCTGTCGACCGGCGCCGCATCGACCGGCGCCGGCCTGTTCGGATGCAACGCCTGCACCGGGTTGACCAGCACGCAGGCGACGTCGCGCCTGCGGCCGAGCACGCGTAGGCTGCGCTCCGACATGTCGGCCAGCGTCAGGGTGTGCCCCGCCGCGACGGGGTTACCCGGACCCGGCTGCACGTCGCCCCACCAGCCGTGGTTGGCGCCGCAGAAACGCACGAGGCGCGGGCGGCCGGTGTGGTACTGGGCGAGGCGCACCGCCTGCATCACCGCCTCCGTGCCGGACATGTGGAACGACACCGCGTCGTGGCCGGAGACGGCGCGCAGGCGCCGCGCGTTCTCCGTCACCACCGGATGGTAGGCGCTAAGCACCGGGCCGGAGTCGGCGACATCGGCCGCTCCCTCGGCGAGGCAGTCCTTCAGCGCCTCGTAGCCGAACAGGTTGAGGCCGTAGGAGCCGCCGAGGTCATCGAACTCGTTACCGTCGAGGTCCACGACCATGCATCCGCGGGACGCGGCGAGGAAGGCACCGGATCCGAAATGCTCGCGCAAGAGACGGGCATAGGGGAAGGGCATGCGGTAGCGACTGGTGAAGGCGAGGTCCGGCAGGGCGTCGGTCGCCTCGCGCGTCATCGCCGCCGTGCGGGCGAAGCGCGTGCGGAAGCGTTCGGCACGGCGTTCGAAGCTGGCGCGGCGGCGCGCCGCCACCTCGGCCGGCGCGCCGTCGGAGGTGAAGAAGGTGGCGGCGTCATGGGCGAAAAACGGGATCTGCCCGGCGATGCGGCGCGTCACCCGGGCGTGACCGGCGAGCGAGCGGTGCTTTGCCTGCGACAGCTCGAGCCGCGCCCGGAGGCGGGGCAGTGACCGGGCCAGCGCCGAGGCGGCAAGCGGCAGAAGGAGTGTCATGAGCGCCGGGTTATCCGCGCCGCGTCACAGGCGAATGACGCCGCGCGCCGCGCTTCGCGCCGCCTCACGCGCGCTGGCGGCGAGCGAGGAGCTGAACTTCCTCCTCACCAACCGCGTACCGCGCCGCCTCGTCACGCGCATCGTCGGCTGGAAAGCCGGAGCGAGCGGCCGCTGGTGCGCGACCTCGCCATGGCGGCATGGCGCCTGTTCGCCGACCTCGACCTGAGCGATGCGGTGACCACGCGCTTGCCCAGCCTGCACGCCTGCTGCACCCGCGCGTTGAAGCCCGGTGCCCGCCCGGTCGACCTCGCCGCGGACGTAGTGGTGAGCCCGTGCGACGCCATCGTCGGCGCCCATGGTGCGATCTCCGGCACCCGCTTGCTCCAGGTCAAAAGACTGCCGTACGCTCTCGCCGACCTCGTCGGCGACGTCGACCTCGCGGAGGCTTTTCGCGACGGCAGCTACGTCACGCTGCGCCTGACATCGGCCATGTACCACCGCTTCCATGCGCCCCATATCGCGTCGAAAGTGTGCGCTACATCTAGAGCAATGTTTCGAACGTGAACCCGGTCGCGCTGAAGCGCGTCGAAGCGCTGTGCTACCGCGACGAGCGCGCCTCCCTGCGCCTTAGCCTCGACGGGTCGGGCGCGGCGCTCCTGCTGGTGCCGGTCGCGGCGATCCTCGTTGCGGGGCTGCGCTTGCCTTTCCTCGATGTCGATCTGCGCGCCAGTGGGACGCGGACGCTCCCTTGTGACGCGTCGTTCGGCAAGGGCGAGGAAATGGGCTGGTTCGAGCACGGCTCGACGATCGTGGTGGTTGCCTCGGCCGGCTTCGCCCTCCGCGAAGGTCCCGTGGAAGGGCAACGCCTTCGCATGGGCGAACCCCTAACGCGGCTGCCTCCCGCGCCGCGCCCTCAATCCGTGAGCGGGGACGCTGACGACTTGGCATCCGCCGCGAAGCGGTCGGCTAGCACCTCCTGGTAGCGCTGAAGCTCCTCGATGCTGCCGAGAACGCGGTCGATCAGGGCAGCGGCCTGGTCGTCGAGCCTGTATTTGTCCAGCTTGTAGCGCAGTTCGTCGGCGAACTTCGCCACGCGCTTCGCGCCCTTCGCCGCCGTGCGCTGCCTTTTATCCTTCGCCATGGTGTTCTCCTTCGCTTGCCTGCCCAATCCGAGGCTCCACCGTGACTCACGAAGCCATGGCTTCGGGCAAACGCACGCGCCGTGGCTCGTCGGACACGGCGCGATCGTCGGCCCAATGAAGGATCGTCAGGCGGCCGTCGTCGTGCTCGGCGACGGCGGTGCAGGATTCGACGAAGTCGCCGGCGTTGACGTAGGTGACGCCACCGATGTCGCGGATCACGGCGTGATGGATGTGGCCGCACACCACGCCGTCGCAGCCCCGCCGCCGCGCTTCCTCCGACAGCGTCGCCTCGAAGGCGCCGATGAAGCCGACCGCGTCCTTCACCTTGAGCTTCGCCCAGGCGGAGAACGACCAGTAGGGAAAGCCGAGCGCCCGGCGCGCCCTGTTGAACCAGTGGTTCAGGAACAGCGCCAGCTCGTAGGCCCAGTCGCCGAGAAGCGCGATGGAGCGCGCATGGGTGACGACGACATCGAACTGGTCGCCATGGATCACCAGGAAGCGGCGGCCGTCAGCGAGCTGATGCACGACCGCGTCCGCGACCTCAATGCCGCCAAAGCTCATGCCGCCGTAGTCGCGGGCGAACTCGTCGTGGTTGCCCGGCACGAACACCACGCGCGCGCCCTTGCGCGCCTTACGCAGCACCTTCTGCACTATGTCGTTGTGTGACTGCGGCCAGAACCAGCTCTTGCGCAACGCCCAACCGTCGATCATGTCGCCGATCAGGAAGATGGTGTCGGCGTCGTTGCGACGGAGGAAATCGAGGAATAGCTCCGCCTGGCAGCCGCGCTTGCCGAGGTGAACGTCGGACACGAACAGGGTTCGGTAGTGCACGTCCGGTACGTCGTCGCTCAAACCGATGCCGTCTTTGCCTGGAGCACGTTCACATGGTGCGCAGGACTACATTGCATCCTCGTGACATTCACGGCGCGCTCTTGCGTATGGCCGTGCTAGGCGCCCCCCCGCCGCAAGCGGAAGGTCCGCTGCGGCGGGTCGATGCGTCGCACGGTGCCGTTCCAGGTGAAGGATCG
Source organism: uncultured Beijerinckiaceae bacterium (assembly GCA_964243435.1). Lineage (GTDB taxonomy): Bacteria > Pseudomonadota > Alphaproteobacteria > Rhizobiales > Beijerinckiaceae > RH-AL1. The sequence continues at coordinate 10,627 of CAXTFM010000125.1, forward strand.
GCCGA
>CAXTFM010000126.1:0-10599 GCA_964243435.1 uncultured Beijerinckiaceae bacterium
GCGCCGAACGCGGTACGCGGCCCGCACGGCGAGCGTGGCGCCCCCGGCACGGCGGGAGCCCCCGGCGCACCCGGCGCACCCGGTGCCCCCGGCGCGAACGGCCGTCCCGGCGGCATCGGACCCGGCGGCGCGGTTGCGATCGGTGCCGCGGCTGGCTTCGCCGGCGGCTTCATCGCGGCCACCGCCGCCCAGCACCTCGACCAGATCCGCAGCCAGCGACAGGAGGTCCGCGAGGACGGGCGCACCTTCATCCGCGAGCCCGGCCGCACCATCGTCGAGGACGGCGACCGTGCCTACGTCGTCCACGACGAGAACGACCGCTTCCGCGAACTCGGCTACGACGTGCGCCGCGAGCGCGACGGCCGCGACTTCGTCGACACCATCGACCGCCCCGACGGCGTCCGCATCCTCACCTTCACCGATCCCGACGGGCGGATGCTGCGCCGCGTCCGGCGCTACCGCGACGGCCACGAGGTGGTGCTGATCGACAACGGGATCGGCGGCCGGGTGCGTGCGCCGCAGGACGACGTCGTCGAACTGCCGCCGCCGCCGATCGGCATCCCGCAGAACCGTTACGCCGTCGACTACGCCGACGCCGACGAGGGGTTGATCTACGACACCTTCGCCGCGCCGCCGCTGCGCCAGCCGCCGCAGCGCTACACGCTGGACCAGATCCGCTACAGCCCGGACATCCGCCGCTACGTCCGTTCGGTCGATATCAACACCATCAACTTCGACTCGGGGTCGTGGATCGTGCCGGCGCAGGCGACCGGCAAGCTGCAGGCGCTGGCCGGCGCGATCAAGCGGGCGACGGAGCGCAACCCCAACGCCGTGTTCCTCATCGAGGGCTTCACCGACGCCACCGGCAACCCGACCGACAACCTGTCGCTGTCGGACCGCCGCGCGCAAAGCGTCGCCGCCATCCTGTCCAAGGATTTCGGCGTGCCCCCGGAGAACATCACCACGCAAGGCTACGGCCAGCAGAACCTCAAGGTGAACACCTCCGGTCCGTCCGTCGAGAACCGTCGCGTGGTGGTGCAGAACATCACCCCGCTGCTCACCGCCGGCGGCGCTCCGCCGCGCTGAACCACGGCCCCTCCGGCGCGTGCCGCGCGCTGCGGCGGGGTTCTGCCGACGACCGGCGCGGCAAGCGCGCCGGGGTCGACGCGTCGTCCACGGCGTTCGCGGACGCCGCGCACCATCGCGCGTTTCGCCGACCGCGCGGGACCCGTCGCCGCGCGCGACCCGGCATCGCCGCTTCGTTTCGCGCGGTTGCCGGGTGGCGCCGCGGCGGCTAGCGTTCCGCCCGATGGATGGACAAGCCAAGCAGGTCGCGGCGTCGGAACAGGTGGGGATCGCCGACGCCGCGCCGCCCGGCGGAGCCGGCCTGGGCGGAGTTGGCCCGCACGAACTTGGCCCGCACGAACTTGGCCCGCACGGAGTTGGCCTGCGCCGCCGCCTGTTCTGGATCTTCGCCGCGTTGATCGCCGGCAACGCCGCGGCGTGGCTTTGGGCGGCGCTCGCGCTGCGCGCCACGCCGGCCCTGATGGGCACGGCGCTGCTCGCCTACACCTTCGGGCTGCGCCACGCCGTCGACGCCGACCACATCGCCGCCATCGACAACGTCACGCGCAAGCTGATGCGCCGGGGGCAGCGCCCCGTCGCCGTCGGCCTGTTCTTCTCGCTGGGGCACTCGACCGTGGTGTGCCTGCTGACCGCCGCCGTCGTGGGGGCGAGCGCGGCGGTGCTGCCGCGCTTCGCCGTCCTCAAGGACGTCGGCGGCCTCGTCGGCACCGGCGCGTCGGCGCTGTTCCTGTTCGCCATCGCCGGCACCAACGCCGTCGTGCTCGTGAGCGTGGTCCGCACCCTGCGCGCGGTGAAGCGCGGCGCGCCGCACCGGGCGCAGGACCACGACCTGCTTCTCGACAACCGCGGCGGGATGGCCCGGCTGCTGCGGCCGCTGTTCGGCCTGGTCACCCGCAGCCGGCACTGCCTCCTCGTGGGCTTCCTGTTCGGCCTCGGCTTCGACACGGCGACGGAGATCGCCCTGTTCGGCATCGCCGGCGCCCAGGCGGCGCACGGGCTCGCCGCGGCGATGGTGTTTCCCGCCCTGTTCACCGCCGGCATGGCCCTGGTCGACACCGCCGACGGCGTGCTGATGCTCGGCGCCTACGGCTGGACGACGGGTGTCCCCGTGCGCCGCCTGCGTTACGACGTCGCCGTGACCGGCCTGTCCGTGATCCTCGCCGTCGCCGTGGGCGGCATCGAGGTGCTCGGGCTCGTGGGCGAGCGCTTCGAGCGTCAGGGGCGCTTCTGGGGCGTGGTCGGCCGCTTGAACGACGGCTTCGGCGTGGTCGGGGCGTCGGTCGTCGGCCTCTTCGCCGCGCTGTGGCTCGCCGCCATCCTCGTCGGCCGGCTGCGCCGCGTCGAGGCGCCGGCGGGCTCGACCCCGTGAGCCTGTTCGTGCTGACCGGGGCCGGCGTTTCCGCCGAGAGCGGCATCCGGACGTTTCGCGACCCCGGCGGTTTGTGGGAGGAGCACGACCCGCGCACGCTGGCGACGCCTGAAGCCTTCGCCCGCGATCCCGCGCTGGTGCACCGCTTCTACAACTGGCGGCGGCAGGCGGTGCGCGCGGCGAAGCCCAATGCCGCGCACCACGCGCTGGCCCGCCTCCAGCGCGCCTTCGCCGCGCGCGGCGACACCCTGACGCTCGTCACGCAGAACGTCGACGACCTCCACGACCGCGCCGGCGCCACGACGATCGCGATGCACGGCCGGCACAGCCACGTCCGCTGCAACGCCTGCCGCGCGTCGCGGCCGTGGCAGGACGACCTCGCGGTGGACACGCCGTGCCCGGCCTGCGGTCGCACGGGCACGCTGCGGCCCGACGTGGTGTGGTTCGGCGAGATGCCCCAGCACATGGACCGCATCGGCCAGGCGCTCGCGGCGAGCGACGCCTTCGTCGCCATCGGCACCTCGGGGGCGGTGTACCCCGCCGCCGGCTACGTCGCCGCCGCGCGCCGCCTCGGCCTGCCCACGGTCGAGTTCAACCTGGAGCCGGCCGACAATGCCGGCCAGTTCGACAGGGCCGTCTACGGGAAGGCGGGCGAAACCGTCCCGCGCTTCGGCGACGACCTGCTGCGCGACGGGTGGGACGCGACCTTCGCCGCCCTCGACCCCGCCGGGGCGCCGCCGCGCCGGCGTTGACGCGGCCGCCGCCTCCGGCTGCGTTGACAAGCGTCGCCGCGGCTGCATTTGGGGCGTGATGAACCCCCTCGACGCCAACAGCCCCGACTCGATCGTCCACGTCATCACCCTGTCGCTGTCGCCGATCTTCCTGCTGACGGCGGTGGCGAGCCTGCTCGGGGTCTTCACCACCCGGCTCGCCCGCATCTCCGACCAGGTCAAGGCGCTGGTGTCGAGCGTCGACCTCAGCGCCGAGCAGGACCAGGCGACGCGGCTCCGCCTGGCCTACCTCAGGCGCCGTTCCCACGCGCTCGACGTGGCCGTGATCCTCGCCGCGCTCGCCGGCGCCTGCACCTGCGGCACCGTGCTCGCCCTGTTTCTCGCCTTTCTCCGCACGCGGGCGACCTCGGGGGTGCTGTTCACCCTGTTCGGCGCCGCGATCCTGTGCACCATCGGCGCGCTGGCCGCCTTCCTCACGGAGGTCCTGCTTGCGAGCCGCGGCATCCGCGCGAACGTGGCGCTGCGCATCGGGCGCTTCGACTGGTGAGGCGGCGTCTTCCCCTGACCGGGCGTCCCGCCTATGTCCTGGGCTGAACCGCTGATCGCGCGGGCCGATCTGTTGGCAGGACGTGGGGACGGCGCATGGCGGGGCACAGCCAGTTCAAGAACATCATGCACAAGAAGGGCAGGCAGGACGCGATCCGCTCCAAGCTCTTCTCCAAGCTCGCCCGCGAGGTCACGGTGGCGGCCAAGATGGGCCTGCCCGACCCGGCGATGAACGCGCGGCTGCGCGCCGCCGTGCTCGCCGCCCGCGCCGAGAACATGCCCAAGGACAACATCGAGCGCGCCATCAGGAAGGCGTCGGGCGCGGATGCGGAAACCTACGACGAGGTGCGCTACGAGGGGTACGCGCCGGGCGGGGTCGCCGTGATCGTGGAAGCGCTGACCGACAACCGCAACCGCACGGCGGGCGAGGTGCGCTCCTACTTCACCAAGGCCGGCGGCGCGCTGGCCGAGTCGGGCGCCGTCGCCTTCATGTTCGACCGCGTCGGCCTCATCGAGTTCGACCGCCGCGCGGCGTCCGAGGACCAGATGATGGAGGCGGCGATCGAGGCCGGCGCCGACGACGTCGCCACCACGGCCGAGCGCCACGAGGTCACCACCGCGATGGCCGACCTGCGCGAGGTGGCGCAAACGCTGGAAACGCGGTTCGGCGAGCCGCGCCGCGCCGCCCTGGTGTGGCGGCCGCAGAACACCATCGTGGTCGAGGACGAGGTGGGCGAGAAGATCCTCAAGCTCGTCGACGCGCTGGAAGAGAACGACGACGTGCAGACCGTGTACGCCAACTTCGAGGTGTCGGACGCGCTGATCGCCAAGATCGGGGCGTGAGCGCGGCCTGAAGAGCGCCTTGGAGCGCGGCTCCAAGCGCGGCTTGGCGCGGCCGCGGGGGGACCGGCGGCGTTAACCGGCCCCCGCGCGCCGGCGCGCTCAGTCGTCCTGCTGCGCGCTCTCGGTGAGCTTGGCCGCGTTGGCCTTCACGAGGTCGACGTTGGCCTGCATCGGCTTTTCCGACTCCGCCGACTTCAGCGCCTCGTTCAGCTCGTCCAGCGTTTCCTTCTTCTCGTTGGCGGCCATCTTCTTGTCGCCCTTGACCTCGTCGATCTGCTTTTGCAGGGCGGCCTTGGTGCCGACGTAGTTGCCGCCGTCGTCCATCCCGGCGAGCACCATGCCGACGCTGAAGCTGGCGTCGGCGAAGTCGCCCGACGTGGCGAAGCCGTTGGTCTTGGCGATGGAGTCGACCTGGGTCTGCGCGGCCTTGGGGTCCTGGTTCTTCGGCGCCTTGGCCTGGGCGTCGTGGATCCCCTTTTGCGTGGCGAGGAGCTGGTCGATGGTCTTTTGCGTGAGCGTGACCTGCTTGGGGGCCGGCTCGTTGGCTGCCGCCGCCGGCGGGGCCGATCCCTGCGCCGACGCCGGGCCCAGCGGCGCAAACGCGGCGAGTGCGAGAACGGTCAGCCCGGCGTAAACAAAGCCGTCGCGACGAACGGTGACGCGCATGGTGGAAAACCTCGTTGTTCACCCGGCACGCGACATGATTCGGCGACGGGGCAACCCGCTTGGCACCGCCTCGTGGCGAAAACGAGATCGAGGGCCGGCGACGCCGCTCGGCGCCGCCCGCGCGAGGCCGCGGCGGGCGGACGTCGCGTCGACCGGTCAGGCGGCGTTCTTCCTCGGACGTCCGCGCTTGGGCTTCTTCGGCGCCTCGGCGGCTTCCGGCTTGGCAGCCTGCTCAACCGCCGGCTCCTGCGACGTGGCCGGCGCCTCGACGAACTCGTCCGCGGGCGCGTCGGCCACCTGCAGCTCGGGGGCGTCCTCGACGGCGGTCGGCGGCGCCTCGTCCACCGCGGTCTCGCCCTCGCCGGTCCGGCTGACCTGCCCGAGGCCGGAATCCTTGGCGAGCTGCGAGCGGGTCGCCGAATAGGCCGGCGCCACCATGGGATAGTCGCTCGGCAGGTTCCACTTGGCCCTGTACTCGTCGGGCGTGAGGTGGTGGAACGAGCTGAGGTGGCGCCGGAGCGACTTGAACTTCTTCCCATCCTCCAGGCAGATGATGTAGTCCCGGTTGACCGATTTCTTCACGGGCACGGCCGGGTTTTCCGGCTGCTTGGCTTCGGGCGCCGCCTGCCCCTTGGCCAGTTGACGGATCGAGGCGTGGACCGCCCCGATGAACTCCGGCAAGTCCGCCGCCCGCATCGAATTGTGACTGACGTAGGCCGACACGATGCTGACCACTTGGTGGATCGTATCTTCCGTGTCGTCCCGCTGTTCCTCGCTCAAGTGCAACCTCCGCCGAACCGTTCGTGCAAGATAGCGCCTTGCGACGGCGATACAATCGGAGATGCTGTCCGAACACAGTAAAAACGCACGCGACCGGCAAAACCACGCGCCGGAACGCGGCAAAGGGTCTTGCGGGCGTTGTATGCGTTCCCGCGATCAACTATAGAACGCGGCATGAACACGTCCGCGCAGTGCCCGATCGTGCGAAGCATGTCCATGACAGCGCGGCTCGCCCGGGCCGGCCGCGTGCGCTGGCGACGATCCCGCGAGGATGGATGAGCCCGATCGGTTGGTTCACGGCCCTGGCGCTGCTCGCAGCGGTGCCGGCGGCGGCACAGGCGTCGGCTCCCGCGCCGGCCGCCGTACCGACTCCGATGACGCCCTCGCTCCAGGTCACGGCGATCGAGGGCTACCCCGTCCAGGAGGTCGCTTTTCCCGGCGGCGTGCGCGGCCTGCCGTCCATCACCTATCAAACGCTCGACGGGTACCGGCCGCTGCTGCTCGACCTGTACCTCCCCCCGGCTCCCGCCGCGACGCGGCCGGCGCTGGTGGTGTTCGTGCACGGCGGCGGCTGGCTCGGCGGCGACGCCCGCACCGGCGGCCCCGTCCTCCTCGGCGCCCTCGTCGCCCTGGCGGCACGCGGGTACGCCGTGGCCGCGGTGAACTACCGCCTGAGCGGCGAGGCGCGCTTCCCCGCGCAGCGGGACGACGTCGCGGCGGCGCTCGCCTTCCTGCGCGGGCGTGCCGGCGCCCTCGGCATCGACGCCGGCCGCATCGTCGCCTGGGGCGTTTCCGCCGGCGGCACCCTCGCCGCCCTCGCCGCGGTGTCGTGCGGCACCGCGGGCACGCCGCCCTGCCTGCGCGGCGTCGCCGCCTGGTACGCCCCCTTCGACATGACGACGCTGACCGGGCACGCGCGGCAGGCAGGCGCCGCCTCCCGCGACGACCCCGACGCTCCGGAATGGAAGCTGCTCGGCTGCTTCAAGGCGCAATGCCGGCCGGAGCAGCTGCGGGCGGCGAGCCCGGCCGCCCTGGTCACGCCCGCGACCCCGCCCATGCTGCTCGTCGCCGGCGACGCGGACGCCACCGTGCCCGTCCAGCAGACGCAGGAGATGGCCGCGCGCCTTGCCGCCGCCGGCGTCGCGCGCGAACTGCTGATCCTGCCCGGCCTCGCGCACAACCTGTCCGGACGCACGCCGGCCGACACGCGGGCGGGTTTCGATGCGGCGCTGGCCGCCACCTTCCGCTTCATCGAGCGGGCGCTCGCCGCGCCGGCGCCCGGCGCCGCCGCCCGATGAGCGCGCTCACTCCTCGATCGGTTCGCCGGCGGCGTTCCAGTCGAGCATGCCGCCGGGGTAGTGCGCGGAAATGTCGGTGCGCCCCGCCGCCCGCGCGCGCTCCAGTGCGACCAGCGACCGCTTGCCCGATCGGCAGGAGAAGACGATGCGCTTGCCCGGTTCGGACGGCGGCAGCGCCGCGGCGTCGAAGCTTTGCAGCGCGTTGAGCCGCGCCCCCGGGATGTGCCCGTCCTCGAACTCGTAGGGCTCGCGCACGTCGATCAGGACCACGGAGCCGTTCGCCAGCCCCTCCTTGAGCGCGTCCCTGTTGACCTCGTCGGCGATGAACGTTTCGGCCATCCCTGCTATCCCCTCCGTGCCGCGCCTGCGCGCTCCGATGGCGACCATAGGTGGCTGCGTCGGCAGGTCCAGCGCATTGACGCAATGACACCACGCGCGACGGCGCGATCCCACTGGCAACACTTCGGCGGAACAGGGCGCGATGACGGATTTCCCACGCACGACGATCGATGACGACGACCTCGCCAAATACGACCGCCTCGGCGACGATTGGTGGGCGCCCGACGGCCCGATGGGCGCGCTGCACAAGTTCAACCCGGTGCGCGTGGCCTGGATCCGCGATCTCCTCGTCCCCGACGCGCGGCAAAGGGATGGAGCGCTGCCGCTCGCCGGCCTGCGCCTGCTCGACGTCGGTTGCGGCGGCGGCGTCCTCAGCGAAAGCCTGTGTCGCCTCGGCGCCGCGATGGTCGGCGTCGACCCCGCGCCGAACAACATCGCCGTCGCCGCCCGCCACGCCGCAAAGGGAGGCCTCGCGATCGACTACCGTTGCACCACGGTGGAGACCGTCGCCGCGGCCGGGGAAACCTTCGACGCCGTGCTCCTGATGGAGGTGGTGGAGCACGTCAACGACGTGCCGGGCTTCGTCCGCGACGCGGCGCGCGCCGTCCGCCCGGGCGGGCTGATGGTCGGCGCCACCTTGAACCGTACGCTGAAAAGCTACGCCCTCGCCATCGTCGGTGCCGAGTACGTGCTGCGCTGGCTGCCGCGCGGCACCCATGACTGGCACCGCTTCGTGACGCCGGCGGAGTTCGCCGCGTACATGGAACGCTGCGGCCTCCACTCGGCGGCGGAAGCGGGCGTCACCTTCAACCCCCTGCGCAACCGGTGGCACCTGTCGCGCGACACGGGGTGCAACTACATGCTCGCCGCGCGCAAGCCCGCCGCCTGATGCCGCCGCTGGCGCATTGACATCGCGGCGGCAGGCTCCCACAAGGCCGACGCTGCCGCGCGGACGTCCGCCGGCCGAACGCGCCGGTTCAGGAGAGCGACCATGACCACGGCCTTCGCTCCACCGACCGCTTCGCCCCGCGCCACGGCCCCGCTGCCCCCGATCCCGGTCGGCGCGGTCCTGCCCTGGGCGGTCTTCGGCGGCCTGCTCCTGCTGCTGGCCCTGTATTTCGTGGGGGCGGAACAGGGCGCGACGGCGCTGGTCAAGGGTGCCGGCGTCCACGAGTTCGTGCATGACGGGCGCCACCTCCTCGGCTTCCCCTGCCACTGACGGTCGGGTCGCAGGCCTGAGCGCGCGGTGCTGCGCTTGGCGCTCGTGACCCATGCCCCGACGGCGGCGACCCGCTCCGCCTCCTTTCCCGCCGACGACGACCTCGACGACCATGGCCTGCGCAAGGCGCGCGCGGCGGCGCCGCCCGGTGCCGCGGCGCGCTGCCTGGCAAGTCCGGCCGTCGCGGCGCGGCGGACGGCCGAAGCGATGGAATTGACGGCGCAGGCCGAGCCGGCGCTCCGCGACATTGACTACGGACGATGGTCCGGACGCACGCTCGATGCCGTCGCGGCGGAGGACTCCGAGGGCGTCGCGCGATGGATGGCCGATCCCGCGGCGGCGCCGCATGGCGGGGAGAGCCTCGACGCCCTGATGCGCCGGGTTGCGGCCTGGGCCGACGCCTGCGTCGCCGGGCGAACGTTGGTCATCACGCACGTATCCGTGGTCAGGGCCGCCGTCGTTCACCTGCTCGATGCGCCGCCGCGTGCCTTTTGGCGATTGGACGTGGCGCCGCTCTCGGTTACGCGCCTCCACCGGAGCGGCGGGCGATGGACGCTGCGCGCCTTCAACCACCCGCTACGCGCACGTTGAGGCAAGCCGGCGCGGCACGCCGCGCGGGCAGGGTTAACAGCGTCGGGCGCGAGGGGCACCTACCCGCGTCAGCCGGATTGACGGCGGCAAAGGTGTAAGGCCGCTGTTTTGGGCACGACGACGCTCGATGGCCGCCGCGACGCCCGCGACGGCACTCTCGGCAATGCCACCTCATTCGCCGGAATGTTTGCCGTCCACCGAAGGCGCACCGGCTGACTCAGCGTGCGTAAAAGCGCAGCGTCGGCAGCGGCGGCCGGAGGAACGCGTCGCTTGGTCGCCAGCCACTTGTCCCGGTAAAGTCACGCGCAAACAAATGTAAGTGACGCGCCACATCACACGGTCGAGGTTATCCCGGCTTAAGCAGATCTCAATCGGTTCGAAGACGGTGACCGCTCGCGTCAGCCCGTACAATTGACCCCACCGTCACGGCGTCGGACCTGTAGCCGCCATCATCGTGCCTTCCAGGAGAGGAAACTTATGCCCGAGTACACCGACCATATCGAGGTTTCTGCAGCACCGGATGCCGTGTTTCGCTTCGTCTCGGATATCGGCAATCTTCCGAAATACCTTCCCACCGTGCACGAAGCCCATTCACACCCGCACGAACGCGTCGAGGTCGGGGGTAAGGCCAATGGCCATGCCTACGAGTCGGCGGGCTGGTTCAAGGTCGATCAGGCTGCCCGCTCGATGACCTGGGGCTCGGATGGGAGCAACGACTATTCCGGCAGGATGGCGGTATCGGGTGAGGGCAGCAAGTCCAAGGTCGAGTGCTCGCTTCAGTTCACACCGACCGGTGCGGTCAAGGACTCGATGGATCAGAACCAGGGAGGACCGAGCGCCGCCATGACGGACGGATTGCGCGCCTCGCTGGCAAGCATCAAGGAGATCTGCGAAGGCACCGGCGGCAAGCATCAAAGTACGGCTGAGACAAACGCGGACTGATCGGCATTGGCGAGCCGAGGCGTACAAACCTACGCTTATGATGCGCCTGGACGCGTCGACGTACCTGCTCGACGATTGAAGCCAACGGTCGTAACCATTGCCGCGCGCGGAAAAGAGTTGGTTCCTTTCCGCTCATTGTTGACGTCGTTGTTTTTTTTCTCGTGGGGATTTCGGTGATGGGTGACAAGC
>CAXTFM010000127.1:0-10576 GCA_964243435.1 uncultured Beijerinckiaceae bacterium
CGACCGCATCGAGCGCATCGGCGCCGCTGCCGATCCGCGCCTCGCGGGTGGCGCGTACCCCGGCCAGCGCGACGACGTCGATCGTCGCCCCTGCATCGTCGGCGCGGCTGATGGCGCGGGCAACGATCGTGCGCAGGATCGCCTCCAGCCGGTCGTGGCTGGCGTGGTTGAGGTGGTCGGCCTTGGTGGCGGCGAACAGGATGCGGTCGATTCGCGGCTTGAAGATCGCCGAAAGAATAGAATTCCGTCCGGCGCGGAATGCCTGGAGGATGTCGGCCAGGGCGGATTCGAGGTCGCGCACCGCCGCCGGCCCGGCGTTCAACGCGGCCAGCGTGTCGACCAGCACGATCTGCCGGTCGAGCCGGGCGAAGTGGTCGCGGAAGAAGGGACGCACCACGTGCGCCTTGTACGCCTCGTAGCGGCGCTCCATCATGGCGGCGAGGGTGTCGCTGCCGTACACCTTGCCCCCATCGAGCTTGAGGGGCGCGAAGGTCAGCGCCGGCGACCCTTCGAGGTCGCCGGGCATGAGGAATCGGCCGGGCGGCAGGGTGGAAAGCGCATAGGCGTCGGCGCGGCAGGCGCGGAGATAGGTGGTGAACAGCTCCGCCGCGCGCCGCGCCACGCCCTCGTCCGCCCGCGCGCCGGCGTCGGTTGACACCGTGAAGCTGCGCCACGCCGCAGCAAGCGCGGCGCGCGGCGCGCCCGCCGATGCGTCGAGCGTTTCCGCCGACCACTCGCCATAGGTCTTGTTGAGCAGCGGCAGGTCGAGCAGCCACTCGCCGGGGTAGTCCACGATATCGATGACGAGCGAGGCCGGCCCGCGCCCGAGCCCGAGCCCGGCGATGCCCATTCCGGCAGCGTGCTCGAAGTCGAGGCGGATGCGCAGCTCCGAGATGCGGCGCGTCGAGTCCGGCCAGTGCCGTTCGCCATCGGTACCGCGCAGCGCCGCGCAATGGTCCTCGTAGGCGAAGCGCGGCACCTGATCGTCGGGCTGCGGCTCCAGCCGCCCACGCGTCAGCCGCCCGTCTGCGGCGACGCGAAACACGGGCAGCACGCCCCGCCCCGCCCCGCCCGTCGTCGCGCGACCGCGCTCGGTCAGATGCTGGATCAGCGCGGTGATGAACACCGTCTTGCCGGCGCGGCTGAGGCCGGTGACACCGAGGCGCAGCACCGGCGTGCCGGTGCTCTCGCCAAGTGCGCGGACGAGCGAGCGCGCCTCGAACAGGAGATCGGAGAAGAAGGGCAAGCGGGGTCCAGCGGTGTTGTTGCCGCTATGTAGGATGTCGCGGAGCTGCCGCCAGCTCGGCGCCGTCCCTTGGCAGCGCGCGCCCTACGTGCTTTCAACGCGGCGCCCTCGCAAGTGGACCCGCCATGGACACCTATTCGCTTTTCCTTCTGCCCGGCGACGGCATCGGCCCCGAGGTCATGGCGGAAGTCGAGAAGGTGATCGCCGCGCTGGAGGCGGACGGGTCGGCACGCTTCCGGCTCGACCGCGGCCTGGTCGGTGGCGCGGCCTACGACGTTCACGGCGCGCCGATCTCGGATGGCGACGTCGCCAAGGCGCGGGCTGCCGACGCCGTGCTGCTCGCCGCCGTGGGCGGCCCGCAGTGGCAAGGCGTGCCCTACGCGCTGCGCCCCGAAGCCGGGCTGCTGCGGCTGCGCAAGGACCTCCAGCTTTATGCCAACTTGCGCCCGGCGATCTGTTATCCCGCGCTTGCCGACGCGTCGTCGCTGAAACGCGAACTGGTTGACGGTCTCGACATCATGATCGTGCGCGAGCTGACCGGAGGCGTGTATTTCGGGGAGCCGAAACGGATCGACGACCTCGGCAACGGGCAGCGTCGGGCGACCGACACGCAGGTGTACGACACCTTTGAGATCGAGCGCATCGGCCGGGTCGCCTTCGAGCTGGCGCGCCAGCGCGGCCGCCGGCTGTGCTCGTCGGAGAAGCGCAACGTGATGCTCAGCGGCCTTTTGTGGAATGAAACCATCGCGGCGCTCGGCGCGCGCGACTACCCCGACGTCGCCCTGGAGCATCAGCTCGCCGACGCGCTCGGCATGCAGCTCGTCCGCGAACCGAAACGCTTCGACGTCATCGTCACCGACAACCTGTTCGGCGACATGCTGAGCGACGTCGCCGCCATGTTGACCGGCTCGATCGGCATGCTGCCCTCGGCTTCGCTCGGCGACGTCGACGGCACGACGGGGCGGCGCAAGGCGCTCTACGAACCGGTACACGGCTCGGCGCCCGACATCGCCGGCCGCGGCCTCGCCAACCCGATCGCGATGATCGGCTCGCTCGCGATGGCGATGCGCTACACTTTCGGACGCGGCGACCTTGCCGACCGGATCGAGGCGGCGGTCGCCGCCGTGCTGGCAGCGGGCGGGCGCACCCCCGACATCATCGGCAGTGCCGCGGCGGCGAGCGCCGGCCCCCTGTCCACGGCAGGCATGGGCGATGCGATCGTGGCGGCGCTTATCCGCCCCGCTTGACCTGCGGCGCCCCGGCGCGATCGATACGGTGCGGTTGCGCCGGGACCGCGTCCGATGCTAGTGCCCACCCCTCGGGCGACGTCGTCGGCCGCTTCGCTCGACGCGGCAAGCCCGGTCCGGTCGGCGACCGTTCGCGAGGTGCGCAGTCCCGATGATCGGAGGGGTGGCCGAGTGGTTGAAGGCGCACGCCTGGAAAGTGTGTATGCGGGAAACCGTATCGCGGGTTCGAATCCCGCTCCCTCCGCCAGTCTTCTCTAAGCCAGAAAGTTACAGCCTAAACAATGGGTTACTTCCAGTTAAACTGGCCTTTGTACCCCAATAGTACCCCAGAACTGTACCCCAGTGCTGGTGTTTGTGTCGCACCAGCACCGCCACTATCACGCAAATGCTGGGCAAGCCCCGTAGCTGCCCGGTAACGCCCGGCAGCACCTTCCGCCTGCCCAGCCGCACCCTGCCGTCCTGACCACGACATCAGGATCGAGCGGTGCCTGTAGGATCAGTCGATGCCGGTGAAGTTCTTGAACTTGCAGGCCAGCGCGCGGCGGTGCAAGCGCTTCGTCGGGCTTGTGAAAGCCGACAAGTGGAGCTAGTCGGTCCGACCCGATGACTCGGCTGAGACAAGCGCCTCTTCAAGGCAAAGAGTAGCGCGATGGGACGAAGCGCACGTGACAGTCTGGATCAGCGAGCTGGATCAACGGGAGCGCCGGACCCTGCTGGCATGCTTCGGCGGTTGGGCGCTCGACGCCTTTGATGTGAACCTTTACCCGCTTGTCATCCCGACGCTGATCACGGCGCTCGGAATCACGCGCTTCGAGGCCGGTATCCTCGGCACGTCCGCCTTGCTCGCCTCGGCGCTCGGCGGCTGGCTCAGCGGCATCGTTGCCGATCGCTATGGTCGCGTCACGGCGCTTCAGATCACAGTGGTCTGGTTTGCCGTCTTCACCGCGCTCGCGGGTTTCTGCACCAGCTTCGGCCAGCTCATGGCGGTCCGCGCCCTGCAGGGCCTCGGTTTCGGCGGAGAATGGGCAGCGGGTGCCGTTCTCATCAGCGAGGTCATCCGACCGGAGTTCCGCGGCCGTGCGGTGGGAACGGTGCAGAGCGGCTTTGCGGTCGGTTGGGGCGCTGCGGTCGCAGTCTTCACGGCGATGTTCGCGCTTCTCCCGCCCGATCTGGCGTGGCGCGCCATGTTCTGGCTGGGGCTGCTGCCGGCCGCACTCGTGATCTACATCCGCCGCTTCGTGTCCGAGCCGGACACCTTTCGTGCGTCCGCCCGCGGCCGCGACAGGGGGGTAGCGGCGAACGCCCTGACCATCTTCAGGGCACCACACCTGCGCTTGACGCTGCTAACCTCGCTGCTGACGACGGGCGCGCAGGGCGGCTACTACGCCGTTGGCATCTGGCTTCCGACGTTCTTGCGAACCGAGCGCGGCCTGTCGGCCATCTCGTCGAGCAGCTACCTCCTGTCCGTGATCTTCGGCGCGTTCTGCGGCTTCCTGACCGGTGCCTGGATGGCGGACCGGTTCGGCCGCAAGGCGACCTTCATCGTCATGGGCGTGAGCGCCGCGGTGGTAGTGGTGCTCTACACGCTGCTGCCCATCGGCAACGCAGTCATCCTCGTGCTCGGCTTCCCCCTCGGCTTCTTCGCCAACGGCATCTACGCGCCGATGGGCGCCTACCTCGCCGAGCTGTTCCCGACCGAGATCAGGGCGACCAACCAGGGGTTCTCCTACAATGCCGGCCGTGCGGTCGGCGCCACCTTCCCCGCCGCCATCGGCTACCTCGCCGAAGGCATGGGCCTCGGCGTGGCCATCGCGGTGTTCACCCTGGCGTCCTACGCCTGCCTGATCGGCGCTCTGATCCTACTGCCCGAAACGCGCGGCCGCGCCCTGCAGGCTGCGCCCGTTCAGCCCTCCGTTCTCGCGTGAGGCCAACGTGATCGTCGAGGAACGGATCTACAACCTCGTGGTCGGCGGTGCCCCCGAGTACCTGCGCCGTTATGAGGCCGACGGCCTCGACATCCAGCGTCGCATCCTTGGGCGGCTTGTCGGCTACTTTTCCACCGAATGCGGACCGCTGAACCAGGTCGTCCACCTTTGGGCCTATGACAGCCACGACGACCGGGCGAAGCGCCGCGCGCTTCTTCTCGCCGACCCGGGATGGCAGGCCTACGTCAAGACGATCCGCCCCTTGGTGATCAGCCAGGAGAACAAGATCCTGGTTCCCGCCCCTTTCTCCCCGACGCTGTGAGGAGCCGCTCGTGCAGCCGACGCTGACCTTGTTCCAGGACATCTATGCCGACGACGTCGAAGCAGTGTTGCCGAAGGGTACGCGGATGCTTTTCGTCACCCACGGCGGCGTCACGATCGGGGAACACACTTTCGCCGATGGCGAGGCATGGCAGGGCGAGGACCCCGCCAGGGTTCGTGCTGGCGAGGCCGGGGTGAACCTGTGGCGGTGGGAGCTGACGTCCGGTCCGGCCGAGGCGTGGTCGGCCGAGGGTGTGCGTTCAAGCCAGCTGCTGTCGGCGCCGCTTCATACTCTGCCCGACGGCGACCTGCTGCTGCGCGGCGACAGCGTCGCCTTTCCCCCCGGCGGATGCGCCTATCGACACGTCCACCGGGGGCCGGGCATTCGCTGCATGATCGAGGGCACCATCCGCATCGACGTGAACGGCCATTCGACCTCGATGGGCCCTGGTGGCCCGTGGTTCGAGGCTGGCCCTGACCCCGTCTTCGCCCAGGCCGCCGCAGACCGTTCGAGCCGTTTCATCCGCGTCATGGTGCTGCCCCGCGCGCTTCTCGGGCAGAGTTCCATCAGATACGTCGATCCCGCCGACCAGGACCGGCCGAAAACACAGCAGTACAAGGTGTTCATCGACATGCCCATCGCCTTCCGGAAAGGCGCGTAACGACTGCCAAGCGGACGCCGAGAAGCTGCCCCTGTTGGCCTTGCGTGTCGATCGGCCCAAGGTTTGACGCCGATCTGTGTCGCGAGCACTTGGCTATGTGGCGGCATCGGCGTCCAAGGTACAATGCCGGTACACACTGTTGGCGGCGATGAGAGTGACGTTACGGCGGCGAAGGCCGCGTATGGGCTGGGGATCAGCATAAGCGCGACGCACTTGCGGTTCGATCATTCCAGGGCCCTGCAGACTCGATCGATCCGGGAAAGCTCATCCATCGTGCCATCGCCCAGCATGGTGAGGCAGGATCGCGAGTGACAAACGCGCTCTGGATCTTACCCGTGGCAGAGCTTCTCGGGCGTTCTTCCTGCGAAGCTCGCCAGGGCATTCTATCTTTCGTCAGCCAGGGTTCAGCTGCATCCAGCGGCCGTTCTAGGTTCGGCCGCCGTAGGCGTCATCGTCCACGGCATGGACGAAGGCATATGACTCGGGGTTCAATTGCCCGACCAGCCGCTCCATCATGGTGTGGAAATGGGCGTCATGCGGTCGGACACGCTGGGCATACCCTGGCACTGGTTGCTGATGGGTGTCGCGGCGGCTGGGCCAGCCCACCGCGAAGCAGGACGATGGGCTATCGCGCGTTCGCCCGCGCCACGCGGGGAAACAGCTCGTGGGCGGTACCGTAATCGATCGCCCGCTTTTCCACGTCGGTGAAGCCGTCGAACGCGGCCACGTTCTCCTTGGCGACCGCGATCTGGTCGGCAGGGTAGAACGGCAGGTCGAATCCCATCATCAGCCGGTCGGCCGGGTGCGACGCCCTGATCGCCAGCAGCGGCGCCTCGTAGCAGACGATCGCCATGTCGAAGTACAGCGAGGCGACCTGCTCGGCGACCTTCCTGCGGGTCGCCTCGACATCGAGCTTGCGTTTCCAGGGGAACAGTTCCTGCAGGCGCGGGATCAGCAAGGGTAAGGTCCCGCCGCCGTGCGACAGGATCCAGCGTATCTGCGGGAAACGGCTGATTGTTTCCGTGTCCAGCATGTTGACCACCGTGCGCGTGGTCTCCGCCGGGTACTCCACCATGGGTGCGGGATAGCCGAAGGTGAGATGGGCGTTGCCCACCGTCTCCGTCGGGTGGACGAAGACCACGGCGCGCCGACGGTTCAACTCCTCGAGCACGGGGGCGAACTTCGGGTCCCCAGGGTAGTGCCCGTCGTAGTTCGACATGAGCACGATGCCGTCGAGGCCGAGCTCGTCATGGCTGCGGGCGATCTCGGTGAGCGCGGCATCGACGTCAGGCAAGGGCAAGGTGGTGAAGCCGCCGAAGCGCCGGGGATGCGCGCGGACGAGTTCGGCCAGCTCATCGTTGAAGCCACGGCATAGCGTCGCCGCCCTGTCCGGCGGAAAGAAGCGCAGTCCGGGCGAGGAGAGCGAGATCATCTCGGTCTGGATCCCGTTGCGGTCCTGCAGGTCGAGCCGCTCCTGCGTGCTCCAGGGCGCGAGCGGGAAGCCGACCTCCTTCGGCGAAACGCCAAAGGCGGCGAGGGCGTCGAGGTAGGATTGCGGGATGAAGTGGGTGTGGACGTCGACGGTGGTGTTCGCCATGCCTGCTTGACGTCCTCCGCCGCTGTTTGGAACACGCTGGCCGTTCCGGGCCACCGGCGCGATTGCCCGCTGTTTGCAGAGCATCACTCTAATGCCGTCGAAGATGTTGTCCAATGTAAATAGTCGATCGGCGCGATCGACTGCGTCTATAAGCGATCACGACTTGCGTTGCGTGCCGCTCTCGTGTGACGGCTGAGGCCGAGCGAGACGGTTTAGCGGCGCTTGGTCAGATCCGATTGTGCGCCATCTGTCGCGGGCGGGACGACATGCTGGACATCGATTTCCTGGAGCCGGAACGGCTGCGCGCCTTCGTGGCGGTGGCGGAAAGCCGCAACTTCACCCGTGCCGCAGAGCGCCTGCGCATCGCCCAGTCCTCCGTCAGCATCCAGGTGCGCCGGTTGGAGGAGGCCGTCGGCCGGCTGCTCTTTCATCGCCGGCCGGCATCGGTGGAGCTGACCAAGGACGGCGAGGCCATGCTGGGCTACGCCCGCGAGCTCCTGGAGGTGATCGGGCGCGCCCGCCGCCAGTTCGCGCAGCCGCCGCTGGAAGGCTCGGTGCGCCTCGGACTGGTTGAAGACTTCAACATGACCGTGCTGCCCGAGATCCTCGGGCACCTGCGCCGGCGTCACGCCCGCTTCGAGCTGTTCGTCGGCACCGGCACCTCCGCCGACCTGTTGCCCCAGTTGCGGGCCAACGTGCTCGACCTCGTCCTGACCAAGCGCGTGGTCGGCGCCACCGATGGCGAGTTCCTCGCCGCGCAGAAGCTGGTCTGGGTCGGACAGCCCGACGTGCTCGAGCGCGAGGGCGACGTGGTGCCTCTGGTGCTGACCCCGCCCGACACCGTGCCCCGCGACATCATCCTCGCCGCGCTGCGGCATGCGGGGCGGCGCTGGTCGGTGCGCTTCGAGGCGCCCAACATCACGGGGCTGCGCGCCGCGGTGCTGGCGGGGCTCGGCGTGTCGGCCTTTGGCGTCGGCATGATCCCGCCCGACGTGCCGCTCCTGCCGGCGGAGGTGCCGCTTCCCGCCCTCGCGGGCGCAGAATTCGTGTTGGCCGTCAATCCGCAGAGCCGCGACCGCGTGGTCGACGCCTTCGCCGACCTGCTGCGCCAAGTGGCACCCGTCATCATCGGCCGGCTCGAGGAGGAGCAGGGAAACAGGCCGTCGTAGGCGCGGTCTGCCCATCACTTGGTCTTCGGTGCAGGTGATCGGGCAAAGTCTGCTTCCTGTGCTTCCTGCCCATGAGCAAAGGGACGACCCTCGGCCAGGTCCGGTCGTCGGCATTGCGCCTTTGATCGCCGGTCAGTCGGCCTGTTGGCTTGCAATCAAAGCCTACGAAACAGATTTTCGGTTCGGTGTTCCAGCCGACCACCATCGCCCAGTGCGTGACCTCGGAACGTCGTTCCAGAGAGCGTCTGTATCGGACGTATGCCGAAAGCGGCAGAAGCAAATTCACCTCCGATCGGCTTTGCTGTGCCGAGTTTCAAGGTACCGCCTGCCGATGGAGTGTGACCGTGAGCAGAGCCCTTTCACCCGCGGCAGCTTTGAACATTGCCGTTCCCGATGCGCTCGTCGCGCGCAAGCCCGGCGCCCATGGCCGCAGTACCGTGCCCGCGCTGATGCTGGGTGCGCTCGGCGTCGTGTACGGTGATATCGGCACCAGCCCGCTTTACGCCTACAGGGAAGCGGTGAAGGCCGCCATCGCGGGCGGCGCAACCATCCATGCCGCGGCCGTCGGCGGCGTGTCGCTGATCCTGTGGGCGCTGATCCTGATCGTGTCGCTGAAGTACGCGGTGCTGATCCTGCGGGCGGACAACCGCGGCGAGGGCGGCATCGTCGCGATGTTGGCGCTGCTGGGTGCCCGCCACGCGAAGTCTGGCACGTGGCAGGCGCTGCTGCTCGTCGTCGGCCTGATCGGTGCGGCCCTGCTCTACGGCGACGGGGCGATCACCCCGGCGATCTCCGTGCTGTCGGCGATCGAGGGCCTGAAGGTCGATGCCCCGGTGCTCACGCCCTACGTCGCGCCCCTCACCATCGTGATCCTGATCGCCCTGTTTATGGTCCAACGCAAGGGCGTGGCGGTGATTGGCCGGGTGTTCGGCCCCGTGATGCTGGTCTGGTTCGTGGGCATTGCGCTACTTGCGATCCCCGGCATCCTGCGCGCGCCGGAGATCCTGGCCGCGTTCAATCCATGGCGCGCGCTCGACTTCCTCGTCCATGCGGGCTGGCACGTCAGCTTCGCGATGCTCGGCGCGGCCTTTCTCGCGCTGACCGGCGGCGAGGCGATGTATGCCGACCTCGGCCACTTCGGTGCCCGCCCGATCCGCTTGTCATGGTTCGGCCTCGTGCTACCCGCCCTTTTCATCCATTACTGCGGCCAGGGCGCGCTGCTCATCGCCGAGCCCGACGCGATCGAGAACCCGTTCTACCGGCTCGCGCCGGACTGGTTGCATTATCCGCTCGTGGGATTGGCGACACTCGCCACGGTCATCGCCTCGCAGGCCATCATCTCCGGCGTGTTCTCGCTCACCCAGCAGTCGATCCAGCTGGGGTTCTTCCCGCTGATGCGCGTTGTGCACACGGCCGAGGAGGAGCGCGGGCAGATCTACGTCCCCGCGGTAAACTGGCTGCTCGCCATTGCCACGCTCGCCGCCGTGCTGATCTTCGGCTCGTCCGACGCGCTGGCCGGCGCCTATGGCATCGCCGTCTCGGGGCTGATGGCGATCACGACGCTGCTGGCCGCGCTGATCGCCGTAAGATGGGGCTACAACCCTTTCGCCGTGGTCGCGGTCAACGGCTTCTTTCTCGCCATCGACCTCGTGTTCTTCGCCGCCAACAGCGTCAAGCTTCTTGAGGGCGGCTGGTTTCCTCTGCTTCTCGCCGGCGTGGTTTCCTTCCTGATGCTCACCTGGATGACGGGCAACCGCCTGCTCGAGGCCGTTCGCGAGACCCTGCGCCAACCCGAGGGCGTATTCCTGGCCCGCCTCGCCTCTCATCCGCCGGTGACGCTGCCCGGAACCGCTGCCTTCCTCAGCGCGGCGACCGAAGGCGTCCCGATGGCACTGGCGCGCATGGTCGGGCGCAGCCGCTGCCTGCACGAGCGCATCCTGCTCATCACCGTGGTCTACGAAGAGGAACCCATTGTCCCGGCGAGCGGGCGGGCCAAGGTCACCCTGGTCGCGTCCGGCATCCGCAAGGCGATCTCAAAGTACACCCCGGCAATGGAGCGCGTCGTGCTGCGCTACGGCTTCATGCAAACGGCCAACATTCCCGAGGGACTGCAATGCGCCGTGACCAGCGGCCTGCTGCCGGCCGACTTCCTCGAGGACCTGACCTACTTCGTCGGCCACGAGGCGATCCTCCCGTCGCCCAGCAATCCCGGAATGGTGAGCTGGCGCGAGGGCCTGTTCGCCTTCATGAAACGCAACGCCGAGCGCACCGGTGCGCATTTCGGTCTCCCACCCCAGCAGGTCGTCGAAGTTGGAACGGAGATCGAGATTTGACGGTGCTCGGACGACTCCACGCTGACGCGATACACTGAACCAACGGCCATCACCTATTCTACAGCTGACGCGTCAG
>CAXTFM010000128.1:0-10559 GCA_964243435.1 uncultured Beijerinckiaceae bacterium
AGGACGCCAACATCATCCTCGGCGCCACCTTCGACGAGTCGCTCGACGGCATCGTGCGGGTGTCGGTGGTCGCCACCGGCATCGACAAGGTCGCCGACGGGCGCGAGATCGCCGCCGCCGAGGCACGCATCGCCGACGCGGCGGCGCGGCTGCGCGCCCAGTCCGAGCCGCGCCGGCCGGAAGCGCCGGCTCCCGGCATGCCCATGCACCACGAGGCCGCGCCGACGCATCACGCTCCGACCCACCACGCGCCGTCCGCGCCGCAGGCCTACGTTCCCATGCCGCAGGCCTACGCCCCCGCCCCGGCGTCGAGCGGCGTGCAGCTCCAGCCGGTGATGATGCAGCCGGCCCCCGCCTACATCGAGCCGCCGCGCCAGCCCCAGCGCGAGCCGGAGCGCTACGACGTCGGCCCCTACATCCCTCCGGCGCCGGAAGCGCCGATGGTGCGCCCCTCGCGCGCCATGCCCGAGATCACCGACCTGCCGATGCCGGTGCAGAAGCAGATCCTCAGCCAATACGCGTCGGGCGACGGGGCCGACGTGAAGCGCCGCACCCTGCTGGAACGCCTCGCCGCCTTCGGCATGAGCCGCGACGAGACCGGTGCCCCGCTGCCCGAGCGCCAGAACGCGCCGCAGCTCGGCTATGCCGGGCACGTGCCGATGCAGCAGTCGCACAGCCGCCCGGCCGCGCCCTTGCCGGCCCATCCCTCGACCGTCCACGCCGACTACGCCAAGCGCCCCGCCCCGTCCGGCCACGGGCAGGCCCGCCCGGCGCAGGTCCCCCTGGACCAGCACGGCCGCATGGCGCACCCCGTGCGCCACAGCGAGGACGACCAGCTCGAAATCCCGGCCTTCCTGCGCCGCCAAACGAGCTGACGCCCCCGCTTCCCGCGATGCAGCGGCCGGCGCCGACAGGCGCCGGCCGCGTGCATTTTTGAGGCGGATCGCGCCGTTCTGTGGCGTGGCTGCCGCAGGCGGGCCGAATCAACCGTCCCTGTCCGCCCCGCCACATTTATGCCGCCGCGGCTTCGGACGGATACGGGGTCGCGACCACGCGCCGCCCGCGTCCCCCGCCGGGTTCCCGTTGAGAGTTCCGATGCCGCTCGCACCCCATCACGTCGCCCTTCGCCGGAGCGCGCCCCGCCCTGCCGCCCCCCGCCCGTTTCCCGGCCTGACGGGTCCGGTACTTGGCTCGGTGCGTGGCTCGGCATGTAGCCCGGTACGTGGCCCGGTACGTGGTCCAATTCTTGGCCCGATACTCGGCTTCCTGGCGGCGGCGGCGATGGTCGCCGCGCCGGCGGTCGCCCGCGCCGACTGGACCGACAGCCTCAACCCGACGACCTGGTTCGCCCCCGACAAGTACGAATCCAAGGTGATCACCGACCCGCCGGCGAACGACCTTTACCGCAAGGGCGTGACCGACCTGGAGAAGCGCGACTTCGAGGGCTCGGCGAAGGCCTTCAACAAGCTGGAGAAGGCCTACCCCTACTCGCAATACCAGCGCAAAGGCCTGCTGATGGCGACCTACGCGCAATACCAGGACCACAAGTTCGACGACGCCATCGGCTCGGCCAAGCGCTATCTCGGCCTGTACCCGAACTCGCCCGACTCGCCCTACATCACCTACCTCCAGGCGATGTCGTACTACGACCAGATCCCGGACGTGAACCACGACCTGGAGCGCGCGGAGAAGGCCGTCGAGACTTTCACCACGGTGATCACCAAATATCCCGACTCGGAATACGCCAACGACGCCCGCTACAAGCTCGCGATCGCCAAGGACCAGCTCGCCGGCAAGGAGATGACGGTCGGGCGCTACTATCTCAGTCGCGGCGAGTACACCGCCGCCATCAACCGCTTCCGCAACGTGCTCGCCAAGTACCAGACCACGCGCCAGTCCGAGGAGGCGCTGGAGCGCCTGACCGAGTCCTACCTGGCGCTCGGCCTGCCGCAGGAGGCGCAGACCGCCGCCGCCGTGCTCGGCCACAACTACCCCGACTCGACCTGGTACAAGCAGGCCTACTCGCTGCTGCAGAACGGCGGCCTGGCGCCCAGCGAGGACAAGGGCTCCTGGATCTCCAAGGTGTTCCGCAAGGCGTGACGCCCAGCCCCGGATCGGTCCAGGGTCAGATCAGACCGGCCGCGATGTTGATCGTGAGCGCCAGGATGGCGGAGTTGAAGAAGAACGCCAGGACCGAGTGCGCCAGCGAGGTCCGGCGGATCGTCTTCGAGGTGATCGAGACGTCGGCGGTCTGCGCCGCGACGCCGATGATGAAGGCGAAGTACAGGAAGTCCCAATAATCGGGCTCGTCCGTTCCGGGGAACGCCACCCCGCCGCGAAGCCGTAGCTCCGCGCCGTCGCGCCCCCCGATCTCGTCGAAATACTCGTGCGCGTAATGCAGCGCGTAGGTGAGGTGGAGGAACGCCCACGCGCTCACGATGGTGAGGGCGGCGAGGCCGAGGTGCAGCCCCTTGTCGATGCCGTGCAGGTCCTTGGTGACGTTGAGTTGCGCGACGATGGCGCCGACCGAGGCGAGGCCGGCGATCGACACCAGGACGAGGACGGCGAAGCGCCCGTCGTCGGTGGCGGCCGCGCGGTCGCGGATCGTTCGCGGCGTCGCGCGACCCATCACGACGAAGGTCGAGACGAGGTAGAGCATCGTCCCGGCGTTCCAGGCGACGAGCAGGCGCGTCGCCTGCTGCCACCCCGGCAGGACGGCACCGACGACGAGGGCGGCGAGCACGCTGGCGAGGAGGCGCGGGTGCCCGAGGAACACGCGTCCGAGGCGGGCGCGAGAACGGCCGTCGCCGGGCGGGGTGGGCACGGTCAGCTCGTGCGCGACACGGCGAAGCGCGCCGCTTCCTTCAGCACGGCGGCGCGGCTGCCCTGCGCGACGGCGTCGAGGGCGGCGACCGCCTCCTCCGCGAGGGCGTCGCGCCGCGCGCGGGCGGCCTCCAAGCCCAGGGCGGCGACGAGGGTCGCCTTGTTGCGCTCGGCGTCCTTGCCGGTCTTCTTGCCGAGCGCCTGCTCGTCGGCCTCCACGTCGAGGATGTCGTCGGCGACCTGGAAGGCGGCGCCGATCGCCCGGCCGTAACGCGACATGGCGGCGGTGGCCGCGGCATCCGCCCCGCCCATCAGCGCGCCGGCGAGCACGGCGTAGTGCAGCAGCGCGCCGGTCTTCATCGACTGGATGCGGATCACGTCCGGCGCGGCGTGGGGCGCGGAAGCGGCCTCGGCCTCGAGGTCGAGGATCTGCCCGCCGACCATGCCGCCGTGCCCGGAATGGCGGGCGAGCTGCAGCACCAGCGCGGCGCGGATCGCCGGGTCGGGGTGGGTCGCGGGGTCGGCGGTGACGTCGAAGGCGTAGGTGAGCAGCCCGTCGCCGACGAGGATCGCGGTCGCCTCGTCGAAGGCGCGGTGCGTCGTCGGGCGGCCGCGGCGCAGGTCGTCGTCGTCCATCGCCGGCAGGTCGTCGTGGACGAGCGAATAGCAGTGGATCATTTCAAGCGCGCAAGCGACGCGCAGCACGCCCTCGCCGCCGGCGCCGAAGAGCCGCGCCGACTCCACGACCAGGAAGGGACGCAGCCGCTTCCCGCCGCCGAGCGTGGCGTAGCGCATTGCCGACATGAAGCGCGCGGGGCGCGCGGTTTCGCCGGGAAGCGCCGCATCGGAAAGGAGCTGCTCCAGCATGCGCTCGGTGGCGTCGGCCACGGCGGCGAGCCGCTCCTTGAAGTCGCTTTCCGTGGCGCGCGTCATCTCGAACCCGATCTTCCCCGGTGCCCGCTTGCCCCATCGCACCGGCACGGTCAAGATTGCCGCAGTCGCCCCTCGCCGTCCCCGCCCCTGCGCCGCGGCTTGCCCGGCACGGCGGCTTGCGGCATGTGGTGACCATGCGGCCGAAGCGAACCGGCATCATCGGCAGCGTCCTCCGCTGCCTCGTCGTCGGCGTGGTCGTGCTCGCCGTCGCGTTCGCGGCGCTGTTCACCCTCGACTCGGTGGCGCCGCCCGTGTCGACCCTGATGCTCGGGCGCCTCGTCACCGGGCGCGGCTACGCGCGCGACTACGTCCCCCTCGCCGCCATCGCCCCTGCCGCCATCGCCGCCGTGGTCACCTCGGAGGACGCGCGGTACTGCCGCAACGGCGGTGTGGACTGGGATGCGCTGAAGGAGGTGCTCGACGAGGCGGACGGGCCGTCGCGCGGCGCCTCCACCATCACCATGCAGACGGCGAAGAACCTGTTCCTGTGGCCGGGACGCTCGACGCTGCGCAAGGGCGTCGAAATCGGCATCGCGCTGCTGCTCGGCCGCGTGTGGAGCAAGGCGCACACGCTCGAAGTTTATCTCAACGTCGCCGAATGGGGCGACGGGCTGTTCGGCATCGAGGCGGCGGCGCAGCATTACTTCGGCCACGGCGCCCGCGACCTCGACGCCCGCGAGGCGGCGCTGCTCGCGACCTCGCTGCCGAACCCGATCGAGCGCGACGCCGCCGCTCCCGAACCGTTCCAGCGCCGGCTTGCGGCGGGCCTCGCCGCGCGGGCGCGGGGCAGCGCGGGATGGCTCGACTGCCTGCCCCGCGCGAGCCGCTATCGCGGCTGAGCCGCGCCACGGGCGGTGCCCGTGCCGCCGGATCCCGCGATGCTGCCCCCGGACTGGCCCGTCTTGGGCTCGCCCGGCTGGTTCGGGAGGTAGGAGCCTTTGCGGTTGGGTGATTGTTCCGGTTCGTTGAACGACCGCGCGCCGGATGTTTCGGGCTTGATCTGGGCGACGGCCGCAGATGCGGCGACGACGAGAAGAGCGAAGGCGAGGAGCAGGCGCAACGACATGAGAACCTTCGAACGAGACGAGTTCCGTGCGGGACGGCCCGCGAGAGTCGCGCGACGCAGCAAACGGAAAGGCCCGGGCGAATACGCCCGGGCCTTCGAAGTTCACGTCGTGGGATGAGCTGCCGCGGCGATGTCGCCGCAGGGTGTCGCGGCTACGCCGCCTTGGCGAGCTGCCGGAGAACGTAGCTGAGGATGCCGCCGTTCTTGAAGTATTCCAGCTCGTCCAGCGTTGCGATGCGGCAGAGCAGAGGCACCGTTTCGCTGCGGCCGTCGTCGTAGGTCACCACCATCTCCATTTTCTGGCGCGGGCGCAGGCCCTCGCTCAAACCCTTGATGGTGATGGTCTCGTTGCCCTTGAGCTTGAGCGTCGACCACGTCGTGCCCGGCTCGAAGGTCAGCGGCAGCACGCCCATGCCGACGAGGTTGGAGCGGTGGATGCGCTCGAACGACTCGGCGATGACGGCACGCACGCCGAGGAGCTTGGTGCCCTTCGCCGCCCAGTCACGCGACGAGCCGTTGCCGTACTCGGCGCCGGCGAGGATGACGAGCGGCGTGCCTTCCGCCTCGTACGCCATGGCGGCGTCGTAGATCGACGTTTCCGCCCCGTCCGGCCAGTGCTTGGTCATGCCGCCCTCCGGCACCGAGCCGTCGTCGGCTTGGCGCATGAAGTTCTTGATGCGGATGTTGGCGAAGGTGCCGCGCATCATCACCTCGTGGTTGCCGCGCCGCGTGCCGTACTGGTTGAAGTCCTTCACCGCGACCTGGTGCTCGCTGAGGTAGGAGCCGGCGGGCGACGTCTGCTTGATGGAGCCGGCGGGGGAGATGTGGTCGGTGGTGATCTTGTCGCCGAACAGCGCGAGGATGCGCGCGTCGACGATGTCCGTCACCGGTTCCGGCTCGATGCCCATGCCCGCGAAGTAGGGCGGGTTCTGCACATAGGTCGAGCCGATGTCCCAGCTGTAGGTTTCACCGGCTGGGGCGTCGACGCCGCGCCAATGCTCGTCGCCGTGGAACACGTCGGCATAGCGTGCCGCGAAGACGGAGCGGGTCACGTACCGGTCGATATACTCCTGGATCTCCTGCGCGCTCGGCCAGATGTCGCGGAGGTACACGTCCTGCCCGTCCGCCCCGACCCCGATCGGCTCGCCTTGCAGATCCTTCTTGACCGTGCCGGCGAGGGCGTGGGCGACGACGAGCGGCGGCGAGGCGAGATAGTTCGCCTGCACGTCGGGCGACACGCGGCCCTCGAAGTTGCGGTTGCCCGAAAGCACGGCCGCCGCCACGATGCCGTTGCCGTTGATGGTCCTGGAGATTTCCGCCGACAGCGGGCCGGAATTGCCGATGCAGGTGGTACAGCCGAAGCCGACGAGGTTGAAGCCGAGCTTGTCCAGGTCCTCCTGCAACCCGGACTGGGCGAGGTACTCGGCGACCACCTGGCTGCCGGGGGCGAGCGAGGTCTTCACCCAGGGCTTCACGGCGAGGCCCTTGGCGATCGCCTTGCGGGCGAGCAGGCCGGCACCGATCAGCACGTGCGGGTTCGAGGTGTTGGTGCACGACGTGATCGCCGCGATCACCACGTCGCCGTGGCCGAGGTCGAAGCCCTTGCCCTCGACGGGGTAGCGCGCCTCGGTATCGACGGTCTTCTTGTACTCGGAACCGAGCGAGGTTTGGAAACCGGAGCCCACCGCCTCCAGCGCGATGCGTCCTTCCGGCCGCTTGGGGCCGGCCATGGAGGGCACGACGGTGCCGAGGTCGAGTTCCAGCATGTCGGTGAACACCGGCTCGGCCGTGTCCGGCATGCGGAACAGGCCCTGCGCCTTGGAATAGGCCTCGACGAGCGCGATGCGGTCCGACTGGCGGGCCGACATGTTGAGGTAGGCCAGCGTTTCGTCGTCGATCGGGAAGAAGCCGCAGGTCGCGCCGTATTCCGGCGCCATGTTGCCGATGGTGGCACGGTCGGCGAGCGTCATCTTGGTGAGGCCGGGGCCGTAGAACTCGACGAACTTGCCGACCACGCCCTTCTTGCGCAGCATCTGCGTCACGGTAAGCACGAGGTCGGTCGCGGTGGTGCCGGCCTTCAATTCGCCGGTGAGGCGGAAGCCGATCACCTCCGGCAGCAGCATGGACAGCGGCTGCCCCAGCATGCAGGCCTCGGCCTCGATGCCGCCGACGCCCCAGCCGAGGACGCTGAGGCCGTTCACCATGGTGGTGTGCGAGTCCGTGCCGACGAGCGAGTCGGGGTAGGCCATCTCGATCGTGGCCGAACTAGCCGCGCCGACGTCGTCGTTGGCCGGCTCCTCCTTGGTCCACACGGTCTGCGCGAGGTATTCGAGGTTGACCTGGTGGCAGATGCCGGTGCCGGGCGGCACCACGCGGAAGTTCGCGAACGAGTCCTGCCCCCACTTCAGGAACTTGTAGCGCTCGCCGTTGCGGGAATATTCGAGGTCGACATTGGTCTTGATGGCGGCGTTGCTGCCGAAGGCGTCAACGATCACGCTGTGGTCGATCACGAGGTCGACGGGCACCAGCGGGTTGATCTTCTGCGGGTCGCCGCCGAGCGCCGTCATCGCGTCGCGCATGGCGGCGAGGTCGACGACCGCGGGCACGCCGGTGAAGTCCTGCATCAGCACGCGCGCCGGGCGGAAGCATACTTCCGTCTCCTCGCGGCCCCTGTTGTCGACCCAGGCGGCGCAGGCTTCGATGTCCTCCTTCTTGACCGTGCGACCGTCCTCGAAGCGCAGCAGGTTCTCGAGCAGCACCTTCATGGAGAACGGCAGCTTGGAAATACCGGCGAGGCCGTTCTTCTCGGCCTCGGCGAGGGAGAAGTACTGGTAGGTCTTGTCGCCGACCTGAAGCTGCTTGCGGCTCTTGAAGCTGTCGAGTGATGCCATGAGCGAAGATCCCTGGAGCGGAAGGCGGAAAGAACGGGGCGGGCGGGCGGCTGCGCACGCGCCGCCGGCTGTCGCGTATATGGATAACCAAGGCTGGACGCGCTACGTCCTGCCTTCGTTCAATGTCCCATGCAAGAACGGCTCCCCCTCGTTTGGCCTCCCCTCTCCTTTCCGTCGCAAACCTCCGCGTCGAGCGCGGCGGGCGGCGCGTGCTGGACGCTTTGAGCTTCGCGCTCGGGCCGGGCGAGATGGTGCGGGTCGGCGGCCGCAACGGCGCCGGCAAGTCGACGCTGCTGCGCACGGTCGCGGGGCTCATCAAGCCGGTGGGCGGCGCGGTCACCTTTGGTGCGGCGAGCGCGGAAGTGCGCGGCGTCGAGACCGCGCATTACCTCGGCTACGAGGACGCGCTGAAGCCCGCGCTGAGCGTCGGGGAGAACCTCGCCTTCTGGGCGGCGATGCTTGCCGGCGACACGCGCGCGGGCGGGATGGCGGTCGCCGACGCGCTCGCCGCCTTCGGCGTGCGCGCCCTGATCGACCTGCGCGCGGGCGTCCTTTCGGCCGGGCAGAAGCGCCGGGTGGCGCTGGCGCGCATGCTGCTCGCGCGGCGCCCGCTTTGGCTGCTCGACGAGCCGCTGATCGCGCTCGACGACGAGGCGCAGGCGACGCTCGGCGCGGTGATGGCCGCGCACCTCGCCGGGGCCGGCGCCATCCTGGTCGCCTCGCACCAGCCCCTCGCCCTCGCCCACCGCCTCATCGACCTCGGCCGCCGCGGCGCCGCCGCCGCGGGCACGCCGACGGCCTCCCGCCCGGCGTGAGGGCATTGTGGGCCCTGTTCCGGCGCGACCTCGCCGTGGGCCGCCGGATCGGCGGCGGCGCGGCGCTCGGCGTCACCTTCTTCCTGATCCTGGTGGTGCTGGTGCCCTTCGGCGTCGGGCCGGACCTCAACCTGCTCGCGCGCATCGGCCCGGCGGTGCTGTGGATCGCCGCGCTGCTCGCGACGCTGCTCGGCCTCGACCGGCTGTTCCAGTCCGACCGCGACGACGGCTCGCTCGACCTCCTGCTGATGAGCGCGACGCCGGCGGAGGCGGTGGTGGTCGCCAAATGCGCGGCGCACTGGCTGCTGACGGGCGTGCCGCTCGTCGTCGCCGCCCCCGTGTTCGGGCTGATGCTCGGCATGGAGCCGCGCGCGCTCGTGCAGACCACCGCTTCGCTCGCCGCCGGCACGCCGGCGCTCACCCTGCTCGGCGCGGTGGGGGCCGGCCTCACCGTGGGGCTACGCAAGGGCGGGCTGCTGCTTCCCGTGCTGATCCTGCCGCTCAGCGCGCCCGTGCTGATCTTCGGCGTGTCGGCGGCGACCGCCGGCCTCAACAACCCCGTGCCCTTCGCGACGCCGTTCCTGGTGCTGTGCGCCTTGAGCCTCGCCGCTCTCGCCGGGGCGCCCTTCGCCGCCGCGGCGGCGCTTCGGGCGATGAACGAGTGACGCCGCGGCCGCGGTGTGCGGCGTCTTGCGCCAATGGTGCGGCCGCAGCACGAGGTCGAGCAGGCCGCCCCAGGCGGCGGCGGAGATCATCAGCAGGTAGGGAAGGCTCAGCGGCAGGTAGGCGGCGAGCCCGCGCAGCCCGCGGGCGCGCAGGCCGGCATGACCGCACCACAGCGGCGCGACGGCGCCGAGTACCAGCACGGTGGCGGCGAGCGTCGCTTCCGCAGTTTCGACGAAGCCGTCCGGACGGGGCAGGCCCGAGCGCGCGAGGTGGAGGACGAGGAGGCCGAGGGCGACCGGCGACAGCAGCGGCCCGGCGACGAGGTTGACCAGCATCAGGGCGACGGCGGCCGCGCGTGCCCAGCCGAGGTCGCGCAGCGCCCGCCCGTCGCGCGCCAGCACCAGCGCCGTCTGCATCCAGCCCTTGGTCCAGCGCCGCCGCTGGTTGAACCACGCGCGCGCCGAGGTTTCCGCCCGCTCCCACGTCGTCGAGGGCAGGTCGCCGACGCGATAGCCGAAGCGGGCGAGCCGGAGGCCGAGGTCGGCATCCTCCGTCACGTTGAAGGCGTCCCACCCGCCGACGCGGCGCAGCGCCGCCGCGCGGACGTGATTGCTGGTGCCCCCCAGCGCGACGGGCAGGCCGAGCCGCGTCGCGCCGACGTTGTACAGGTCGAACAGCCCGGCATACTCGATGGCGAACAGGCGCGGCAGCAGCCCGTCGCGGTTCGAGATGGCGAGGCGCGCCTGCAGGCAGGCGAGGTCGGGCGGCGCCTGCGCGAAGCGCGCCGCCGCCAGGCGCAGCTGGTCCGGCGCCGGCCGGTCCTCGGCGTCGTAGACGGTGACCAACGCGCCGCGCGCGACGAGGAGGCCGGCGTTGAGGGCGCGGGGCTTGGTCCGGGGCCGGCCGTCCGGCACGACGAGGACGCGCATGTGGGCGGGCAGCCGCGCGGCGAGCAGCGCGAGGCGCGTCGCCCCATCGTCGGCCTCGACGAGGAACAGGACCTCCAATTTGGACGCGGGATAGTCGAGTGCACCTAGCGCCGCCACGAGGCCCGGCACCATCGCCGCCTCGTGGCGCAGCGGCACGAGGACGGAGTAGGACGGCAGCCGCGCATCATCGATCGCTTCGGCGGCATCTTCGTCCGTTCCCGCTTCCGAGACGCCGGCCGCCGACACCATCAGGCGGAATACCAGCGCGGCGAGGAACACGACGGCGGCGAGGTCGACGACGAGGCGCGCCGCGCAGATGAGGCCGGCGAGGCAGGCGGCTCCCGCCGCGACCACGGCGAGGGCGCCGGCCGTGCGCAGCGCCCCGCGGGCCGACAGCGACGGCGGACGCCCCCGTCGTGCCACCTACCGGGCTCGC
>CAXTFM010000129.1:0-10392 GCA_964243435.1 uncultured Beijerinckiaceae bacterium
CCTCGGCGACATCGGCGTGCCGCGCGACCCCGCGCCGATGGACTACAACGCCTGGATCGAGGTGTACCTCGACCACCGCTGGTTCATCTTCGACGCCCGGCACAACATGCCGCGCATCGGGCGCATCACCGTGTCGCGCGGGCGCGATGCGACGGACATCCCGCTCGCGACCTCCTTCGGCCCGCACACCCTCAACGTCTTCAAGGTGTGGACGGACGAGATCGAGGACGCCGAGCTGCGCCAGCTGGAGCTGCAGCCGGCCTGACCCCGCCCGCGCGGGAGCGGGTTCCACCGGAGCTGCGCCATCACCTCGCCCGCCACCACGCCGTCCGCCACCGTCCGGTCCGCCACCATCCCCTCCGTGTGCATCATCGGCATCGACCCCGGCCTGCGCAACATGGGCTGGGGCGTGATCGAGGCGATCGGCTCGCGGCTCGTCTTCGTCGCCTGCGGAATCGTGCGCTCGGACGGCGCCGACGACACGGCGCTGCGGCTGCGGGCCCTCCACGACGGGTTGACCGCCGTGATCGCGACGCACCGTCCGGACGAGGCCGCGGTCGAGGAAACCTTCGTCAACCGCGACCCGCAATCGGCGTTGAAGCTCGGCCACGCGCGCGGCGTCGCGCTGCTGGTGCCGGCGCTGGCGCAGGTCCCCGTGGCGGAGTATTCCGCCAACCTCATCAAGAAGACGGTGACCGGTGCCGGCTTGGCGGGGAAGACGCAGGTGCAGATGATGGTCAAGGTGCTGCTGCCGCGCTGCGAGCTGCCCTCCGCCGACGCCGCCGACGCCCTTGCCGTCGCGATCACCCACGCCCAGCACCGCGCGGCGCGCCGCCGCGCGGCGGCGCTTTGAGCGCGACGCCGCGATGATCGGCAAGCTCAGGGGCATCGTCGACTCGTATTCCGGCGACGCCATCGTCCTCGACGTCGGCGGCGTCGGCTACCTCGTGCAATGCTCGTCGCGGACGCTCCAGGCCCTGCCGCGTCCGGGCGAGGCGGCCTCGCTGTCCATCGAGACCCACGTGCGCGAGGACGCGATCCGGCTCTACGGCTTCCGCGCGGATGACGAACGCGACTGGTTCCGCCTGCTGCAGAACGTCCAGGGCGTCGGCTCCAAGGTGGCGCTCGCAATCCTCGGCATCGGCTCGGTCGGCGACCTCGCCAGCGCCATCGCGCTCGGCGACCGCGCCCTCATCGCCCGCGCGCCCGGCGTCGGCCCGCGCCTCGCCGCGCGCATCGTCGCCGAACTCAAGGACAAGATGCCGGTGTTCGGCGCCGTCGACCCCGCCGTGGCGCAACTCGTCGGCGAGGAGCCGGCGCGCGGCACGCCGCCCGCCGTCCACGACGCCATCTCGGCGCTGGTCAACCTCGGCTACGCCCGTCCCCAGGCCGCCGCCGCCGTCGCCGCCGCCGCCAAGGCGCTGGACGAGGGCGCCGAGGCGCCGGCCCTGATCCGCCGCGGCTTGAAGGAGTTGTCCGCCGCCTGATCCCGCCGCCCCGACGCCATGGGTCGTGTGCGGAGGGCGGTTTGCGGAGGACGACTTGCGGAGGACGGCCAAAGCTGATGCGGTGGCGTCCACCATGCGCAAGCCCCACGGACTCAGACCCCACGCGCCGAGCGACCCGTCGGGGCGGGCGCCGACCTTCAGCGCCTTCGGCCTCAGCGCCGAGGCGGAGCCGATCGCGCCGGGCCTGCACGTGGTGGCGACGCCGATCGGCAACCTCGGCGACGTGTCGTTCCGGGCGCTGGCGACGCTCGCCGCCGCCGACCTCGTCGTCGCCGAGGACACGCGGGTGACGAAGACGCTGCTGGCCCATTACGGCGTCACCACGCCGCTGTTCGCCTACCACGAGCACAATGCCGACCTGGTGCGCCCGCAACTTCTCGCCAAGCTCCTCGCCGGGCGGGCGCTGGCCCTGGTGTCCGACGCCGGGACGCCGCTGGTCTCCGACCCGGGCTTCCGCCTCGTTGGCGACGCGTTGGCGCGCGGCATCGCGGTGACAAGCGTACCCGGTCCCTCCGCCGTGCTCGCCGGCCTCGTCGTCGCCGGGCTGCCCACAGCGCGCTTCTTCTTCGAAGGCTTCCTTCCGACCAGGAGCGCGGCGCGCCGGCAGCGCATCGCCGCGCTCGCCGCCGTGCCCGGCACGCTGGTGTTCTTCGAGTCGGCCCGGCGCACGGCCGAAACGGTCGCCGACCTCGCCGCCGTGCTCGGGCCCCGCGACGCCGCCGTCGCGCGCGAACTGACCAAGCTGTTCGAAACGGTGAAGCGCGGCCCGCTCCCCGCGCTCGCGGCGGAACTCGCCGCCGGCGAGGCGCTGCGCGGCGAGGTCGTACTCCTCGTCGGGCCGCCGCCCGACGAGCAACCGGCGCTGGAAGGCGAGGTTCTCGACGAACAGCTGCGCGCGGCGCTCGAAACCCTGTCGGTCAAGGACGCGGCGGCGGTGGTGTCGGCGGCGACGGGGCAGCCCCGCCGCAAGGTCTACGCGCGGGCGATCGAGCTTGCCAACGCCGTCGGCTGACGTCGCGCGGCGGCGCCGGGCGTACCGCACCGGGCACGGCGCCGAGCACGTCGCCGCGCTGTGGCTGCGTTTGCACGGTTGGCGCATCCTGGCGCGGCGCTACCGGGTCAAGGGCGGCGAGATCGACCTCGTCGCCCGACGCGGCGCGACGATCGCCTTCGTCGAGGTGAAGTGGCGCGTCGCGCTGGCGGATGCGACGCTGGCGATCGGGCCGGCGAAGCGCCACCGCATGGCACGGGCGGCGCGCGTCTTCATCGCGCGTCAGGGCCGCGAAGCGGGGCTGAGCTACCGGGCCGACGCGGTCTTCTGCGCGCCGTGGCGGCTGCCACGACACGTTGCCGCCGCCTTCGACCTCCCGCTCGGCTGAGCCGTCAGGTGGCGGCGATCGACGCGAAGATCGCGCGAACGGCGGCGCGCGGGTCGGGCGCGCGGGTGACCGGCCGGCCGATCACGAGGTGGTCGGCGCCGGCGGCGAGCGCGGCGGCGGGCGCCACCACCCGCTTCTGGTCGCCGAGCGCCGCGCCGAGCGGACGGATGCCGGGCGTCACCAGGACGAGTTCGCCGCCGACGCGCCGGCGCATCGCCCCGACCTCCATGGCGGAAAGGATCAGCCCGGTCAGCCCGAGCGCGACCGCCTGGTCGGCGCGCCGGGCGACGAGGTCGCGCACGCCGACGCCGTAGCCCGCCGCGGCGAGGTCGTCGTCGTCGTAGGACGTCAGCACGGTGACGCCGAGGACGCCGAGGCCGCTGCCGGCGACCCCGGCCTGCGCCGCCGCCATGGTCTGGGGGAAGGCATGCACCGTGAGAAAGGTGGCGCCGAGGCGCGCGACCTGGGCGGCGGCGCGCTCGACCGTCGCCGGGATGTCGTGCAGCTTGAGGTCGAGGAACACCTTCTTGCCCTGGCCGACCAGGCGCTCGGTGAGGGCGAGGCCGCCGCAAAAGGCCAGTTCGAGCCCGATCTTGTAGAAGCCGACATCGTCACCGAGCGCAGCGACAAGCTCCTCCGCCTCGCCGACGCTCGCCACGTCGAGCGCGACGATCACCCGGTCGCGCGGCGGCACCTGCGGGAGCGGCACCGCCCCCTCACTCGCCGAGCGGGGCGGTGCCGGCCGAGTGCCGGAGGTCGTTCCGTCCGGCACCCACCGGACGGCGCCTGGGGGACAGGACCTCGTGGGACAGATTCTTGGGAGACTGGAACTCGACCGGGCGGAACTTGGCCGGGCGGAACGCGCCGGTCACCATCGCGCCGCGGCCGAGCGGGACGGCATCGCGGCAGGTCGCCTCGCGCGGCTCGGTGGCCGGCTTGCGGCGATAGATCCAGACGCGGGCGGGCGGCAGGTTGAGCCACACCGGCGGCGACACCTCCGCGTCGTAGTCGAGCGCGGCGGTGTGCGGGACGGGGGAGTTCATGCCGTAGGTGAACTGCACGAACGAGCCGCCCGGCATCATCAGCGAGAAGGCATCGTCGACGAGCGCCAAGCGCTGCGCGTCCGGCTTGTTGAGCAGCGGGAGGCTGGACACGATCGACGCGGCCGGCGCCGTCAGCACGCCCTTCAGGCTTTGGCGCAGGTTGTAGGCATCGGCCTGCACGACCTGCACGCCGGGGAAGCGCTTGCGCAGCAGGCGGCAGAACGCCCCGTCATATTCGACGAGCAGCAACCTGAGCGGGTCGACGCCGCGCGACAGCAGCGCCTGGGTGATCGGCCCGGTTCCCGGACCGAGTTCGACGACGGGCCCGGTCCCGTCGGGATCGACCGCGCGTGCCATCATGCGGGCGAGGAAGCGGCCGGACGGGGACACGGCGCCGGTGAGTACGGGATTGTCGATCCAACTCCGGATGAAGCGCGCTTCATCGGCCAACCGGTCTTCCAGGCGGGGCCGCAGGACCCGCCGGTCCGGGTCGATGAGGAGTTTAGGCAAGTAATCGACCCCCGGCTTCCCACACAGTCCACCCCGCACGCTTGAGGTCGGCCGATGGATTTCGCGACAAATGTGCCGATCCCTCCCGTGCCGTCAAGAAACCGTCGTCCCGAACCGTGATCCGCCCCCAGCCGGGCATGACGTCAAAGCCTCGTCCACGCCCGCGGTTCCGTTCAGTTGAGGTCGTCGGGCACGCTTGGCAGCGGCAGGATCATCACGCCCTCCTCCAGAAGGGACCGCGCCTCGTCGACCGTCGCCTGGCCGCGGATCTCGCGATGGGGGACCTCGCCGCCGTGCATGCGCCGCGCTTCGTCGGGGAAGCGCGTGCCGACGTCCTGCGTTTCGGCCACGATCTTGTCGCGCAGGGCCCTGGCCAGCTTGCGCAACTCCCTGCGGCGCTCGTCGAGCAGGGCGACGCCCACCGCGGCCGGCGCCGGCTGCGGCGTGACGACGGCGGGGGCCATGATGGCCTTCACCACCCTGGTCGACCCGCAGTCCGGGCACGCGACCAAGTCACGCCGCGACAGCTCGTCGAAGGCGGCGCCGCTGCCGAACCAGGACTCGAACTCGTGGCCCACGTCGCAGGCAAGTGCGTAACGGATCATCGGGGCCAATCAGCCGGCGGCGGCCGTCAGCATCGGGTCGAGCTTGCCGGCCCCGTCGAGGGCGTAAAGGTCGTCGCACCCGCCGACGTGACGGTCGCCGATGAAGATCTGCGGCACGCTGGAACGCCCACCGGCGCGCTCGCTCATCGCGCGGCGGGCGGCGCGGTCGCCGTCCACCTTCACCTCCCGGAAGGCGGCGCCCTTCTTGGACAGCAGGGCCTTCGCGCTGTGGCAATAGGGGCAGAACATGGTCGTATAGATCACGACATCTTGCGACATCATCTCGCGTCCTCCGCTGCAGATATGGCGACCCCGCCGCCGCTTGTCACCCCGAACCCGACCGCAAGGGCGATGTGCGGCGCGCACTCACCAGCCGGTCACCACCCGGGCGAAGACGAGGACGTCGATGCGCCGGGCGCCGCCGCGCAGCAAGGCGCGGGCCGCGGCGTTCACCGTGGCGCCCGAGGTGAGCACGTCGTCGACGAGCACCACCGCGCGCCCCTCGACGGCGCCGCGGTCCGGCACGCGGAAGGCGCCCTGGACGTTGCCGGCGCGCTGGGTGCGCGTGAGGCCGACCTGGGGCGGCGTCGGCCTGTCCCGCAGCAGGGCGCCGGGCGCCACCGGCACGCCGCAGCGCCGCGACACGATCCCGGCGAGGAGCGCCGACTGGTTGTAGCGCCGCGCGGCGAGGCGGCGGCGATGAAGCGGCACGGGCACGAGCAGGTCGGCCTGCGTCAGCAACTCGTCGCCGGCGCGCGCCATCCAGGCGCCCATCGCCGCGGCCAGTTCCAGGCGGTCACCGTATTTGAGGCGATGAACGAGGCGGCGCGCCGGGCCGTCGTCGAAATGCGCCACCGCGCGGGCGCGGGCGTAGACCGGCGGGTTGGCGATCGCCTCGGGCGACAGCAGGCCCTCCGCGCCGAGGTCCGCGGCGAAGGGCGTCCCGAGCCGCTCGCAGAACGGGCGCTCGATGAGGCGGAGGGCGGACCAGCAGGCCGGGCACAGGGCGCCGGGTGCCGCCGTCGCCGCCCGGCAGGCGAGGCATGTCGGCGGGAACACCAGGTCGACCGCGGCACCAGCCGCCGTCCGCAGGGCGCGGAAGACGAGATCACGCACGGGCGGCCCCGCGCTTCACGCGCGCAGCACGGTGCCGATCAGCACCGCCGCCCAGTGCACGCCGGCGCCGGCCACCACGTGGCCGTGCCAGATCGACCGGGAGAAACGCAGGTCCTCCATGAGGTGGAACGGCACGCCGAGGCTGTACACCACGCCCCCGCCGATGAGCAGTGCGAAGGCCGGACGCGACAGCGCCTGCGCGATCGGTCCGATGGCGATCACGACGATCCAGCCGAGCGCAAGGTAGAGCGCGACCCACAAGCCGTCGCGCAGCTCCGGCGCGAACAGCTTGCCGCCGATGCCGAGCGCGGTGAGGGACCAAACGCCGGCCGTCATGCCCCAGGCCCAGCGCCCGTGGAGGGCCAGGGTGGTGAACGGCGTGTAGGAGCCGGCGATCATCAGGAAGATGCCGGAATGGTCGAGGCGGCGCAGCAGCGCGCGGCGCGCGCCGGTGGCGACGTTGTAGGCCAGCGAGACGCTCAGCATGAGCACCAGGGCGACGGCATAGATCGCCACCGCCGCCAGCGCGGCGCCGCCGCGAGCCGACGCGAGCGGCACGATGACAGCGCCGCCGACGCATGCCAGGATGAGGCCGACGAGATGGACGACGAGGTCCGCCCGCCTCGCGGCCGGCGACGGGTAATGCGGGACGACGTGCTCGATCCGATCCATGCGCTTCATTGTCCGGCGCGGCGCGGCGACATCGCGTTGCCGGGCCGGCGAGCCGTCGCATGACGCGGGAAGGCGCGGCGCCCGCCCGGCTGGCGTGGCTGTCGGCCGCGCAGAAGGACCTGTGCATCTATTGCGGCTGTGAAACCTGGCTGCCCTCCGAGCGGCGCCGGGAGACCAGGCTGCGCGCCGCCTGGGACATGCCGGCGCAGCGTTCGCTCGCCTGCCAGCTCGCCTTCGACCATCGCATGGCGACCGTCGAGCACCTCCAGCGGCGCGCCGAGGGCGGCAGCGATGCGCCGAACAACCTCGCGATGGCCTGCGCCTTCTGCAACTCGTCGCGGCGCGACCGTGCGCCCGAGATCCACGCGGTGGCAATGTGCGGGTTGAAGCGCGTCGCCCGCCACCCGTGCTTCCCCGCGCGCGACTCCAAGCCCGCGACGGAGCGTCCCGGCGGCGGCGGCGTCCACGCGTCGGCCTGACCGCTAGAGCTTGGCGAAGATGGTGCGGTCGAACAAGCGCAGCATGATCTTGGAGGTACCGTTGACGCCCGCGGGCGCCTCGCCCTCGCCGGCCGGCTTGCGATTCCAGCGCGACGCGCGCTCGGCCGCCTGGGCGTCGTCGTTGGCCGGCTTGGCGCCGCCGGACGGGGCGCTGATCTGGAGCATGCGCAGGATCGCGCGCTGGGCCAAGCGCGCGGGATCGATGGTGCCGTCGTCCTTGAGGCAGTCCGGCTCGGTGCGCGCGACCTTGACGATGGAGCGGGCGAGGCGCTGCACCACCGCCTGATCGACGTCGTGCGACGCGCGCAGCCCTTGCAGCGCGATGTCGTAGGCCTGGTACAAACGCTGCGCCTCCGAACTGTCGAAGGCGCCCTTCTTCAAGTCAAACACGCCGGCCATGACGCAGCCCCTGCCACGCTTCAACGGTTGGATACTTATCAGCAGGGTCGGGGTGCGCAACGCGTGCGCGCCGTAAACCTTTACGACGCAAACCTTGTCGCCGGTGAAAACGCCGAAAGTTTGCCGGTGTTGCTTTGTAGGCGCGTTTCCGCAGCGTTTCTTTGCGGCACCGGCGCTCAGTCCGAAGCCCCGAGCCGGCCCGCATGGTCGCCGAGCGCCTGCGCCAGGCTGACCCGGCCCGAGCCGCGGCGCGCCGGCGCCTGCTGGCTTTCGTGCGGCGCCCAGCCGGACACGGACACGAACTCGAAGGTGGCGCGGATGCGCCCGTCGGCATCGGCGTAGCGCGCGGCGTACGAGCGCGCCGCGGCGGCGAACAGGGCACGGGACGTCGGCAACCGGCTGCGGGCGGTGAGGGCGTTGGCGGCGCCCATCGCGCGCAGGTCCGCCATCAGGGCGTGGAGGTCGGGGTAGCGCACGACGACCTGTTCGCTGTCGGCGACCGGCAGGGCGAAGCCGGCGCGCTGCATCAGCCCGCCCATGTCGCGCACGTCGGCGAAGGGGTAGACGCGGGGGCTGGCGCCACCGCTCAGCGCAACCTCCGCCTCCGTCAGCACCGCGCGCAACTCGTGCAGCGTGCGGCCGCCCGGCAGGCAGGCGAGGAACAGGCCGTCCGGCTTCAGCGCGCGGCGCGCCTGCACCAGCGCGCCCGGCAGGTCGTTGGCGCCGTGCAGCGCGAGCGCCGAGGCGACGAGGTCGAAGCGTCCGGGCGCGAGCGGCAGGCGCTCGGCGTCGCCGACCACGAGGCCGACGCCGGGCGCGCGCGCTTCGCGCTGCGCCGCGATGCGGAGGACGCTGGCGCCGGGATGGTGGCGGGCGAGGGCGGCGGCGAGCGCCGCCGTCGGCGTGCCGAGGTCGGCGACGTCGTGGAAATCGCGCTGCACGGTGGCGAGACGGTCGACGAGGTCGTCGACGGCGCGCTCCAGCAGGAAGTCGGCCGGGCGCCCGCGTGCGCCGGCGAGAGCGCGGGTGAGGTTGTGGCGGGACAGAACCGTGTCGAAGATCGGCTCAAGGCTCATCGCGTTCTCCCGGCGGCCGCTTGCCGCCATGGGCGGGCAGGCCGGCGGCCCCATCGGTCCACCGGACCCGGTCGGCGAACCACGTCTGGTCGCGCGGGGGCACGCGGTCCGGCTCGTCGAGGCTTGATGTGGTGACGTCGATCTCGTCGGGAAGGTCGGCGCGGGCATAGGTGAGCGCCGTGCCGCATGTGTCGCAGAAGGTCCGCGCCACGCCCGGACTCGACGCGAGCCGGCGCGGTTGCGCCGTGACGAAGGCGAAGGCGCGGGGATGCACGCTGAACCACGCCACGAGTGGCGCGCCCGCGATGCGCCGGCAGTCCGCGCAATGGCAAAGCGTGGCGTTGAAGGGCGGCGCACGCACCTCGTAGCGCACGCGGCCGCAGAAGCATCCACCACGCAGCAGCGTCATCCCAGGCTCCCGGCGACCAATGCCCGCGCCGCGCGGTGGTTCGCATTCACCGGTGACGCGCGGGTGGGCGCGGCGCCCGCGACGGGCTATGCTCGCGCCATGACCTCGTCAGCCGCCACCGCTCCGCACGCCGCCGCCCGACCCGTCGGCCCCGGCGACCACGTCTTCCTGGTGGACGGCTCCTCCTTCGTGTTCCGCGCCTACTTCCAGTCGATCCGCCAGGACGCGAAGTACAACTACCGTTCCGACCGCCTGCCGACGGGGGCGGTGCGTCTGTTCTGCACCAAGCTGTTCCAGTTCGTGCGCGAGGGCGCTGCCGGCATCGTGCCGACCCACCTCGCCATCATCTTCGACAAGTCGGAGAACTCGTTCCGGCGCGAACTCTTCCCCGCCTACAAGGGCAACCGCTCCGAGCCGCCGGACGACCTGGTGCCGCAGTTCCCCCTGATGCGCGACAGCGTGCGCGCCTTCGGCCTCAAGCCGATCGAGCAGGACCGCTACGAGGCCGACGACCTCATCGCCACCTATGCCGAGCAGGCGCGCGCGCGCGGCGCCGACGTGCTCATCATCTCCGCCGACAAGGACCTCATGCAGCTGATCCGGCCGGGGGTCGCCATGTACGACCCGGCCTCGGGCGTGGCGGGGGCCGCCGGCTCGCGCGAGGAGCGCCGCATCGGCGTCGACGAGGTGGTGGACTATTTCGGCGTCGGCCCGGAGCTCGTCGTCGACGTGCAGGCGCTGGCCGGCGACCCGACCGACAACGTGCCCGGCGCCAAGGGCATCGGCGTGAAGACCGCCGCGCAGCTCATCAACGAATACGGCGACCTCGACACGCTGCTCGCCTGCGCCCGCGAGATCAAGCAGCCGAAGAAGCGCGAAACGCTGACCGACCCGGAATCCGTCAAGCTCATCAGGCTGTCGCGCGAGCTCGTCACCTTGAAGCGCGACGTGGACCTCGCGGTGCCGCTCGACGAGCTCGGGCTGGAGCCGCCGGACGGGCGGACGCTGGTGGCGTACTTCAAGGCGCTGGAGTTCACCACGCTGACGCGCCGCGCGGCGGAAGGCTTCGCGGTGGAAGCGAACGAGATCGAGCCCGACCCGCGCTTCGCCGGCCCCGCCGGCTGGCGCAACCGCCGCGGCGAACCCCTCGCCGCCGCCCTGGCCGACCCGGCGGG
>CAXTFM010000130.1:0-6586 GCA_964243435.1 uncultured Beijerinckiaceae bacterium
ATCCTCGGCTTCAAGACGCGCGACGAGGCGGTGCTGGCGGTCGCCACGGGCCGCGCCGACTGCGAGGTGGTGCTCGCCGTGCTCGCCATCGCGACGATGAAGAAGAACCCCAACCTCGGCACGCTGGCGACGCCGCGCCCGGTCCTGACGCTGCCCACCAGCATGGCGCTGCGCATCGAGGACGACCGCCGCTTCAAGAACTTCCTCAGCGCCTTCGCCGAATACAACCGCTCGCTCGGCGTCACCCGGGAATGGGTGCTGAACGGTTACGCCTCGCTCGGCATCAAGCCCGACGACGTGCCGGCGGAGGTGCAGTTCTAGGGCCAAGAAAGCATCGTGGCGTACAGCTGGGACTTCGCGTCGCTCAAGCCCTACGCGCCGCTGTTCTGGCGCGGGCTCGGCGTGACGCTGGCCTACACCGCGACCACCGTGGTGGCAGGGCTCGCGCTCGGCCTCGTCGCCGGCGTGGCGCGCACGCTGGCGCGCCCCTGGCTCGCCTGGCCGGTGCGCGGCCTCATCGAGGTGTTCCGCTGCACGCCGCTGCTGGTGCAGCTCATCTGGTTCTATTACGCTTTCCCCGTGTTGATCGGGGTGGAGATGACGGCGTCGACCGCCTGCTTCATCGCGCTGTCGCTCTACGTCGGCGCCTTCTACGCCGAGATCTTCCGCGGCGGCATCGAGGCCATCGACGTCGGGCAATGGGAAGCGGGGCGCGCGCTCGGCATGCGCCGCGGGCGCATCTTCCGCCGCCTGATCCTGCCCCAGGCGGTGCGGGTGATGATCCCCTCCTTCATCAACCAGACCATCACCCAGCTCAAGAACACCTCGCTGGTCTCGGTGGTGGCGGTCGGCGACCTCCTTTACCAGGGCACGGTGGTCACCGCCGCGACCTACCGGCCGCTGGAAATCTACACGCTCGTCGCCCTCGCCTACTTCGTCGTGCTGTTCCCCCTGACGCTGGTGACCGACCGCGTCGAGCGGCGCCTGGGCGCGCACCGGTGAGCGGCGCAGGCGCCGACCTCGACGCGCCGGTGACGCTGGAAGCGCGCGACATCCACAAGGCGTTCGGCGCGCTTCACGTGCTGAAGGGCATCTCGCTCACCGTGCGACGCGGCGAGGTGGTGTCGCTGATCGGGGCGAGCGGCTCGGGCAAGTCGACCTTCCTGCGCTGCCTCAACCTGTTGGAGCTGCCGCAGGGCGGCGCGCTCGCCGTCGGCCGGCACCGCTTCAGCTTCGGCGGACGCGGCCGGCCGAACGACGGCGCGCTGGCCGGTCTGCGCCGCGACGTCGGCATGGTGTTCCAGCACTTCAACCTGTTCCCGCACCTGAGCGTGCTCGCCAACGTCACGGAAGGGCCGGTGCAGGTGCGCGGGATGGCCAAGCGCGAGGCGGCGGACCTCGCCCGCGACCTCCTCGCCAAGGTCGGGCTCGCCGACAAGGCGGCGGCCTTCCCTGGCCAGCTTTCGGGCGGGCAGAAGCAGCGTGTCGCCATCGCCCGCGCGCTCGCCATGGCGCCGGACGTGATGCTGTTCGACGAGGTCACCTCGGCGCTCGACCCCGAACTCGTCGGCGAGGTGCTGGCGGTGGTGCGCCGCCTCGCCGCCGACGGCATGACCATGGTGCTCGTCACCCACGAGATGGGCTTCGCCGCCGACGTGTCGACAGCGGTCGGCTTCATGCAGGACGGGGTGATGGCGGAATACGGCCCACCGGCGGAGGTGATCCTCAAGCCGCGCAACCCGCGCCTGGCATCGTTCCTCGGGCGCTTCCATGCCGGCACCTTGCCTGTGCCGCAGCAGGCATGAGCGTGCGGAGCCTCGACCACGCCGTCGTCGACGTGCTGCACGAGTTGGATGCGGCGGCGTGCTTCGACGCCATCGGCTTGGAGCCGACGCCGCGCGGCCGGCACGCGCTCGGCTCGATCAGTCACCTGGCGAGGACGGTGGACGCCTGCCGCGAACTCGTCGGCGTGCCCGTGGACGGGCCGCAGCGCGCGGCGCGGGGACGGCGCGCGACGAGGCGGCCTGCCGCTCAGTTGCGGTCGGCGAAGCCGCCGACCGGTCCACCCGCCGACGTGCCCTTGCCCGTGAAGCCGCCATCGGGGCTCGCCCCGCCGTGCCCGGGGTAGCCGACCGGCACCGAGCCGAGATAGGCGACGTCGACCTGGGCGCCGGGGTTGAAGCCGGCATGGGCGCGGATGGTGGCGGCGGACGCGCCGACGGTGCCGAGCAGCACCGCAACGCAAGTGAAATGAAAGACCCTCATGGCAAATACCCTTCGCTGTTGCAACGAAGGTGGCCGCGCCTCGATCACTTGCCCAATAGATCGGCACCGCTGCCGTGATATGCCGAGGATATAAGGCGCTCGGCAAACGCTGCGCGCCGACGCCGCCTTGCGATCACGCGCGGTCCGGCATCGGGCAGCGCGCGGCGAGGTCGATGAAGTCGGCGGCGACGGCGTCCCAATCCTGCGCCGGTTCGAGGTCGCCCGTCTGCCCCGGCCCGTGCTCGGTCGGGCGCGGCACGAAGGCGGTCTTCAGTCCGCAGGCGCGGGCGGCGGCAAGGTCGTTGTTGTGGGCGGCGACGAGGCACACCTCGCTCGGCGCCATCGCGAGCACCTCCGCCGTGCGCAGGTAGGCGGCGGGCGTCGGCTTGTAGGCCTGCGACACCTCCGCGCCGAGGATCGCGTCCCACGGCAGGCCCGCGCGCTTCGCCATGTCCAGCATCAGCACGATGTTGCCGTTGGACAGCGGCGCGATGATGGTGCGCGCCTTGAGCGCGGTCAGCCCGGCCACCACGTCCGGCCAGGGGTCGAGGCGGTGCCAGGCCAGCGTCAGCGCGTCGAGGTCGGCGGCGGGCACG
Organism: uncultured Beijerinckiaceae bacterium; assembly: GCA_964243435.1. GTDB lineage: Bacteria > Pseudomonadota > Alphaproteobacteria > Rhizobiales > Beijerinckiaceae > RH-AL1. Next base: position 2,862 of record CAXTFM010000130.1, read on the forward strand.
CCGCTCGGGTCGATGCCGAAGGCGGGGAGCACGGCGGCGAGGTTCTCGCGGTGGAGCACGTCGAGGCGGGTGTAGGCGCGACGGCCGCTGCGCACCTCCTCCATCGCCGGCTGGTAGCGCCGTCGCCACGCGTCGGCGAAGGCGGCGGGGTCGGCGCCCACCGCCCCGTGCCGGTCGAGGAAGGGGGCGGCCTCGCGCGCCACCCCGTTCCGCCAATCGACCACGGTGCCGAACACGTCGAACACCATGGCGCGCACCCCGACCAGCGACATCGCGAACCCTCCGCCCTGTCGTGGCGCAACACGGGACGGGGGCGACCGGTTCTCACCGCCGTTCGTCAGTCCCGGCCGGTCGCCTCGCGCACCAGCTCGGCCTCCGCCTCGGCGAGGATGTCCTCGCGGCCCTGACCGTCGATCTTCTCGCGGCCGACCTCCAGGATGATCGGCACGGCGAGCGGCGAGATGCGGGGAAGGTCCTTGTGGAGGATGCGCCCGCGGATGCGCGTCAGCATGGCGGCGAGGCGCACGATGTCGAGGAGGCCGGTGGAGGCGTCCTTGCGCGCGGCCTCCAGCAGGATGTGGTCCGGCTCGTGGCGGCGGAGCACGTCGTAGACGAGGTCGGTCGAGATGGTGAGCTGGCGCGCGTTCTTCTCCTTGCCGATGAAGTTGCGCTCGATGAGGCCGGAAATGATCGCGTTCTGGCGGAAGGTGCGCTTCATCAGGTGCGACTCCTGGAGCCATTCCTCCAGGTCGTCGCCGAGCATGTCCTCGGCGAAGAGGTCGTCCAGCGACACTAGCCCCTTCGTCGCGCGCGCCCCGATGTCGGCCTTGAGCCACACCGCCATCGCGTAGTCGTTGGCGACGAAGCCGAGCGGCTTGAGGAAGGCGCGCTCCATGCGCCGCGTCAGCAGCATGCCGAGCGTCTGGTGGGCGAGGCGCCCCTCGAAGGGGTAGCACACGAGGTAGTGCCGCCCGGCGCGGGGGAAGGTTTCGACCAGCAGGTCGCCCGGCGGCGGCAGGGCGGAGCGCTCGCGCTGCAGTTCCAGCCATTCCGCCACCTGCATCGGCATGGTGCCCCAGTGGCCGGGGTCGGCGAGGAGGTCGCGCACCCGTCCCGCGAGGTAGGTGGAGAGCGGGAACTTGCCGCCGGCGTAGGAGGGCACGCGCGGCGTGTCGGAACGCGAGCGCGACACCAGCGCCTCGTTCTCGGCGATGCCCTGGAAGGCCAGGATCTCGCCGCCGAACAGGAAGGTGTCGCCCGGCGCCAGCGACTCGAGGAAGCCTTCTTCCAGTTCGCCGAGCACGCGGCCGCCGCGGCTGAGCGGCCCGGTGTAGACGCCGTTCTCGGCGCGCGCCGCCTTGCCGCGCACCAGGCGCACCTTCATCACCGTGGCTTCCACGATGGTGCCGACGTTCATGCGGTAGTTTTGCGCCACCCGTCCGTTGGCGACGCGCCACCAGCCCTCGCGCCCGTCCTCGCCCGCGACCGGCTTGATCTTGGCGAAGCGCTCGTAGCCGGCGAGCGCGTAGCCGCCATGGGCCACGAAGGCGAGCGCGCGCTCGAAGGTGCGGCGGTCGACGCCGGCATAGGGTTCGGCGGAGGTCACCTCGGCGTGGAGGTCGTCGGCGTGGAACGGCCCGGCGCAGGCCATGCCGAGGATGTGCTGGCACAGCACGTCGAGCGCCCCGGCGCGCGCCACCGCCGTGTCCTGCGCGCCCTCGTTGGCCGCGTCCACCGCCGCGCGGCATTCCAGCACCTCGAAGCGGTTGGAAGGCACCAGCACGGCGACGGACGGGTCGTCGAGGCGGTGGTTGGCGCGCCCGATGCGCTGCATGAGGCGGCTCGCCCCCTTGGGCGCGCCGATGTTGACGACGAGGTCGACGTCGCCCCAGTCGATGCCGAGGTCCAGCGTCGAGGTGCACACCACCGCCTTGAGGCGCCCCGCCGCCATCGCCTCCTCGACGCGGCGGCGCTGCCCGGCGTCGAGCGAGCCGTGGTGCAGCGCGATCGCCAGCCCGTCCTCGTTGAGGCTCCACAGCGCCTGGAAGATGAATTCCGCCGCCGAGCGCGTGTTGACGAAGATCAGCGTCATCCCGGCGCGGCGCACCATGGCGTAGACGTCGGCGAGGGCGTGGCGGGTCGAGTGCCCGGACCACGGCATGCGCGCTTCCGTGTCGAGGATGGAAAGCTGCGCCTTGGCGCCCGGCGGCGCCAGGATGAGGCGCGCCTCCTCGGCGCCGCCGCGCTGCGGCACGAGCCAGCGCTGCAGCTCGGCCGGGTCGCGCACCGTGGCGCTGAGCCCGGTGGCGCGCAGCGCGGGGCTGAGGACGCGCAGCCGGGCGAGGCCGAGGGCGAGGAGGTCGCCGCGCTTCGTCGCCGCGATGGCGTGCAGCTCGTCGAACACCACCCGGCGCAGGTCGGCGAAAAGGTGCGCGGCGTCGGGGCCCGCCAGCAGCAGGGCGAGCTGCTCGGGGGTGGTGAGCAGGATGTCGGGCGGGTTGACGCGCTGGCGCTTGCGCTTGGCGACGGAGGTGTCGCCGGTGCGCGTTTCGATGCGCAGGCCGAGGCGCAGCTCCTGCGCGGGGACGCGGAGGTTGCGCTCGACGTCGACGGCGAGCGCCTTCAGCGGCGAGATGTAGAGGGTGTGGAGGCGGGCGCGGTTCTTCGGCTGCGCCAGCTCGACGAGGCTCGGCAGGAAGCCGGCGAGCGTCTTGCCGGCCCCCGTGGGCGCGATCAGCAGCGCGTCCTCCCCGGCCTCGGCGGCGGCGAGCAGGTCGAGCTGGTGGGCGCGCGGCGCCCAGCCCCGCGCCGCGAACCAGCCGGCGAAGCGCGCCGGCAGGGGTGAAGGCAGGGACGACGCGGGCGCGACGCGGTGGCGGGACGGGAGCACGGTCAAATGGTAGTACGTCTCCCTCACCGCGGCCAGTATGACGCAGGTCGCCTGCCAGTATGCCGCAAGACTAGCCGACGCAACGGGCTCGCGTTCCACATGAACGAACGATGAATGCGGACATGGCTAAACTTCACGATGTTTTTGGAAACGCTTTGCCCTGCATCGCAGTCTTGTGATGGACCAAGTCCCTGCACGATGCCGACGCGCACCCATATGCCGGAACGAGGGTCATTCGACCATCGCCCCGGGATCGAACCGTGCGGTACGGCGTTGATGTCGGGAACAAGGAGAAAATCATGAGTGGTGTCCTGAAGAAGAGCTTGGTGGCCGGCGTGGCCGCGCTGACGCTTGGAGCGACGATCGCGGCGACGACCACGTCGGCCGACGCGCGCGGCTTCGGCCGTGGCGGCTTTGGTGGCGGCGGCTTCGGTCGCGGCGGTTTCGGCCGCGGCGGCTTCTACGGCGGGCGTGGTTACGGCCGCGGCTTCGGCGGCTTCGGCGTCGGCCTCGGTGCCGGCCTCCTCGCCGGTGGCCTCGCGGGCGGGTACTACGGCTACCCCTACGGCGGCTACGGTTATGGCTACGGCTACCCGGGCTACGGCTACGGATACGGCTACCCCTACGGTGGCGGCGGTGTCTACGGCTACGGCTACTGAGGTCGCCGACCGGCACAGGAAAGGCCCCGCTTCGGCGGGGCTTTTTTGTTGCGTGCCCGGCCGCTGCGTCCGGCGGTCGCGCGCTGCCGCGCCATCCCAGCCGCGGCCGTTTCGGCTGCGGCCCGTTCTTGCCCCCGTTCTTGCCATGGTCGTGAGCCGGTTCTAGGGTTTGCCGG
>CAXTFM010000130.1:6686-10359 GCA_964243435.1 uncultured Beijerinckiaceae bacterium
CCCGTTCTTGCCCCCGTTCTTGCCATGGTCGTGAGCCGGTTCTAGGGTTTGCCGGCGTTTTCCACTCAGCGGCGACCCCTGCAGTCCATGGCACCTTTGACCCCGGCCCAGCTCGTCGACCGGCGCCGCGCCCAGCGGCGGCTGGCGTCCTGGCGCGCCTTCGCCTTCGTGGCGGTGGCCGCCGCGGTGCTCGCCGTGGGCTGGCGGGTGACCGGCGGGCGTGGCGGCGCCGCCGCCCTGGTCCCGCACGTCGCGCGGTTGCGCATCGGCGGCCTCATCACCGGCGACCGCGACACGATCAAGCTGATCGACGACGTGGCGAAGTCCAACGCCACCGCCGCACTGGTGATGATCGACAGCCCCGGCGGCACGACCACCGGCTCGGAGCGGGTCTACGACGCCCTGCGCCGCCTGTCGGACAGGAAACCGACGGTCGCCGTGGTCGGCACCCTCGCCGCGTCCGGCGCCTACATCGCCGCCATCGGCACCGACCACATCGTCGCGCAGGGCAACTCCCTCGTCGGCTCCATCGGCGTGCTGTTCCAGTTCCCCAACGTGTCGGGGGCGCTCGACAAGGTCGGGGTCAAGGTCGAGACCATCAAGTCGTCGCCGCTCAAGGCGTCGCCCAACGGCTTCGAACCGACGAGCCCGGAGGCCAAGGCGGCGATCGACGCGCTGGTGGTTGACAGCTACGACTGGTTCAAGGACCTCGTGAAGAGCCGGCGCAAGCTCGACGACCAGGGCCTCGCCGCCGTGGACGACGGCCGGGTTTTCACTGGACGGCAGGGCATCGGCCTCCACCTCGTCGACGCGCTCGGCGAGGAGCGCGACGCGCTGCGCTACCTCCAGGACGGTCGCGGCGTGTCGAAAAGCCTGCCCGTGCTCGACTGGTCCGCGCGCTCCAGCTTCGCCGGCTTCAAGCTGTTCAGCGGCGCGGCGGGGGTCGCGGAACTGTTCGGCCTCGACACGCTCGCCGGCATGATCGAGTCCTCCGCCCAGCTCGCGGACGCGCGGCTGTTCAACGGCCTCGTCTCCGTTTGGGGCGTCCACTGAGGGAACCGCTGCGGTTCTACCTCGTTCGTTTCGTTGGTCTAACCCAACCTGCCGGTCCGGCATGGAAGTTGTTTTGCGATGATCAAGTCGGAACTGGTTCAGCGCATCGCGGACCGCAACCCGCACCTTTACCTGCGCGACATCGAGAAGATCGTGAACGCCATCCTCGACGAGATCGCCCAGGCGCTGGCGCGCGGCGACCGGGTGGAGCTGCGCGGCTTCGGTGCATTCTCGGTGAAGCGGCGCGACGCCCGCATCGGGCGCAACCCGCGCACCGGCGTCCATGTCGACGTCGAGGAAAAGGCCGTGCCCTTCTTCAAGACGGGCAAGGAAATGCGCGAGCGCCTCAACGAAGGCTATCTGGGTTAACCTCCTTTCCGCGCAGCGAGGTCGCCGTGGCCAGACTTTTCAAGCTCCTCATCGCCCTGCCGGTCGCGGTGGTGCTCGTGGCGCTTGCCATCGCCAACCGGCAGGTGGTCACCGTCTCCTTCGATCCTTTCGTCGATCCCGCCACCTCCGCCGCGGCGATCACCGCGCCGCTCTTCGTCCTGCTGTTCCTGGCGCTCATCGTCGGCACCTTCCTTGGCGGCGTCGCGAGCTGGATGCGGCAGGGCCGCAACCGACGCCGGGCGCGGCTGGCGCAGGACGAGGCCGAGCGCTGGCGCGACGAAGCCCGGCGCCTGCGCGAGGCACCCCCGGTGGTCGCCGCCATGGCTGCGCCGATGTCCGGCCAAGTGCCCGGGCGCGCCCTCGCTCCCATCCGGTCCTGACGGCGGCCCGCCCGGGCGCGGCATGACCGACACGCTGGTCAAGATCTGCGGGCTGCGCGAGCCGGCGACGTTGGACGCCGCCCTCGACGCCGGCGCCGACATGGTCGGCTTCGTGTTCTTCGCGCCGAGCCCCCGCAACCTGTCGCTTGACGCCGCACGCACGCTCGCCGCCCGCGTGGACGGCCGCGCGCGGATCGTCGCGCTGACCGTCGACGCCGACGACGCCGCGCTCGCCGCGGTGGTCGCGGCGGTCGCCCCCGACATGCTCCAGCTCCACGGCGGGGAAACGCCGGAGCGCGTCGGCGCGGTGCGCGCGCGCTTCGGGGTGCCGGTGATGCGCGCCCTCGCCATCGCCGGCCCCGACGACCTGCGGCGGGCCGCGCGCTTCGAGGGCGCCTGCGACGCCCTGCTGTTCGACGCCCGCCCGCCCGCCGGCGCCGACCGCCCCGGCGGTCACGGCGGCAGCTTCGACTGGACCCTGTTGAAGGACCACGCCCCGCAACGTCCCTGGCTGCTCGCCGGCGGGCTGCGCCCGGGCAATGTCGGCGCGGCGATGCGCGCCAGCGGCGCCCACGGCGTCGACGTGTCGTCCGGCGTCGAGGCGAGCCCGGGTGTCAAGGACGCGGACCTCATCGCCCGCTTCGTGGCGGCGGCGCGCGGGGCGGCGGTCGTCGCCTGACAGGCGCCGCCGCCGGGTATCGCCCGACGTGACGCTTCCCCGCGACGGCAGCGCGGGGGCCGCGGGCTTCCCAGGCCGGCGCGTCGCCCTCAGTTCGCGAAGGTCACCACGACCCCCGGCCTGACGAGGTGGGCGAGCACGTCGGCGTCCCAGTTGGTCATCCGCACGCAGCCGTGCGACGCGGTCTTGTCGATGGCGGAGGGGTCGGGGGTGCCGTGAAGGCCGTAGGTCGGCTTGGTCAGCGCGATGAACACGGCGCCGACCGGGTTGTTGGGGCCGGGCGGCAGCTTGAGCTTGCCCTTGTTGTTGCCCTGGAGGAAGTTCTTGGGGTCGTAATAATAGACCGGGTTGTAGGCGACCCCGCGCACCTTGTAGGTCCCGGACGGCGAGGGCAGCTCCTCGCTGCCGATGGTCGCCGGCACGGCGACGAGCACCGCGCCCTTGGCGTCGTAGCCGCGCACCTGGGACTTCGCCTTGTCGACGATGATGCGGTTCACCTTGCCGCGGATCGCCTTGGTGCCGGAAAGGTCGGCGACGACGACCGTGGTGCCGGCGCGGCCGAGGTCGCGACCCGGGTTCAAGGCGCCGAGCAGGTCCTCGCCCATGTGGAACTTGGCGCCGATCTTCTGCGACGGGCTGCGGTAGCCGATGGTGGGCAGCTTGGCGAGTTCGGCATAGTCTTTCGGCAGGTCGGGGTAGAAGGGGCCGGCGACGTCGGCGTCGGTCAGCACGTAGGTCTTGAGCACGGGGCCGCCGCTTTCGGCGAGAAGGGCGTCCCACGCCTCCTTGCCCAGCGCCTTGGCCGGCCCGAGGTGGCGCTCCGCCTCGAAGGCGGCGAGGGCGTGGGCGAAGTTGGTGCCGTCCTTGCCGTCGATCACGCCCGGCGAGGCGTGGACGCGGTCGAGCATGATTTCCGCGCGCAGCACGGCGGGGCTCACGCCCCCCTTCGCCGCCGGCCCTTCGGTGGGGGCGGCGTTGTTGACGATGTCGATCGTCGGCGAGGTCGGCGCGGCGGCGGGCGCCACGGCGGCGGGCGCGACGGCGGAGGGCGTCGCCGTGGCGGGCGTCGGCGTGGCGTTCGCGGCCGGCACCGGTGCCATCGGCGCGGGGGGCAGCGGCGTCGCGATCAGGGCAGCCGGGGCGTCGGGGGTCGGCGCCACGGGCTGGGCGA
>CAXTFM010000131.1:0-10331 GCA_964243435.1 uncultured Beijerinckiaceae bacterium
AGGCACGCCGCTCGCCCCCGGAGGCAAGCCGCAGAACAACGAGATCGAGCGCAACGGCTCGCCGGGCATCCCCGACAACGCGACGACCGAGAACGTCGAGGTTCCCGCGCGCCCGGTGGTGATCCTCAAGGGCCAGTCGACCTATGACGAGGCCTTCAAGTCGATCAAGGCGTCGCTCGACACGGTGAAGGCGGCGATGGACAAGGCCGGCCTCAAGCCGACCGGCCACCCCATCACCATCTTCAGCGAGCCGGACGACAAGGGCTTCAAGTTCCAGGCCGGGGTTCCCGTCGCGCAGAAGCCGGAAAAGGCCGACCTCGGCGGTGGGATCGTCGCGGCGGTGTCACCGTCGGGCAAGGCCATCAAGTTCCAGCACCGCGGCGCCTACGACGACATCGACTCGACCTACGACGTCATCACCGCCTTCCTCGACGCCAAGGGCATGCAGGTCGACAGCCCCTACATCGAGGAATACCTCACCGAACTCACCACCTCGGACGACCCCAACCTCCAGGTCGACATCTACGTCTTCGTGAAGTGACGGGCGCGGGGTGAGCATGCCTATGGAAAGCCTGTTCTTCGACCGCGCGGCGGTGGCGGCACCCCACACGGCCGCCGCCGAAACCGGCCGCGCCCTCCTCGCCGAGGGGGCCAACGCGCTGGAGGCGATGGTCGGCATGGCGGCGACGATCGCCGTGGTGTACCCGCACATGAACGCGATCGGCGGCGACGGCTTCTGGCTGATCCACGAGCCGCGCGGCCGGGTGCGCTGCATCGAGGCGGCCGGGCCGGCCGGCACGGGGGCGACGCGGGAATATTACGGCCAGCTCGGCTACCACCGCATCCCGGCGCGCGGGCCGCACGCCGCCGTCACCATCCCCGGCACGGTCGGCGGCTGGATCCTCGCGGAGGAGATGGCGCGCCAGGGCGGCGGGCGCCTGCCGCTCACCGACATCCTCCACGGGGCGATCGCGCTCGCCCGCGACGGCTACCCCCAGTCCGCCTCCGAGGCGCGCACCGTGCCCATCGAGTTCGACGCGCTCAAGGAGGCACCGGGCTTCGCCGACGCCTTCCTGGTGGACGGCGCGATCCCCGCGGCGGGCACGCTGCGCCGCGCGCCGACGCTCGCGGCGACGCTGGACCAGCTCGCCCGTGCCGGCCTGGACGATTTCTACCGCGGCGACGTCGGGCGCGAGATCGCCGCCGACATGGAGCGCATCGGCGCGATGGGCACCCGGGCCGACCTCGCCGCCTACCGCGCGCAATGGCGCCCGCCGCTGTCGCTGCGCGTCGCCGACGCGTTTGGCGCCCGCACGCACTTCAACGCGCCGCCGCCGACCCAGGGGCTGGCGAGCCTCGTCATCCTCGGCATCTTCGCCCGCCTCGGCGCCGCCGACCCCGGTTGCTTCAAGCCCGAAAGCTTCGCCCACATCCACGGGCTGATCGAGGCCTCGAAGCGCGCCCTCGCGATCCGCGACCGCGTGTGCACCGACTTCGACCGCCTCACCCATGACCCCGCCGACTTCCTGACCCCGCGCGCGCTGCAACGCGAGGCCGACATGGTCGACATGGCGCGGGCGGCTGTGCCGCCGATCAAGCCGGCGCGCGGCGACACGGTGTGGATGGGCGCGATGGACGCCAGCGGCCTCGCCGTGTCGTTCATCCAGTCGATCTACTGGGAATACGGCTCGGGCTGCGTGCTCCCAGCGACGGGCGTGCTGCTGCAGAACCGCGGCAGCTCGTTCTCGCTCGACCCCGCGGCGGTGAACCCGCTGCAGCCCGGCCGGCGGCCGGCGCACACGCTGAACCCGCCGCTCGCCGTCCTCGACGACGGCCGGGTCGTGGCCTACGGCGCGATGGGCGGCGACGGGCAGCCGCAGTTCCAGGCGCAGTTGTTCACGCGCCTGATGATGGGCGAGGGCGTGGCGAGCGCGATCGACCGCCCGCGCTTCCTGTTCGGCAAGACGTGGGGCACGGACACCGCCGCGCTCAGCGTGGAGCCGCGCTTCGACGACGCCCTGCTCGCCGCGCTGCGGCGCGCCGGCCACGAGCTCAACGTCACCGACGCGTATTCCGACCACCTCGGCCATGCCGGCGCGCTGGTGCGCCGCCGCGACGGGCGCATCGAGGCCGGCCACGACCCGCGCTCGGACGGCGGCGCGGCGGGGATCTGACCGGCGCCGGACGTGTCGCTCAACCGGGGAAGGCGTCGCGCAGCAGGGCGCGCTGCAGTTCCAGAGGATGGGCGCGCTCGGCCACCCCCGCCTGCCCCGCCGGCTCGCTCAGGGCGGCGTCGAGGCGCTGCACGCGCTCCTGGAGGTGGAGCGACTTCCCCACCAGTTCGACCAGGGTCTCGGGCAGGCCGTCGGCCATCGACCTGGCGGCCTGCGCGTGCCACGCGCTGCGGCTGCGGCTCTTGTCGCTCGCCGCGTCGCCTTGCGACATTTCCCCCTCGTTCACCGCGCGCTGCAGCAGCAGCCAGGAGGCGATCTGCATCAGCCGCGTGGTGAGGCGCATGCTTTCGGAGGCGTAGGCCAGGGCGGCGATGCGCGGCAGGGCGCGCGACTCGTCGCGCCCGGCGCCATCGAGGTAGGCGGCGGTTTCCTCCACCAACGCCATGCCGTCGCGGAAGAGCAGGTCGAAGGTGGCCGACGCCGCCAGCCGTTCGCCGAACGAAACCGAGTTGGTGTGGACGGAATGGTTGCTGATCATGACACTCTGCACGCGAACACTTTACGGAAGCTGACACAAACATAACGCCGCCGCGCGGACGCCGCGCGGCAACTCGCAGCGGAGGTTAACAGCAAAGCTCGGCGCGGCGCCAGATCATCCGCTTGCGCTGCAAGGGCGGCGGCGCGCCCGTCAGTCCGCCCGGCCGCCGAACACGGAGCCGGCGGCGTCGAGGGCCTGCCGCTTGCGCGCGGCGGCCGCGTCGAGCCGCGCGATCTCGGCGCGCAGCAGCGCGATGCGGTTGGCGATCTCGTGCAGCGACAGCGTGTCGAGCGGCTGCCCGATCTCGTGAACCGTCGCGCTCCGGGGTGCCGCGTCCTCGTCCATCACCGTGGTCTCCCTGCGCCGGTCCCGGCACCGCGCCCGTTCACGCCGTCAGCCGGCCCGCGAGGAGGCCGCGGGGGCAACGAGCAGCGCGCGGGCCTCCGCCGCGTCGACCGCCATCTGCACCTTGAGGAGGTCGAGGCTGTCGAACTTCTCCTCCCCGCGCAGCCAGGCCACGAAGCTGACGTCCATGCGGCGGCCGTAAAGGTCGCCGCTGAAGTCGAACAGGAAGGTTTCGAGCAGCGGCGCCCCGTTGTCGACGGTGGGGCGGCGGCCCCAGCTCGCGACGCCGGGGTGGGTGGTGCCGTCGACGGTGGCGCGCACCGCGTAGATGCCGTGGCGCAGCCGGCAGCTCGGGTCGGCCTGGAGGTTCGCGGTGGGATAGCCGAGCGTGCGGCCGAGCCGCTGGCCCGGGCCCACGATGCCGGAGATGGTGAAGGGGTGGCCGAGGAGCTGCGCCGCCCGCGCGACGTCGCCCTCCGCGAGTGCGGCGCGGGTCGCCGTCGAGGACGCCGCCTCCAGCGTGCCGGCCTCGTCCGTCGCGATCCGCTCGATGATGGCGACCGCGAAGCCGTGGGCCGCGCCGGCGGCGCGCAGGAAGGCCGGCGTGCCGCCGCGCATCTTGCCGAAATGGAAGTCGTAGCCGGCGACAACGGCGGCGGCGGCGAGGCGGTCCACCAGGATGCGGCCGACGAACTCCTCCGCCGTCAGGTTGGCGAGGCCGTCGTCGAAGGTCAGCACCACCATGCCGTCCATGCCGAGCTCGGCGATGGTGCGCGCCTTGATGTCCTGCGGGGTCAGGCGGAAGATGGTGCCGGCGCCGACGAAGTAGTCGCTCGGGTGCGGCTCGAAGGTGAGCACCGCCGCCGGCAGGCCGCGCGCGGCGGCGATGGCCTGGGCGCGACGCAGCACCGCCTTGTGGCCGCGGTGCAGCCCGTCGAAGTTGCCGATGGCGTAGACGGCCCGCTCCAGGCCCTCCGGCGGGCGGGCCGGATCGACCGCCAGGGTGAAACGCCGGGGGGAAGCGGGATCGGCCAAACGCTGGGTGCCAGATGCGAGGGATGGTGCGCCCCGGCCGGGGTGCCGCGAAGTCCTGCCGCGATGCGCGCAGGCCGTCAAGCAGCGCGGGGTGCGCCCGTCCCGCAGCCCGGGAACCGGCGTTTAAGGGATTTGCAAGCCGCATGCGCCTTTATCGGTCGATCGGTGAGGCCAGCACCGGCACGCACGGCGACGCGGCAGCACGATGTGGCTGCACGACGTGGCCGCACGAGCGGGCGCGGAGGCCGGCGCGTGGAGTTCGAGTTGCCATGATTGATTACAGCATGCCCATCCTCGTGGTCGACGATTACCACACCATGGTCCGCATCATCCGCAACCTGCTGAAGCAGATCGGCTTCGAGAACGTCGACGACGCCGCCAGCGGCGAAGCCGCGATGGCGAAGATCAGGTCCAAGCGCTACAGCCTCATCATCTCCGACTGGAACATGGAGCCGATGACCGGCTTCCAGCTGCTGCAGAAGGTGCGCGAGGACGGTGCCTCGGCCGAGGTGCCCTTCATCATGGTGACCGCGGAGTCGAAGACCGACAACGTCGTCGCCGCGCGCCGTGCGGGCGTGAGCCACTACATCGTCAAGCCGTTCAACGCGGCGACGCTGAAGGCCAAGATCGACGCGGTGTTCGCGGCCGCGGCGGCCGCCGCCTAGGACGCCGCGTGGTCCCAGCTGAGCCGGGGCAGCGCCGCGCCGGGCGTGGCGCCCGCGTCCGCGAGCAGCCGCGTCAGCGCCGCCGCGTCGAGGGCGCCGTCGGCGCCGTGCAGTTCGGCGCGATGGATGCCGGCGGTGATGAACAGGGCGGCGACGCCCTGCCGCGCGGCGCCCGCGAGGTCGGTCGCGACGGCGTCGCCGATCGCCAGGACGCGCCGCGCCGTCACCGGTCCCCGCACCGCCGCCGCCAGGGCCAGCGCGCGCTCGTAGATGGCGGGGAACGGCTTGCCCGCCTGGATCACCGTGCCGCCCATCGCCGCGTAGCGCGCGGCGATGGCGCCGGCGCACCAGACGAGGTCGTCGCCGACCTCCACCACGATGTCGGGATTGGCGCAAACGAGGTCGAGGCCGCGCGCCTTGAGCCGGGCGAGGTCGTCGTCATAGTCCGCCGGCAGCGCCCGCACCCCGTCGAGGCCGAGGCACACCGCCATCGCCGCCTCGGCGATGCCGGCGCGGGGCGGGGTGCGCGGCCCGATGCGTCCGGCCTCGGCATAGATCGCGACGTCGTGCGCCGGCCCGATGGTGAACACCGGCGGGCAGCCGGCGGCCACGATCAGCGCCGCGGCGACGTCGCCGGCCGTGGCCACGGCGTCATACGCGTCGCGCCCGACGCCGAGGCTGTCGAGGCGCGCCCGCACCCGCTCGGCCGGCACCGGCGCGTTGGTGACGAGAATTACCGTGCCGCCTCCGTGGCGGAACCGGCGCAGCGCGTCCACCGCGCTCGCGTGGTGGGCGACGCCGTTGTGGATCACGCCCCACACGTCGCACAGGATGACGTCCGTTTCGGCGGCGAGGACGGCGAGGCCCGCGTCGAGCCTCGGGGCATGGAATGCGGCGGCGGACATGGCGCGCCCTAGCGGACGGCACGGCGAGGGTCAAGCGGGTGCGCCGCCGCCCCCGCCGGCGTCGGGCCCGGGGCCGATCTGGGTTCACGGCCGATCTGGGTTCACGGCTTGGTCGCGGCCTCGACGAGGGCGTGCATCGCGCTCGCCGCCGCCGTCACCGCCGCGTCGCATCCCGGCCCGAGCCGGTAGCGCGTGGCGAAGGCGGCGGGGTCGGTCACACCGAGCCACGCCTGCCCCGCCGCATCCTGCCAGGCGAGCGCCTTCAACGGCAGCTCGATCCCGGCGCGCTGGTCGCATTGCATCAGCGGTGTCCCGATCCTCGGGTTGCCGAAGACGAGCAGCGTGGTCGGCCGCAGCGGCAGCCCGACCTTGGCGCCGGCGGCGGCGTGGTCGATGCGGGCGACAACCGCGGCGCCGTGCGCCGTGACGAACGCTTCGACGCGGTCGATCAGCGCCGGCACCGCGACGGGGCTGCGCGCCGTGATCATGCCGTCGCCCTCGGCGGCGCCCGCCGGCGCGGGACGCACCACGGCTGCGACCGCCAGCACGCATGCGAGCCGCTTCATGGGTCCTCCTCCGGCAGGGTCGGCGCCATGGTCATGCCGCCACGCCACGCGCCGGCGGCGCGCCGGCTTCGTGGCGCATTCCTTGGCCCTACGCCGGCGCGGGGCGCGAGGTTACGCCCCGCGTCGCCCAGCGCGGGCTTGCCTTGCCCCAACCCTCCGCTTAAGCCTGCCAAGGCTAAGACGGGAGACGTTTCGTGGCGCGCGCCAACTTCCTTTTCACCAGCGAATCCGTATCCGAGGGTCATCCCGACAAGGTGTGCGACCGCATCTCCGACGAGGTCGTGGACCTGTTCTTCCGCGAGGGCGCCAAGGCCGGCCTCGACCCCTACGCGATCCGCGTCGCCTGCGAAACGCTGGCCACCACCAACCGCGTGGTGATCGCCGGCGAGGTGCGCGGCCCCGCCATCGATCCGACCCGCATCGCCGAGGTCGCCCGCACCGCCATCAAGGACATCGGCTACGAGCAGGACGGCTTCCATTGGGAGACCGCGAAGATCGAGGTGCTGCTCCACGCCCAGTCCGCCGACATCGCGCAGGGCGTCGACTCCGCCGGCAACAAGGACGAGGGGGCCGGCGACCAGGGCATCATGTTCGGCTACGCCTGCCGCGAAACGCCCGAGCTGATGCCGGCGCCGATCTACTACGCCCACAAGATCCTGGAAGACCTCGCCCGCGCCCGCAAGAACGGCGATGGCGACGCGGCCAAGCTCGGCCCCGACGCCAAGAGCCAGGTCACCGTGCGCTACGAGAACGGGGTGCCGGTCGGCGTCACCCAGATCGTGCTGTCCACCCAGCACGTCGACGAGGAGCTGTCCTCGGCCGACGTGCGCCGCATCGTCGAGCCGTTCATCCGCAAGGCGCTGCCGGCCGGCTGGGTGTCGGACGCCACCGTGTGGCACGTCAATCCCACGGGCAAGTTCGTGATCGGCGGGCCGGACGGCGACTGCGGGCTGACGGGGCGCAAGATCATCGTCGACACCTACGGCGGCGCGGCCCCGCACGGCGGCGGCGCCTTTTCCGGCAAGGACCCGACGAAGGTGGACCGGTCCGCCGCCTACGTCGCCCGCTACCTCGCCAAGAACGTCGTCGCCGCCGGCCTGGCCACGCGCTGCACCATCCAGCTCAGCTACGCGATCGGCGTCGCCGAGCCCCTGTCGATCTACGTCGACACCCACGGCACCGGCACCGTGCCCGAGGAAAAGCTCGAAGCCGTGCTCGGGCGCATCATGCGGCTGTCGCCGCGCGGCATCCGCGAGCACCTGCAGCTCAACCGTCCCATCTACGCCCGCACCTCCGCCTACGGCCATTTCGGCCGCACGCCCGATGGCGACGGCGGCTTCTCCTGGGAGAAGACCGACCTCGTCGACAGGCTCAAGGACGCCGCCGCGGCGGCTTGAAAGCCGGCGCGGCGGCCTCGCAGCACCGTTTCCGCGCATGATCGAGGGCGGCGCCACCGGCCGCTCGGCCCTGCACGGGCGGCGCAGCGGCAAGTCGCTCGCCGCCGCGCAGCGCGCGCTGGTCCGCACCCTGCTCCCGCACCTCGACGTCGATCCGCGGACGCCGATCGACCCGGCGGCGCTGTTCCCGTCACCCCGCGCCGAACTGTGGCTGGAGATCGGCTTCGGCAGCGGCGAGCACCTCGTCGCCGCCGCGACCCGGCACCGCGAGGTGGGCTTCATCGGCTGCGAGCCCTTCCTCAACGGCATGGCGCGCGCGCTCGCCGGAATCGCCGCGGCCGACCTCGACAACGTCCGCCTGCACCAGGGCGACGCCGGCGAGGTGGTGGACGCCCTGCCCCCGGCATGCCTCGGGCGCGTCTTCCTCTTCTACCCCGATCCCTGGCCGAAGCGGCGCCAGCGCAAGCGCCGCTTCATTTCCGACGTCATGCTGGATCGGTTGGCCCGCGCGATGCGCCGCGGCGCGGAACTGCGCTTCGCAACCGACATTGACGACTATTGCGGGTGGACGCTGTCACGCCTGCTGCGCTCGCCGCACTTCCGCTGGGAAGCGCAGCGTGCCCGTGATTGGCAGACCCCTTGGCCGCATTGGACGGCGACGCGCTACGAGGCCAAGGCCGTCGCCGCCGGTCGCCGCGGCTGCTACCTCACCGCCTCGCGTTTGTGAAACGACGCGACGCCGAACCCCATCAAGGAGCGTTCCCCGTGTTCTTTCCGGCCATCACATCCCTCTACGCGGGCGTCCTCGCGCTCATCTTCGTCGGCCTGTCGGGGTGGGTCGTCGCCGGGCGGATGCAGACCGACACGCTGCAAGGAAGCGGCGGCGACGCCCTGTCGCGGCGGATCGGGGCGCAGGGCAACTTCGCGCAGTACGTTCCCTTCGCCCTGCTGCTCATGGGCCTGCTCGAAGCCTCCGGCGCGAGTCATACGCTGATCCACGGCCTCGGCTTGGTGCTGGTGGTGTCGCGCCTGCTGCACCCCGTCGGCATGCTCGCGCCCAAGAACTCGCCGCAGCAGTACGTGGGCCGCGGTGGCGGCATCCTTTCGACCCTCGTCGTGATCCTTGTCGCAGCGCTGGCCTTGATCGCGCGGGCGTCGTAGCGGCTCACGCGAGCCGGGCGCCGCTGTCGCCGCCGGCCGGCGCACCGGCCCGGCTGATGTGAGAAGGGCGGCCACGCCACGTCCGCCGGCAGGACCGCGGGTCTGTGTCCAGCGCGACACGGGCGCGCTTTCTTCGATGGCACAACCGGTGGTCGCTACACCGATGGAAAAACACGTGAGCTGATCGCGGACGACCATCCGTTGCGTTCACACCCGTGCTGCACCTCACCGCAAGAAGGCTGCGTTCGCTGATCCTTTGCGGCTTTGCCGCATGGGGCACCCTGTGTTGCGGCGGCACGCGTCCCGCGCGGGCCGGTGCCTACCTGCTTGCCCAAGGGTATGGGCAATTCATCGCCGGCGCCGGCTTCACCGAGGGCACGCGCCGCTTCGACCGCAGCGGCAACGCCGCGCCGGCGCCGGCCTACCGCAAATACGTGCTGAGCGGCTACCTGGAGTACGGCGTCGCCCCCTCCTTCACCCTGGTCGTTGCGCCGACGCTGGCGCGTGCGAGCGGCGTCGCCGACAACACCGTCACCGGCTCGGACGCGAGCGCGATCGGCGGGCGGGTCGCCCTCGCGACCGGCCCCTCGCAGGTCGTGTCCGTGCAGGTGCTGGTCCAGCCGCCGCTCGCACCGGGCGACCGCACGGCGCAGCTCGCGGTCGGCGGCGCCCGCAACCTCGCGGTCGACGCCAGGGTGATGGCGGCGCACGCCTTCGCGCTGTTCGGCCTGCCGGCCTTCGTCGACGTTGCGCTCGGACCCCGCGTGCGCGCCGACCCGTTCCCGACGGAAACGCGCCTCGACCTTGCCTTCGGCATCCGGCCGATCCCGCGCCTGCTCCTGCTCGCGCAGGACTTCTTCAGCGCCGCGCCCGCCGCCGGGGCGTCCATCCCCAGCCAAAGCTACGACAAGGTGCTGGCGAGCCTCGTCTTCGACGTGACGCCGCGCTGGTCGGTGCAACTCGGCGGCCAGTACACCGCCTTCGGCCGCAACACGGTGCGCGAGGCCGGCCCGTTCGGCGCCGTGTGGTACCGCTTCCGCTTCTAGACGCCCGCCCGCGCCTTCATCGCGTGGCCGGCGAGCGTCTTGCCCAGCGTCCACACCGCGCCCGGCACCTTGTGGGCGTCGGCGATCACGTCCTCGAACGAACCCTCGATCCAGTCGCAGTCCGTGTCCGTGATGGTGAGCGGCGGCAGCAGCTTGATGACGTTCATCCCGTGGCCGGCGACCTGCACCACGATCTTGTGGTCCTTGAAGATCGGGATGGTGATGATCTGGCTGAACAGGCCGGCATTCGCCGTTTCCAGCAGCGACCACGCCGCCTTGAGCTTGAGCGAGCGCGGGGTGCCGAACTCCAGCCCGATCATCAGTCCCTTGCCGCGCACCGTCTTCACGAACTCGTAGCGCTCGGCCATCTCGCGGAACGCCGCCATCAGCCGCTCGCCCTTGGCGGCGGCGTTGGCGACGAGGCCTTCGCGCTCGATCACCTCCAGCGTGGCGAGGCCGGCGGCCATCGCCATGTCGTTCTTGGAGAAGGTCGAGCCGT
>CAXTFM010000132.1:0-5728 GCA_964243435.1 uncultured Beijerinckiaceae bacterium
GCATCGAGATCCTCGTCATCGACGAGGCCGACCGCATGCTCGACATGGGCTTCATCCCCGACATCGAGCGCATCTGCAAGCTCGTGCCCTTCACCCGGCAGACGCTGTTCTTCTCCGCAACCATGCCGCCGGAGATCACCCGGCTCACCGAGCAGTTCCTGTCCAACCCGGTGCGCGTCGAGGTGGCGCGCGCGGCGACCACCGCCGCCACCATCACCCAGGGTCTCATCGCCTCTCATGGCGGCCCGGCCAAGCGCGAAACGCTGCGCCGCCTCATTCGCGGCGCCGATGGGTTCAAGAACGCGATCATCTTCTGCAATCGCAAGCGCGACGTCGCCCTTCTTCACAAATCGCTTGAGAAGCATGGCTTTTCCGCCGGTGCCCTTCACGGCGACATGGACCAGCGCGCGCGCATGCTGTCGCTCGACGCCTTCAAGACGGGACAGGTCGATCTGCTCGTCTGCTCCGACGTCGCCGCGCGCGGACTCGACATCCCCGACGTCAGCCACGTGTTCAACTTCGACGTCCCGACCCACGCCGAGGACTACGTCCACCGCATCGGGCGCACCGGGCGAGCCGGGCGCAAGGGCACGGCCTTCTCCATCGTCACGCGTCACGACACCAAATACCTCGCCGAGATCGAAAAGGTGATCGCGCGCAAGGTCGATTGGGCGGACGGCCTGACGCTCGACGCGTTGCCGCTCGAAGAGCAAGGCTCGGATCAGGCGACGGCTGGCGGTGAGCTTCGCCGCGGCGCACGCCAGCCTTCCTTTGAGCGACGCCGGCCGCGCATCAACAGTCCCGCCGTCGATGATGCGGTCGCGGCACCAGGCGTGACCCGTGACGCCTCGGAAAAAGGCGTCGTGGAGCAGAGGGCTTCGGGGCAAAGGGCTTCCGGGCAGGGGGCAGTAGGTCGGGGCGACTCGCCCAGGGCCACCACGGCCAGGGCGGTTGCATCTAAGGATAGGTCTGCGGTCGGCGCTAGCCGGCGCGAAGAGCCGCGCTCTGGTCAGGCGGCGGGCCGAGGTGCGCGCGACGATGATCGCCCCGTGCTCGGCATGGGCGATCACGTACCGATGTTCCTGCTGCGTCCGACCACCATGAAGGTCCCAAGGGGCGACGCGGAAAGCTGAGGCGTTTCCCGGCGCTGCCGTCACGGCGTGCTGGTCCGAGGTGAAACAGGCACCGCGTGCCCGCCGAGCCAAGCGAACGTCAACTGCGTGGGTACTCAACGGTTTGGAGTCCATCGGGGAACCGGCAGGCCCGCGAGCCTCATTGCGACCGCACTCGGCAGCGTATAGAGCGACGGTCAATGCAAAGGAGGCGCGCGTCGCGCGATGCGTGAACCTACCCCACCCCGCTCGCCCGGACGGACCCTGCCCTTCGCATCGTTCGAGTGGATGATCGCACTGCGCTACCTGCGCGCTCGCCGCGCGTCCGGTTCGGTGTCCGTCATCGCGATCATCTCGTTCCTCGGCATCGCGCTCGGCGTCACCGCGCTGATCGTGGTGATGTCGGTCTTCAACGGCTTTCACAAGGATCTCTTCGACAAGCTCGTCGGGCTGAACGGCCACGTCTTCGTCCAGGCGGCCGACGCCAACCTGCGCAACTACGACGAGGTGGCCGCGAGCCTGCGCCGCGTGCCGGGCGTCGCCATGGCTGTCCCGCTGATCGAGGGCGCGGCGAGCTTCTCCTCCGTGTTCAACCAGACCGGCGGTTTCGTGCGCGGCGTCGCCGAGCGCGACATGAAGCAACTGCCGGGCATCGCCGGCCACGTGAAGAGCGGCACGCTCGATGGCTTCGACGCCGGCGAGGGGGTCGCCATCGGCCAGCGCCTCGCCGACACGCTGGGCGTGAGGGTCGGCGACACCATAACCCTGCTCATCGCCAAGGGCGCACAGACCCCGATGGGCGTGGCGCCGCGACGCAAAAGCTACCCCGTCCGCGCCGTGTTCCAGGTCGGCATGTCGATCTTCGATTCGACCTACGTCTTCCTGCCGCTCGGCGAGGCTCAGGCCTTTTTCGACAAGGACGGCGAGGTGTCGTTGATCGAGCTGTTCCTCAGCCACCCCGACGCGATCGACGAGGTGCGCGGGGCGATCGACCTCAGCGCCCGCCAGCCCTTCATCATGACCGACTGGCGCGAAACCAACCGCACCTTCTTCGACGCCATCCAGGTCGAGCGCAACGTGGTCTTCATCATCGTCGGCATGGTGGTGCTCGTCGCCGCGCTCAACATCGTGTCCGGCCTCATCATGCTGGTGAAAGACAAGGGGTCGGCCATCGCCATCCTGCGGACGGTCGGCGCGACGCGCGGCGCGATCATGCGGGTGTTCCTCATCGCCGGCACATCCATCAGCGTGTTCGGCACCCTGTCGGGCGTCGCGCTCGGCCTGCTCATCGCGCTCAACGCCGAGCACTTCCGCGCCTTCCTCAACAGCGCCCTGCACCTCAACCTGTTCCCGGCCGAGCTTTACTACCTGTCGAAGCTGCCGAGCGAGGTCGACTTTCATGACGTCGCGGTGATCGTCGCGGCGACCCTGGTCATCTCGATCGGCGCGACGCTGTACCCGTCGTGGCGGGCGGCGCGGCTCGATCCGATCGAGGCGTTGCGCTACGAATGAGCGCGCCCTCCCTGTCGCTTCAAGGCGTCGAGCGCACCTACAACCAGGCCGGCGAGCCGTTGCGCATCCTGTGCGGGGTCGACTTCGCGATGTTTCGCGGGCAGAGCGTCGCCCTTACCGCACCCTCGGGCGCGGGCAAGTCGACCCTGCTCCACATCGCCGGCCTGCTTGAACATCCCGACGCCGGCGAGGTATCGATCCGCGAACGCCCGACGCGTGGCCTCAACGATGCCGGGCTGACCGCCCTGCGCCGCTCCGAGATCGGCTTCGTGTACCAATTCCACCATCTCCTGCCGGAGTTCACCGCGCTGGAGAACGTGATGCTGCCGCAGATGATCGCCGGCCTGCGCCGCACGGAAGCGCGCGCGCGGGCGGTCGAGCTGCTCGACTATCTCGGCCTCGCCAACCGCGCGAAGCACCGCCCGCCCGAGCTGTCCGGCGGCGAGAAGCAGCGCGTCGCCATCGCCCGGGCCGTGGCGAACGGCCCCGGCGTGCTCCTCGCCGACGAGCCGACCGGCAACCTCGACCCGAAAACGGCGGATCACGTCTTCGGCGCGCTCGACACGCTGGTGCGCGCCACCGGCCTCGCCGCGCTGGTCGCGACCCACAACATCGACCTCGCCCGTCGTATGGACCGCCGCGTCACCCTCGCCGAAGGGCGCCTCGTCGAGTGACCCGCGCGACCGTGCCGGTCAGTCGACCGCCTGCCCGAGGTCCTCGAGCCGTTTTGTGAGCTGGGCGACGGTTGCGCGCAGCGTGCGGTTCTCGCGTTCGAGGCGCTCCAGTTTCGGTCGCGCGACGTCGCGCGGCGCGGCGTCCTCGTCCATGAACTCGACGCCGATCGCCTCGTCGTCGCGCCAGCTCAGCTTGGCACGATAGGTCCGTCCCTTCTGCGGCACTTCGAGCTCGAAGGTGCTGGGGATCGAAACGCTGTTGGCGAGTTCGATCTTGGCGCCGTAGAGCGAGAAGTTCTTGATGGTGCAGTCCACCGTCGAGTTCTGATTGTTGAAGACGATGCGCGCGCGGAGGAAGCTGCGCACGCGTTCCGCCCGCCGCGCCTCGATCATCATCATGGCTTGAAGTTCCTGGTCATACTCTCCGGGCTATCCTAGGAAGGGCAATCCTAAGGGAGGCGTAACAAGCCTCGCGCCATCGCCAGACAGGATGAACGAAGTGGCACCCGACCCCGTCCGCCGCGTCAAGGAGCGGTGCAGGCCGCTCGTCCTCGTCGCGCTTGCCGCGCTCGGGCTGGCCGTCGCCGGTTGCGACAAGTGCGGGCACGCCGTGCACTTCAATGCCCCGTCGATCCAGAAGGCCTGCGCCGATGATACGCCAACGGCGCGATGACGACCCGCTGATCGTCACCGCGCATCTCGACGAGGCGTCGTTCGCGCGGCTCGACGGTTTGCGGCGCCGCCACTTCCCCGAGCACCTGAACAGGGTGCCGGCGCATATCAGCCTGTTCCACCACCTGCCCGGCGACGCGGGGGACGCCGTGGTCGCCGACGTGTCGCGCCGCTGTCGGATGCGCGCACCCCTCGACCTCGCGCCGGGCGCGGCACGCTTCCTCGGCCACGGGGTGGCGCTCGCCTACGACTCGGCCGAACTCGCCCGGTTGCGTGGCGAACTGGCGGCCGACTGGCGCGCCTGGCTGACGCCGCAGGACCGGCAGGGTTTCAAGGCACACGTCACCATCCAGAACAAGGTCGATACGGCGACCGCGCGCGCCCTCCACGCGGCGCTGGCCGTTGAACCGTCGCCGCCGTGCCGCGTCGTCGGCGTCACCGTGTGGCGCTACCTCGGCGGACCGTGGGAGCACATCGCCACCTGTCCCTTTACCGCGGCGGGGTGAGGTCAGGAGGGCGAGGGCAGGGGTTCCACGGCACAGCCGATCGCCTGGATGCGCCGTTCCGCGTCGGCGCGCTCGCTCGGGTGGGCGACGAGCGCCGTCGCGACGACGAGACCGGTCAGCGCCGGCGCCTGCAGCCGCAGTTCCTCGGGCAGGCCCTGATCCTCGTCGTCGCCGGCCGCGACGTCGACGAGCTGCGCCGCCGTGACCAGCCGGATGTCGATGGTGTTGCGCAGCGCCGCGCGGTCCGTCATCGAGTAAAAGATCCGGCCCTCGCGCGTGCGGAAGGACAGGGTGAGCAGGCGTCCCTCCTCCGTCCGCGTCTTGACGCGCACCGGCCCCTTGCTGAGGTCGAAGAAGCACAGGCCCTGGACGGCAGCGGGATCGCGGAAGGGGACGGTGGCGTCGCCCGGCCGCGCCGGCGCGAACAGCACCATGCGGCCGGGCGCGGTGCGCGCGGCGAGAAGGTCGTAGGCATCGCGCGTTGCCACCCTGGGCAGGAGCAGGATGGCGATGAGGTGCGTCAACCCGGCAACCAGCGCCACGATCAGAATGCCGACGGCGATGGGCAGGTGCCGGGCGCCGATCATCGGCATCCCGTGCGCTTGATCGCCGGCATCCTGAGGCTGCTGAACGACGCGCGCTCCACGCTGAGGCTGGTGTCGTACAAGCGCAGCATCAGCATGAAGTCCCGCTGCTTGCCGACCGGCAGCCAATTGCCGGGACGGGCCTGCGACGACACCGCAACCGTCACCGGCTCCGCACTGAAGCGCAGCACTTCGGCGGACGTGAAGCCGAAACGGTTCGCCGGGTTCGCGATCGGGAAGCCCTGCGCGTCGAGAAGCGACAGCGTCCAGTACCGCGTCCCCGGCATCGGCCCTTCCACCACGTAGTCGCACCGTCCTTCCAGCGCGGCGCCGGTGCCGTCGCTTGCGGCGACGAAGGTCAGGCCTTCGGCAGTGCCGAGGGGCAGCAACCCAGCGCGGGCGTCGGCTGCGAGCGCATAGGGGTCGGAGCCGCCGTCGCGCGGGGTGCTGCGCCAGGGGCCGATCCGCGTCCCGTGCCGGTCGAGGTCGAGGCTGTTGATGGTGATCGCGAGGCCAATCAGCACGCCGAGCAGCACGGCGGCGACGATCTTGAACAGGGTGGTAAGCCTCAGCAGGCCGTCCTGCCCCTCCAGGCCGGCTGCCGTCACCGCAGGTCGGTGAGCCGCGCCGGCGCGGCAGGCTGCGCAGGTCCGGCTTGCGCAGGTCCG
>CAXTFM010000132.1:5828-10008 GCA_964243435.1 uncultured Beijerinckiaceae bacterium
CCGATCTGCGCCGCCCTGTCCTGTCCCGTCGCGGATCGCGTCAGGTTCAGCACGGCACCGCGCTGCCCGGCGCCGAGGCGCGCCGCGTCGGGCTGGATCCCGCGGAGCGTCTCCGTTCGCCCGCGAAAGGGCGCGACCTCCGCGACGCGCATCGACGATACGATAGCACCGAGCGCATCCACCGAGCTTTTGGACAGGGTCGACGGGCGCGCCGCGTCCGCCTGTCCGTTGGCAGGCGTTCCCGCGGCGGCAAGGTGCGGCGCCGGCGCGGGAGGCAGACCGAGCACCGGCTTCGGCTCGACGTTCTGGTGGGCGAAGGCCATCACCTCGTGCCACGTCGCGGCGGGCAGGGTGCCCCCCGTCATCTGCTTCATCGGCGCGTAATCATCGTTGCCGTACCACACCGCGCCGGCGTAGTTGCCGGTGAAGCCGACGAACCACGCATCATGGAACGCATTGGTCGTACCGGTCTTGCCCGACACCTGGAATCCATCGAGGTTGGCCCGCTTGCCCGTGCCGGCGAGGACCACCTGGTGCAGCATGGTGTTCATCGAGGCGATGGCGTCGGGCGGGATGGTTTGCTCCGGCTTCGGCTGGTCGCGGTCGTGGTCGTAGAGCACGTCGCCGCGCCGGCTCGTCACCGCCACGGTGGCGTAGGGCGGCACGTGCTTGCCGGCGTTGGCGAAGGTGGCGTAACCGCCGGCCTGTTCGATCACCTTGATGCCGTCGGCGCCGAGCGGCAGCGACACCGTGTCGGGCAGCGGCGTGGTGATGCCCATCTTGCGCGCGGTGGCGACGATCTTGGCGCGGCCGTTCTTGGCCTTGTTCCACGGGTTGCTACCGTCGCCGATGTCGATGGACAGGCGCACCGCCACCGTGTTCAGCGACTCCGCCAGCGCCTCGGTGAGGGTGATGCGCCCGGCCGACTCGTCGTTGTAGTTGTGCGGGCACCAATTGCCGAGGCACAGCGACGCGCCGGTGGTGACCGTGTTAGGCTTGAACCGGCCCGTCATCATCGCGGTGAGGTAGACGTAAGGCTTGAACGAGGAGCCTGGCTGGCGCAGCGCGTCGGTCGCCCGGTTGAACTGGCTCGCACCGTAGTCGCGGCCGCCGACGATGGTGCGCACCAGTCCGCCTGGATCGAGCACCACCGCCGCCGCTTGCTTGGCGTGGTAGGCCGGCCCGTACTGGCGGAGCTGGTCCTCGATGACTTCCTCCGTGTGGCGCTGCAGGGCGACGTCGAGGCCGGTGCGCACCGTCAGCACTCGTTCCTCGCCGAAACGGCCGTGGTCGGCAAGTTCCTTGACCTCGTTGTAGGCGTAGTCGAGATACCAGTCC
This sequence comes from uncultured Beijerinckiaceae bacterium, assembly GCA_964243435.1. Taxonomy (GTDB): domain Bacteria; phylum Pseudomonadota; class Alphaproteobacteria; order Rhizobiales; family Beijerinckiaceae; genus RH-AL1. The sequence goes on from CAXTFM010000132.1 coordinate 7,167, forward strand.
GGGCTTGCGTCGCGGGGCCGCTCGACCGGCGTCGCCGGGTTGCGCTGCGCGGCATAGATCTGCCCGGCGCTGAGGTAGCCGGCGTCCACCATGTTGTTGAGCACGTCGTTGGCGCGCGCGCGGGCGGCCGGCAGGTTGATGTGCGGCGCGTACTTCGTCGGCGCCTTGAACAGGCCGGCGATCATCGCCGCCTCCGGCAGGGCAAGGTCGCGCACCGACTTGCCGAAATAGAACTGCGAGGCCGCCTGCACGCCGAAGGTGCCGCCGCCGAGATAGGCGCGGTCGAGATAGAGGCTCAGGATTTCGCGCTTCGACAGGTGCCATTCGAGCCAAAGCGCCAGAAACGCCTCGTTGATCTTGCGCCCGATGGTGCGCTCGTTCGACAGGAAAAGATTCTTGGCGAGCTGCTGGGTGAGCGAGGAGCCGCCCTGCACCACGCCGTTGGCGCGCGAGTTCACCGTCAGCGCCCGCAGGGTGCCGATCACATCGATGCCGAAATGCTCGAAGAAACGGCGGTCCTCGGTGGCGATCACCGCGTGGATGAGGTTTGGCGGCAGCTCGTCGAAGGGCACGGCGTCGTCGTGGCGGATGCCGCGGCGACCGACTTCCTGTCCGTACTTGTCGAGGAAGGTGACGGCGAGGTCCTGTTTCTTCAGCCAGTCCTCGGAGGTCAGCTCGAAGGCCGGCGCGGCCAGCGCCAGGATGAACAGCCCGCCGGCGATCGAAAGGGTGAAACCTTCGCAGCCGACCTCAACGAGGGCACGCTTCGCGCCCGCGAGGTGGAACCGCTCCATGAACAGGGCGAAGCGCTCATAGGTTGCCGAGGTACGGCGGCCGCCGCCCCACACGCTTGAATCAACGAGCGCGTCGAAATCGAGCAGCACGCGCGTGGCACGCGCCACGGTTTCGGAATGGCGCGCCCGCTCGATGTCGGCGCGACGCGCCGCAATCCAAGGGCGCCGGCGCTCGACCCACGCCGCCGTCGCATCGATCCATGGACCGATCAACCATCGCGTGAAACTGAACGACCGCTTCTTCACGTTTCGACATCTCTGAGTGACGGTCGCAGCCAACGTCTTGACGCGCCCGCCGGCGAAGCGCAAGCCGACACCACGCCATTCACCGCCGGTTACACCTGGAGCACAGGGCAAGCGACATGCCGCCGTTACCGCCCCGCATTGGTACAGGAGGTGCGCCGCGAACGCAGCCCAAAAAAGGCGGAAAGCCGTTCTGGCGAACCAAGACGCTCGACGAGATGACGCCCGCCGAGTGGGAAAGCCTGTGCGACCGCTGCGGGCGCTGCTGCCTCGTCAAGCTCGAGGATGAGGACACGGGCGAGATCCTCCGCACCGACATCGCCTGCCGCCTGTTCGATGCCGGCAGCTGCAGCTGCGCCGCCTACCAGCGGCGTCAGGCCAAGGTCGCCGACTGCATCAAATTGACGCCGGAAGCCGTGCGTACCATCAAATGGCTGCCGCGCACCTGCGCCTACCGCCTGGTGCGCGACGGCAAGCCGCTGCCGCCGTGGCATCCGCTGCGCTCGGGGTCGGACGACACCGTCCACGAGGCGGGCATCTCGGTGCGCGGGCGGGTCGGCGCCAGCGAAACCACGGTGAAGCTGCGCGACTACCCCGAGCACATCGTCGATTGGGCGGATTGAAACGCTTGGCGCCGGGTCGGGATGTTCACGGCCTATTCATGGTGTAGCCGCAAGCATCGCGTCATGCGCATCGTGGCAACAGCATCGGTTTGCTTGCTGGCGACCACCCTCGCCGGTGCAGCGGCGGAGTTGCCAGCTGCGTCGACGAGGACGCGAACCGCCTTGCCCGACGTGCATGCGTCGTTGCCCGAGGCGAGGCCACGCGGACGGGGCGAGGGAGGTGCGGACGCCCGCAGGGATGCTTGGCGCCCGCCCCGCGGCCGGGTTTGCTTCAATCAGTCGGAAACGCGCGACAACATCGCCGCGCACCGCCTCAACGATCCTCTTCACGCTCTTCAGGTTGGGCGCTTGCAGGGCGAGGCGCTGAGCGCGCGGCTGTGCCGCTGGGCGCCCGACCAGTACGTGTATGAAATCCAGATCCTGCGCGACGACGGGCATGTGCTGCGCGTCTACATGAACGCGCAGAACGGCGAGGCCGTCGGTGCGCCAGCCGTCCCCGAACGGGACAAGGATCGCTGAACGGGTAGCGCCGGGCCATGGCCTGCAAGGAGGGTGCGTCGTGCGTCTTTTGGTTGTGGAGGATGATGCCGACCTCAATCGGCAGATCGTGCGGGCGCTGGGGGAGGCGGGTTATGTCGTCGACCGCGCCTACGACGGTGAGGAAGGGCATTTCCTCGGCGACACCGAACCCTACGACGCCGTGGTGCTCGACCTCGGCCTCCCCAAGAAGGACGGCATCACCATCATCGGTGAATGGCGTAAGGCCGGCCGCACCATGCCGGTGCTGATCCTCACCGCGCGCGACCGATGGAGCGACAAGGTCAAGGGCTTCGACGCCGGCGCCGACGACTACGTCGCCAAGCCCTTCCACATGGAAGAGGTGCTGGCGCGCCTGCGCGCGCTGCTGCGCCGCGCCGCCGGGCACGCGTCGAGCGAACTCGCCTGCGGGCCGGTGCAACTCGACACGCGGGCGAGCCGCGTGTCCGTCGACGGCAACCCGATCAAGCTGACCTCCCACGAGTATCGGCTCCTGTCCTACCTCATGCACCACGCCGGCCGGGTGATCTCACGCTCCGAGATCGTCGACCACCTCTACGACCAGGACTTCGACCGCGACTCCAACACCATCGAGGTCTTCGTCGGGCGCCTGCGCCGCAAGCTCGGCGTCGACATCATCCAGAC
>CAXTFM010000133.1:0-9965 GCA_964243435.1 uncultured Beijerinckiaceae bacterium
TTTCCTTGATGATGTAGTTGGCGATGGCGTCGATGAGGCTCTTCACGTCCTTGGCGTCGTGGAAGGGGCCGTCCATCGGGATGTACACGTCGAACTTGTCCTCGATCGCCGTGAGGATCATCACGATGTCGATCGACTTGAGGTCGAGGCTCTCGATCGTGGCGTCGGGGGTCACCTTTTCGCGATCGATCATCCCCTCGGTCGCAATGGTGTCGATGATCTTGCCGACGAGTTCGTCGTGGTTCAACGGTGCCGCCGCGGCGGCCCGCGGCGCCCCACCCGCAGCCTGATCCCGATCGGTCGCTTGATCCTTGGTGTCCACCCGTCACTCCCACTCGTCGGCTGCCGTCCCGGCGCTTGCGCTCAGGGAGCCTGGACAACTGACTTGGCGGCGACCGCGAGCGGTCGCTCAACCTTTCAAATGCGATTCCTGCCTAAGGCAAACGGTCGGGGAAGGAAAGACCCGCCGCTCCCGCCGGCGATCACAGGACCGGCCGAGCGGGGCGCACGGCGGTTAGCCCCCTCGATCGGTTCAGGACGCACCCTGGAGGGCATGCGCCCGCGCGTCCGCCCCGGTTTCGGCGATGATGCGCTTCAGCTCGGGGATGCAGGAGCCGCAATTCGTTCCGGCCTTCAACATCTTGCCGATGGCGGACGCGCTGTCGGCGCCCCGCGTGATGGCGGACACGATGCGTCCGTGCGGCACGCCGAAACAGGCGCACACGTTGGGGCCCTCGTCGGCCGCCCCGTCGAGGCGCTTGCCCGACAGGATGACGCGCCGCAGCGCCCGGTCGATGGAGGGAGCCTGCCATGCCTCGGCGAGGATCGACCATTTCGGCGCCGCCTTGACAGGCGCCAGGAAAAGGGCGCCGACGAGCCGATCATCGGCGATGAGGGCGGTACGCGCGATGCCGCGGCGCAGGTCGTGGTAGCGCAACACGTCGACCTTGTCCTCGACCGCACCCTGCAGGGCGGCGAGGAGGTCGGCCCCGTCGCCGTCGGTGTCGACGCGCGCGGCAAAGCCGCCGGCGATGGCGCTCCACGCCCAGAACGACGAGCGCGGCAGGTGGATGCGCCGCCGCGCCAGCATGAAGCCGGCGGCGCGAATCGCGACGGGGGCGATGGCGACGGGCGTCGCCTTGGCATCAGGTTGCCCGGAGAAGGGATCGACGATGGCGTGGACCAGCGACCCCGTGCGCGCGTCGCTGGCCGTTTCGTCCGTCCAATGAATCGGCACGAAGACGCTGCCGCGTTCCTGATTCGTTGTCACGGCGACCCGGTAGGTCGCCGCTCCGTGATGGTTGCTGATCCGCGCGAGGCCGCCATCCGAGAGGCCGAAGCGCGCGGCATCCGACGGATGCACGGACACGAAGGGCTCGGTGATATGGCTGCCGAGTCGTGGCGACAGGCCGGTGCGCGTCATGGTGTGCCACTGGTCGCGGATACGGCCGGTGTTGAGGATCAGCGGGAAGGCGGCCGACACCTGCTCGGCGAGCTGCGGCGGGGCGACGGCGACGAACTGCGCCTTGCGCGAGGGCGTGTAGTAGCCGCCGGCGGCGAAGAAGCGCCCGCCGGTGCCGCCCCTGTCGTTGGCCGGCACGGGCCATTGCACCGGCGACATGGCGGCATAGGACGCGCTGTCCAGCGTCCCGAGCCGCCCGATGTCGAAATCGCGCGTGCCGCCGTTCTCGAAGGCGGACAAGCGCGCGTGCTCGGCGAAGATCTCGCTGACGTCGGCATAGTCGAAGCCGGCGAAGCCCAAGCGTTTGGCGACCTGCGACACCGCCCACCAGTCCGGCTTGGCCTCGCCGACCGGCCCGTTGAACTTGCGCTGACGCGTGATGCGCCGCTCGGAGTTGGTGACGGTGCCGTCCTTCTCGCTCCAGCCCTGGCCGGGGAGGTGGACGTGGGCGCCGCTGTTCAGCGTGTCGTTGGATTCCACCACTTCCGACACCACGAACAGGTCGAGCTTGCGGAAGGCGGCGCGCACGTCACCCGCCTGCGGCAGGCTGATCGCCGCGTTGGTGCCGAGGATCCACAGCGCCTTGACCGTGCCCGCCTCGATCGCCTTGACCATGTCGGTTGCGATCAGGCCAGGCCGTTGCACCATGTTCGGCGCACGCCAGAAACGGCCGACTCGGTCGAGTTCGACGGGGGTGAAGCCCATGTGGGCGGCGAGTTGGTTCGACAGGCCGCCGACCTCGCGCCCGCCCATGGCGTTGGGCTGGCCCGTCAAGGAGAACGGCCCCATGCCGGCGCGGCCGATGCGGCCGGTGGCGAGATGGCAGTTGATGATCGCGTTGACCTTGTCGGTGCCCTGGGCCGATTGGTTCACGCCCTGGCTGTACAGGGTGACGACGCGCTCCGTGGTGGCGAAGCGGCGGTAGAAGCGAACGACATCTTCCGGTGGGAGACGCGTGCGCAGCGCGGTCGCATTGATGTTGGGGGCGATGGCGCGTGCCGCCGCCACAGTGGCCTCGAAGTTCTCGGTGTGGGCGGCGACGTAGTCCCGGTCGACGTGACCGTTGTCGACGAGGTAGACGAGCAGCCCGGAGAACAGCGCGGTGTCCTGCCCCGGCGCGATGGTGAGCTGCTGCGCCGCGCTTTCCGCCGTCGCCGTCTTGCGCACGTCGACGGTCACGATCGCCGCGCCGTGCTCCTCCTGCGCCTTGATCATGCGCTGGAACAGGATGGGATGGCACCAGGCGGCATTCGAGCCGACGAGCACGAACAGGTCGCCCTGGTCGAGGTCCTCGTAGCAGCCCGGCACCGTGTCCGAACCGAAGGCCCGCTTGTGCCCGGCGACGGAGGACGACATGCAGAGCCGCGAATTGGTATCGACGTTGGCCGAGCCGATGAAGCCCTTCATCAGCTTGTTGGCGATGTAGTAATCTTCTGTCAGCAACTGCCCGGAAAGGTAGAACGCCACGGCGTCCGGCCCGTGCGCGGCGATGGTGCGCTTGAGGCCGTCGGCCACATGGTCGAGGGCGCGGTCCCAGCTGACGCGCGCGCCGCCGATCTTGGGAAAGTGCAGCCGGGTCTGCGGATCGAGCGTTTCGCCGAGCGCCGAGCCCTTGGAGCACAGCCGTCCGAAGTTCGAGGGATGATCCGGGTCGCCGGCGATCGCCGCGCCGCCCTCGCCGTCGGGAGTGGCGAGAACACCGCAGCCGACACCGCAATAGGGACAGGTCGTGCGAACCGCGGTTGCGACCACTAGCTGTTCCTCAATAAACGTCGGACTGGAAGCGGCCGTTCTTCTTCAAACCGGCGACGAAGCTCTTGGCAGCGGCCTCATCGCGCCCGCTGCCCTGGGCGACGACTTCGGCCAGCGTCTTCTCCACGTCGCTGGCCATGCGCTTGGCGTCGCCGCAGATGTAGAAGTGAGCGCCGCGCTCGATCCAGGACCACAGGTCCGGCCCTTCCTCGCGCATCTTGTCCTGAACATAGGTCTTCCTGCCTCCGTCGCGCGACCAGGCCAGCGATAGCTTGGACAGGGTGCCGTCGTGGAGGAACCCCTCCATTTCGTCCTCATAGAAGAAGTCCGTGGCGCGGCGCTGGTGCCCATAGAACAGCCACGCGCCGCCCTTGGCGTCGGCCGCCTTGCGATCGTGAAGGAAGGCGCGGAACGGCGCCACGCCGGTGCCGGGTCCGACCATGATGATCGGCACGTCGGGCGACGCCGGCAGGGCGAAGTCGTGGGCGCGCTGCACGTAGGCCTTGATGCGAGTGCCGGGATCGAGCCGCTCGGCGAGCCAGGAGGAGGCGACGCCGCGCCGCGTGCGCTGCCCGACCGCGTAGCGCACGTGATCGACGGTGAGGGTGACGAAGCCGGGCGTCGCCTTATGCGACGAGGAGATCGAGTACAACCGCGGCTGCAACGGGTCGAGCGCCTCGACGAAGGCTTCGGGGTCGGGCCGCACGCCGCCGAACTTTTCCAGCACGGCGAGCACGTCGAGGGTCGCCACGTCGCCGTCGGGGTCCTCGCCCTTGGCGAGCAGTCGCGCCTTGGCGCGGCGCTCGCCGCCGGTGATGTAGGAAACCAGCTCGAACAACGCGTCCGGCGCCATGCCGAGCGAGGCTTCCGTCGTCAGGAAGGCGGCCAGGGTCATGCCGCCGATGGGGAAGTCGCGCGGCGCGCCGATGGCGGCGACCACCGCGTCGACGAGGTCGGGGGCGTTGTGCGGGAACAGGCCGAAACTGTCGCCGACGGTGTACTCGATGCCGGAATGGCGAAGGTCGATCTCGACGTGGAAGGTCGCCTTCTCCGACTCGCTCATGTTGAGGCGCCGCCGCGACAGGAAGGTCACCTCGACCGGCACGGCGCGGGCATAACCCGCCTCCGCCGCGGGCGCGGCCGGCGCGGCCTCCGCCTTGCCGTCCGGCTTGGCCGCCGGGGCGGCGCCGATCTCGGCGGCGAGCTCCTTGACCTTGCGCGCGGTTTCCTTGCCGCCCGGCACGCACAGGTTGAGCCGGGCTTCCTCGCCGTCGACGATGGCCTTGGAATAGTCCTGGCAGTTGTAGCCGCATTGGCCGCAGTCCTGCTGCGCCATCGCCGCCATCATCCGGCGCCGGAGCGGCTTGCCGTCGGCGAGCTTCATGCGCTCGTCGAGCACCATGGCCGGGTCGTGCCAGGGCGCGTCGTCGTCGTCGGCCGCGGCGGCCATGTCGGGCGCCACGACCGGCTGCGCCTCGCCGCCCTGCGGTGCGACGAAGCCGGCGAAGAAGCCGTTCAGCCAAGCGCGCTGCTCCACCGAGAACGGCGCGTTCTCCGGGATCAGCGACAGGATGGGGGCCGTGGCCGGCGTCGGTCCTTGAAACGTCATCAAGCCTTCTCCGCCAGCGCCTTCAAAGCCTCGACGTCACGGGCGCTGGCGAACGCGTGAAAGCTTTCCTCGGGTCCCGATCGGTTGGCGAGGTAGGATCGCAGCAGCCGCTCCACCACCAGCGGCGCGGCGTCGGTCGTGACCTTGGGGAACACCTCGCGTCCGATCGACGCCTGCTCGGAAAAGCCGCCGCCGACGAACACGTCGTAACCATCGACCGTGTCACCCTCCTCGTTGATCGGCACCTTGGCCCCGATCAACCCGATGTCGCCGATGTAGTGCTGGGCGCAGCTATTGTGGCAGCCGGTGAGGTGGATGTTGACGGGCGTGTCGAGGATGAGGCGCGGTTCGAGGTAGGCGGCGATCTCCTCGGCGTTCTTCTTCGTCGGCGACGCCGCGAACTTGCAACCCTGCGAGCCGGTGCAGGCGACGAGGCCGGCGCGGATGGACGACGCGCGCCAGTCGAGGCCCGTCGCCTCGATGCGCGCGGCGGCTTCCGCGACCTTGGCGTCGGGAATGCCGGAGATCAGGAGGTTCTGCCACACGGTGAGGCGGATGTCGCCATCGCCGACGTCGCGCGCCACCGCCGCCAGCGCGTGCATCTGCTCGACGGTCATCTTGCCGACGGGCAGCACCACGCCGACATAGTTTAGCCCGGCCTGCTTCTGCCCGTGGACGCCGACATGGGCCTGCCGATCCTGCGCCGGGCGCGGCTCGACGCGGGCGACGGCGACGCGGTCGAGCTTGCGGCCAAGCTTCTCCTCCACCGCGGCAAGGAACTTGTCGAAGCCCCAGTCGTCGAGCACGTATTTGAGGCGCGATTTGTTGCGGTCCGAGCGATTGCCGCTGTCGATGAACACGCGCACGATGGCGTCGGCCACCGCCGTGGCGTCAGCCGGCGGCAGCACCACGCCGGTGTCGCGGGCAAGGTCCCTGTGGCCGGAAATGCCGCCGAGCAGCAGGCGGAACCACACGCCCGGCTCGACCCCGGCGTCCGCGCCGACGCGCACGGCCTGGAAGCCGATGTCGTTGGAGTCTTCCAACGTCGGGATCGGCCCGCCACCGTCGAACGCGACGTTGAACTTGCGCGGCAGGCCGTACATCACGCGGTTTTCCAGGATGTGGAAGTGCCATTCGCGGGCGTAGGGGCGCGTGTCGAGCAGTTCGCCCGTCGCGATACCGGCCGTGGCGTCGCCGGTGACGTTGCGGATGTTGTCGGCGCCCGATCCCTTGGTGCACAGGCCGAGGTCCACGATGCGCTCGATCACCTCGATGCCGTTGCGCGCGGGAATCTCACGGATTTGCAGGTTGGCGCGGGTGGTGCAGTGCGCGTAGCCGCCGCCGAAGCGCGCGGCGATTTCGGCGACGCCGACGAACTGCCAGTGCTTGAGGATGCCGTTGTGGATGCGCAGGCGGCACATGTAGGAGTCCTGCGCCGGCGCGACGTAGAACAGGCCGTAGTAGCGCCAACGAAAGTTGTCCGCCGGCTTGGGGAACTCGTCCTTGACGGCCTGCTGCTTCAGCCGGCCGTAGGCGTCGAACGGGTGCTCGTCGCGCTTCCATTTCTCCTGGTCGACGAGCTTCTTGCCGCCCTTCTCGAAGCGGGCCTGCGCGGCGAGGTGGGACGCGTCCGGCCCGCTCGGCGCCGCGGGCGCCGGAACGCCACCGCCGGCGGGCTTCAACCGACCGATCTGGATGCCCGAGGTGAAACCTTCGAGATAGCGTTTCTGTTCTGCCGTGAAGTCGCTGCCCAGGGACCCGTTCTCCACGACGTCGTGTCCCACCTCCTGGTTTCCCAAATCCCGGTTTGCCACGACCTGGTTTGCCGTGTCCTGATTTGCCACGTCCTGCCCTTCACCCGATGCCATGATCGCCCGATCGTTCGCGTTCCGTTGTCGTGTCGGCACGCTCCGGCGCGCCGCTCAAGCCGCCTCGCCGCCACCCATGCCGATGCCACAAGGGCGTCGTGGAGCGTTGGCGGCTGCAAGTGGTATGCCGACGCGAGGACCTGCACCGGCGCCGTTGGGCGGCCGCTCCCAGCGGTGCCCCCGCCCAACGGCTAGGTGTCGGCAGCCGTTTCTTTGACCGCGACGGCACGACCGAAGATGAGGTCGTCGCGCATGTCGTCGATGGCCGCCCCGGTCTTGATGAGATCGAGGTACCACAAGCCATCGGTGGTGTCGCCGTAAAGCACGGCGCCGGCCACCTTGCCATCGTCGATGACGATCTTCTTGTAGATGTTCTGCCCGGCGTCCTCGTAAAGCAGCGCGTCCTTGCCCTCGCCGACGAAGTCGCCGGCGGAGAACAGCGACACGCCCGAAACCTTGAGATTGGTCGCCAGGATGGAGCCTTCGTAGGCTGCGGTGGCGTCGCCGGCGAGGCCGCGCGCCAGCGCGCGCGCCTGCTCGTAAGCCGGTTCGACCAATCCGTAGGCGATTCCGCGATGTTCCGCGCACTCGCCCAGCGCGAAGATGTTGGGATCCGAAGTCTGCATCCCGTCGTCGATGAGGATGCCGCGCTTGCACTCGAGCCCCGCCGCCTTGGCGAGGTCGGTGTTGGGGCGGACGCCGACGGCGCACACCACGAGGTCGGCGGGGATCACCCGGCCGTCGGCGAGTTCCACCGCCTCGACCTTGTCGGTCCCGATCACCCGCACGGTGTTGGCTCCGAGCAGGACCTCGCAGCCCTTGGCGGCGATCGCCTCCTTGAGCAGCGTCGCGGCGGGATCGTCGAGCTGGCGCTCCATGAGGCGCGGGGCGAGGTGGAGGAGGGTCACCCTCACACCCGCCTTGGCCAGCCCATAGGCGGCCTCCAGCCCGAGCAGGCCGCCGCCGATCACCACGGCGGGGCGCCCGGCCGCCACACCGTTCTGCATGCTATCGACGTCGCCCATCCAGCGGAAGGTGATCGCGCCGGGCAGGTTCATGCCCGGCGTCGGCAGCTTGATGGCGTGCGAGCCGGTCGCCAGCACGAGCTTGGAATAGGAAACCTGGCCGCCGCCCTGCAGGGTCACGAGCTGGCGGTCGCGGTCGATGGACAGCACCGCCTGGCCGTAGACGTTGGTGATCCCCTGCTTTTCCCACCAGGAGCGCTGCTTCAGCTCGATGTCGTCGGCCACCACCTCGCGGGCGAGCAGAGAGGACAGGAGGACGCGATTGTAAGCGCGCCGGGGTTCGTCGCCGATGAGGATGATCGCGTAGCGGCCCAGCGCGCGCTGACTCAACTCCTCGGCAAGCTTGGTGCCGGCCATGCCCTGACCGATGATGACAAGCGGTTCGCTCATGCTCGGGACTTACTCACATCTTGGAGTTGATCATGACCGAAGGCGCGGCTGGTGGTGCGCGGGCCATCTTTGGAGAACCCATGCAACCGTCACGCCGGAACGCGTTAACCGAAGGAGGCAAATAGCAGCACGCCCGGGGCGCCCGGTCGTGCGGCCAGCCTCCGACGGAGGTGCCACATGCGCGCGATCCCAGCCGTTCTCGCAACGACGTTGATGCTGCTGCCAGCGGCGGCTGGCACCGCGTCGCCCGGCTCACACGGCGGCCTCGCCGCCTTGCAATGGAGGGCACGCCCGGTCGTCATCCTGTCCGACACCCGCGACGACCCCCGTGCCGTGCGGCAGGCGGCGGCCCTGGCGCGCGCGGGAGCGGCGGTACGGGAGCGGCAGATCGCCGTGTTGCGCGAGGCGGCGGTCGGCGGCGCGCTTCGCCGGCGCTTCGGCGTCGCCGATCACGGCTTCGCGGTCGTGCTCGTCGGCAAGGACGGCGACGTCAAGCGCGTGTGGCACATGCCGGTCGACCCCGGGCTGATCTTCGGCGTCATCGATCGGATGCCGATGCGGCGTGACGAGATGAAGGGCTGAGGCGGCGCGTCTGAAGCGGCGGGGCTGGCGTCGGCCGGTTGCCAAACACCGCGAGCGCTGTATGCAGGCGAGCATAGCGCCGACGGAGCCCATCGAATGAGCGGAATGATCGCACGGGGTGAAGCGTCGTTACGGATTCTCGCGGTGGTGCTCGCGACTGCTCTGTGCGGCATCGTCCCGGTGATGCCGGCCTGGGCCGCCGACGGCCCGACCGTGTTCGCCGCCGCCAGCATGAAGACGGCGCTCGACGCCATCGCCGCGAAGTACACCGCCAAGACCGGCAAGGTGCCGGTGATCTCCTACGCGTCCTCCGGCGTGCTCGCCAAGCAGATCGAGGCGGGCGCGCCGGCCGACCTGTTCATCTCGGCCGACGCGAAGTGGATGACCTACCTCGCCGACAAGGGCGCCATCCGTTCCGACACCCGCGAAACGCTGCTCGGCAACGCCCTGGTGCTGGTGGCGCCGGCCGATGCCGCGACGGAGGTTCGGATCGCCAAGGGGTTCGACCTCGCCGGCGCGCTCGGCGACGGCAAGCTCGCGGTGTGCACCATCTCCTCCTGCCCGGCCGGCATTTACGGCAGGGAGGCGCTGGAAACGCTCGGCGCCTTCAAGGCCGTCGAACCCAAGCTCGCGCAGGCGGAGAACGTGCGGGCGGCCCTGCTGCTCGTCGCCCGCGGCGAGGCGCGCTACGGCATCGTCTACGCCACCGACGCCAGGGCGGAGCCCAAGGTCAAGGTCGTCGGCACCTTTCCCGAGGACTCGCACGCCCCCATCGTTTACCCCATCGCCGTGACAAAGGCGGCGAAGAGCCCCGACGCCAATGCGCTGGAAGCCTTCATGCGCGATCCCGAGGCGGTGGCCATCCTGCGCGCGCAAGGCTTCACCATCCTCGCGAAGTAGCGGGCGATGCCCGGTGCGCTGAACCTGTCGGCCGCGGACTGGACGGCGGTGCTGCTGTCGCTGCGCATCGCGATCGTCGCCACCCTCGCCAGCCTGCCCTTCGGCATCGCCGTCGCCTACGTGCTGGCACGCTGGCGCTTTCCCGGCCAAGCTCTGGTCAACGGCCTCGTTCACCTGCCGCTCGTGCTGCCGCCGGTGGTGACCGGCTACGTGCTGCTGCTCGCCTTCGGGCGGCGCGGGCTGTTCGGCGCGGCGCTGGCCGACATCGGCATCGTGCTGTCGTTCCGCTGGACGGGCGCGGCGCTGGCCTGCGCGGTGATGGGCTTTCCGCTGATGGTGCGCGCCATGCGGCTGTCCTTCGAGGCGATCGACCCGCG
>CAXTFM010000134.1:0-9927 GCA_964243435.1 uncultured Beijerinckiaceae bacterium
CGACTCGACGCGTTCAGGCACTCAGAACCGCTGGCTGAGGCTGGCGAAGAACCCGCGGCGCTGGCCGAACTGCGGCGCGAACACGCCGATGCCCGAACCGTCGCGGATCTCGTAGGTGTGGTCGAGAACGTTGACGACGGCGAAGCGGAACGTCGTCGGCTTGGCTTGCGGGCTGAGCTGAAAATCCTGTAGCAACCCAACGTTCCACGACGCGTAGTCCGGCACCCGGCCGGTGTTGGCGAAGCCGTCGCGCAGCCCGTTGCCGTAGATGAGGTCGGTGGTCAGTGTGGTCCTCGTCGGTGCGTAGCGATAGGCGGCGCCCGCCGACGCGGTGATGAGCTGGGCGTGGTCCGTGTACACGTAGTTGTTGGCGATGAAGGCGAGCTCGTCGGCGCCGAACAGGTACTGGTTGGAAATCACCTGCTTGGCGCGCTGCTCGGCGACGGCGACGTTGCCGTAGGCGCTGAAGCCACCGTCGCGGTAGGTGGCCTTGAACTCCACGCCCTCGTTCTGCGCGTGGTCGTAGTTGAAGGCGGTGAGCACCAGCGCCTGGCCGAACTGCCCGTCGTCGAGCAGGTTCTTGGCGATCTTGTAGTAGCCGTCGAGGCCCACCGCGAGCTTCGGCGTCACCTGCTGGGTGATGCCGACGTCGAAGAAATGCGCGCGCTCGGGCCGCACGGGGTCGTTCTGCGTCACGTCCGGCGCGGCCGTGGTGTTGCCGAAGGGCACGACTGGCGTCGGCGCGGACAGCGCCAGTTGCGGCGGGGTGAAGTAGCGGGCGTAGCCGGCATGGATGACGGTGGCGTCCGTCGGCGTGTACGCGAGCGACGCGCGCGGGCTCAGCTGGTTGGCGTTGACGTACTCCTGCATGGCGTCGAAGCGCAGGCCGGCCTGCAGCGTGAGCTGGTGCGTCAGTCTGTACTCGTCCGACACGTAGAGCCCGCCGACGAGGCCGGTCTTGCGCTCGGCATCGAACAGGCCGAAGGGCGCGTCGACCGGATTGCCGTCGCCGTCCAGCGGCAGCACCGTCGACCCGTTGATCGCCTGCGCCCGCTCGACCTGGAAGGTGGAGCCGAAGCGGATCGTTTGCCGCGCGTCGATGCGGTAGGCGTTGTCGTTCTGGATGCCGTTGACGAAGCTCGTTCGATACACGTCCGACGCCACGCCGTTGAACACCAGGTCGCCCACCGTGTCGGGGATGAAGTGCAACGTCGAATAGCGCTGGAAGTAGGACGTTTGGGTGTCGAGCGGCCCCACCGTGCTTTGCACGGCCAGGATGCTGAAGATCGAACGCTCGTTCTGGTTCTCGTTCAGCCGCGTCGAGTCGAAGTCGGAGGCGCCGAACGCAGTGAATTGCGCCGGCGCACCGATCGTGTTGGGGACCTGGAAGTGAGCGGTGGTCGCCCCCGACATGACGGTGAAGCGGGTGGAGTCGCCGAGCGGCGTCGAGGCATAGCCGAAGTAGCGGCCCTGGCGCGAGCGGTCGTGGAGGGGATCGAGCGTCGGCGTCGCGCTTTCGACCCCGATCTTGTTGCTGGTGAAGCGCCCGGTGAAGAAATAGTCCCAGCCCCCCGCCACGCCCGCCGTCTCGATCGTCGGGATGATGGTGTCGCGACTGCCGCCATAGGCCGTGACGATCGTGCCCGGGGCGTCGGTGCCGTTGCGCGTGGTGATGTCGAGCAGGCCCGCCGTGCGCAGCCCGTACTCGGCCGGCAGCGCTCCATCGATCAACGAGATCGAGCGGATGAACGAGCTGTCGAGCACCTGTGCGAAGCCGGACACGCCGTCTGGCAGCAGGATGCCGTTGATGCGGTACTGCACGTTGGCGTGCTCGTTGCGGATGTGGAAGTCGCCGCTGGCGGAGGAGTCCTGCGACACGCCGGGAAGCTGCAGTACGAGGCGGTCGAACGGGGTCTGGCTTCCGGCAGGTTGTCGATCTGCGCCTTGCCGACCGTGGTGACGCTGGCGCCGCCCTGGGTGAAGATGCGCTCGCGCCCCTGCTCGGCGCGACCCTCGCCGGCCTTGGCAGCGGCGAGTTGCGGGCTGACTGGGCCGCTCTCGGCGCCGCCCGTCCCCGTACCGCCCTCGCCGCCGGTCGTGCCGGCTGCCGCCTCGACACCGGGTGCTCCGGCGCCGCGCGCTGCCGTGCCCGTGTCGGGGCGCGGCCCGAAGCGCGGCGCCGGTGAGGTGGAGGCAGGGGCCTTGGCGGGCATCCTGGCCGATGTGCGGCTCGGCACAACGCTCACCCGCTTGATCGGCCGCGGCGGCGGCTTAGGCCTGGATGTCGTCACCGTGACCGACGGAAGCGTCGTCTGCGCTCGTGCGCTCGCAGTGTGGGCCAGAGCGATGGCGAGGCTGGCGCTGCTCAGGAAAATCGAACGTTCGAGGCCCACGAAATCGCCCTGCACAACAATTAAGTTATGTTATGTCATAACAATTACGCAACTGGGCAGTAGAGTTTGGTGAAAGGGCTGCGGTGTCGTATCTGGGCCACAAGCTCGGCGTCGTGCAGGGCGGGGCCCGCTTACGTGCGCAGGATGCGTCCGCGCGGAGGCTGAAGCGGTCCCATTGGCGTGGAACCGGCTCCGATATCGCGAATGCCGGAGAACGATAGTGCGCGATCTCGGCGCCAAGCATCAGGACTTTTGTTCTGCCTTCATCCCGGCGACCAGCTTGTCGACGTTGTACTTGAACATATCGGCGTAGGTCGGGGCCGGGCCGTCAGGCTTCGAGAGGGACTCGACATAGAGTTCGCCGCCGGGCTGCGCACCGGTGGCATCGGCGATCTGCTTGACGAGGCGCGGATCGTTCGAGTTCTCGAAGAAGTAGACGGCGACGTGCTCGGCCTTGATCTGCTTGATGACGTTGGCCACCTGCGCCGCCGACGGCTCGTTCTCCGTCGTGGAGCCGAGTGGTGAGATGAACGACACGCCATAGGTTGCGCCGAAGTAACTCAGCGCGTCATGCGTGGTCAGGACCTTGCGCCTGTCCTTCGGCACGGTGTCGAGTTGCTGGTGCGCGTAGGCGTCGAGGCTCTTGAGCCTGGCCCGGTAGCCGTCGGCGTTGGTTCTGAACGCCGCCGCGTCCTCCGGGTCGGCCTTGGTCAGCGCCTTCTCGATGTTGGCGACGTAGACTTCCGCGTTGGGAATGCTGTTCCATCCATGGGGATCGGTAATCGTGTGTCCCTTCTCCTCCATCCTGAGGGTCTTGATGCCCTCGGATGCGACAACCGGCTTGCCCTTGTAGCCCGACGCCTTGGCGAGCCGGGCGAACCAACCTTCGAGGCCGAGGCCGCTGGTGAACACCACGTTCGCCCCCTTGAGGTTCTTGGCGTCGTCCGGCGTTGGCTCATACTCGTGAGGGTCGCCGTTGGGCGGTACCATGCTGATCACGTGGACGTGGTCGCCGCCGACCTGCTTGACCATGTCGGCCAGCACGGTGAACGAGGCCACCGCTTCCACGGTCTTGGCCGAAGCCGGCGCGGCAAGCGCGACGAGCGAGGCGGCCGTGAGCAAAATCTGCTTGAGGGGGGAGCGGGTCACGATGATTTTCTCCTTATGATCAGCCCGCATAATGTGGGCGAGACGTCAGCCGACGCGCCAAGCCGCCCCGCCCGAACAGGACGGAGACGACGTAGAACAGGCTCGCGGTCAGGACGATGGTGGGACCGGAGGCGAGGCTGACGTGGAACGAGACCACCAGGCCGATCAGGCCCGACAGCCCCGCGACCAGCCCGGCGAGCGCCATCATGCCCGGCAAGGTGGTGGCCCACAGGCGCGCCACGGCGGCAGGCAGCATCATCAGGCCGACCGCCATCAGCGTGCCGAGCGCCTGGAAAGCCGCAACAAGGTTGGCCACGACGAGCACCAGGAAGAGGCCATGATAGAACGACCCGCGCCCGTTGACGGCGCGCAGGAAACCCGGATCGAAGCACTCGACCACCAGCGGCCGGTAGACGACCGCCAGCGCAACCACCGTGACCGACACGATGGCGGCTATGAGGTAAAGCGATGGGGCGTCGATGGCCAGGATGGTGCCGAACAGCACGTGGAGCAGGTCGATGTTGGACCCGCGCAGCGAGACGATCAGCACGCCGAGCGCCAGCGAGGCGAGATAGAAGCTCGCGAAGCTCGCATCCTCTCTGAGAATGGTGCCGCGGCTGACCAGGCCCGACAGCAGCGCCACGGCGAGCCCCGCCGCCATGCCGCCGATGCCCATGGCGGGCAGCGACAGGCCGGCGACGAGGAAACCGATCGCCGCCCCGGGCAAGATGGCGTGGCTCATGGCGTCGCCGACGAGACTCATGCGGCGCAGCATCAGGAGCACTCCGATCGGCCCCGAGCCGAGGCCAAGCGCCAGGCAGGCGACGAGCGCGCGGCGCATGAAGCCGTAGTCCGCGAAGGGCGCGATCACCAGATCGTGCAGCATCACGCGGCCGTCCCGGCGTCGTCGTCCCAGCGCTCGGCCATGGCGCGGGCGCGCAGCAAGTTGGCGGGGCTGAGGACCTCCGGCGTCGGTCCCCACGCGATCTGCTCACGGGCGAGCAGGAGCGCGCGGGGGAAGTTCGCCCGCACCTGATCGAAGTCGTGCAGCACGGCGATGATGGTCCGCTGCTCGCCGTGCCAGCGGCGGACGAGGTCGATCAGGTCGCGCGTGGTGCGGGCATCGATGGCCGTGAAGGGCTCGTCCAGGATGATCACGGGCGCGTCCTGCAGCAGCAGCCGCGCGAACAGGACGCGCTGGAACTGCCCCGCCGAGAGCGAACCAATGGCGCGGGGCCTGAATCCTTCCAGGCCGACCGCGGCGAGGGCGTCGTCGGTGCGAGCCGTCACAGCCCGGCCGACGCGCCCGAACACGCCCGTGTGCCGCCAAGCGCCGAGTGACACGAGGTCGCCGACCACGATGGGGAAGGAGCGGTCGATTTCGGCCGCCTGGGGCAGGTACGCGACGTCCCGCACCGTGATGTCGCGTCGCTCGACGCGGCCCCTGGCGGGTCGGAGTATGCCGACCAGCGCCTTGACCAGGGTGGACTTGCCGGCCCCATTTGGGCCGACCACGGCCGTCATGCTGCCGGCGGCGAAGCAGCCGTCGACGTCGCGCAAGGCGGCGTGCCGGTCATAAGCCACCGTAAGGTGGCTGACGGCGATGCTGCCACGTGTCGAGGACGGGCTCACGGGACCGCCACGGCCCAGGCCACCGCCAGCCACAGTGCCGCAAGCGCGACCAGCACCCATCCGACACGCGCAACGGCGGATTGCGCGAGCACGGGGACATGGGGAATGCGCCTCATCGTCATGCTTCCGCTCCGCGTCACGTTCCAAGGGTCACCGTGTTCACCACCATCCGACGCGTCGGTGTCAGTAACGTTCTTCAGGGTCTATGGACGGGCAACGCACGTGCGACGAGTGTTATGAAATAACATAATTGCCGTCAAGGAGGTGGGTGCGGGCATGGCAGCTCGCGAAGGCGAACAAGACGCGATAAACATCATGAGCGCCTTGCAAAGGCGCATCGTGCGCTCGTGCCCATGACCTGCTTGATCGCCCGCGATCGACCGGCGTCGCGGCGCCGATCACCATCTACCGGATCCTCGACGAGCCGATCGCCGCCGGCAGGGTACACCGCATCGAATCGATGAACGGTTTCGTGGACTGTCGCGATAAGGGGACATCCTTGCGCAGGCGAAGACGAGTGGTGCCTGCGCAGCCCTACGACGATGCGATACCGCGGATCGGTGCGCTGGGGTCCGACGCCGATCGGCGCGGCAATCGTTGGGACCTCACGGGCTGGAGCGGTCCCACGATGTTCGTGCGCGACAGTCTTGATGCTCGCCGAGCTCGCCGCATCAGGTGCCCTGAACTGCCGTGAGGCTTACCGGTCCTTCGACCGTCTTGCCGCAGGATTGTGCCGCTGCCCGGGCCACGACGGTTCCGAGCACGACGGCGATCAAGGCGGACAGCAACGTCAGCGCCGTCGGCAGGTGGAACGGGACGTCTCGCCAGTGCGGGCGCATGACGTCGGCGGTGTTGAATGGTTCGTCGCTGAAGCGGCACAGGACCGGCGCGATACCGCTGGCGAGCATGGCACGATCCACGGTGTCGTCGAGCTGCCGCGCCGCCGATGCGGACGCCGGCATGTCGATCATGTGCTGAAGCAGGGCACGAGCGGCGGCGAGTTCGGCGTGCGAGCACTCGTTGAAGGGGCTCGCCTCGTCCGTCACGCTACCGGGCATCACGCCCCACAAACAGAACGCGCGCTGCAGGGCGATGAAGTTGCGCAGCCGACGAAAGGTCAGATCCGTCCAAACCTGCTCGTTGGCAAGCGCCAGGATGGCGCCCCGATGGTCCTCGACGACCGTCATCTGCCCATGCGTGAGGCTCGGGATGGACACGCCTGACGTGTCCGCGCTTACGGGAAGGCGATGCGCCGATGCGCCGGCCGAGATGGAAAGCGCCATTGCAAAGGCAATCGGGGCGGCGCTGCACGGACGGGCTGCGGCGAGAAGCCGGACCAAGGAGCGAACGCATCGGATCATGTGGCGGACATTCCTTTTTCAGCCGCGTTTGCCAACCTGTCCGCAAGGTGACCGTTTGGGAGTTTGAGGGCAACGAAGGCAGCACGCCGGCGATCCGGATGAGCGGGTCGCGCATGATGGACCGATGAGCGTGCTGGAAAGGCACAGGTCCAGGTTTTTAGTGGTCAGGCCGGATTCGCTGTTGGTGTTCTTGGCTTGGACACGGAAGACTGTAGACACATCACGGGACGAACCGGTTTGCCTGTCACCGCAAGCCTATCCGCAATCCAGAGATCAAGTCGAAGGGCGCGAACTGCGATGGCTCGCGTGCGAGCATCCTCGTTCTCTTCGATGCTGAACGTGGAGCGCGCCTCCATGCGCATCGTCACGACCTGGATGGCCGTGCTCGGCCTGCTCATCCAGCTCGCCGCTGCCGGCATCTGCATGGCCGGATCGCCCGTCGGTCGGTCGATCAGCGATCTCGGACAAGGCGCCTGGCCGATCTGTCATGCGCAAGCTGATCCTGGCGGTGCCGATCCGATCGACGACGGTCGCCAAGCACCCGACCACCCGCAAACGTGCGCGTTCTGCTTGTTGCACTGCCATGGCGGTCTGGCTGCTGCATCGGCGATCCGACTGGCCGCGCCCGGTCCCATTGCCGTCGCTTCCGCCATCAGGCTGTCGCGAGGTGCCCAACGGCCGCTTTCGCGCGTTCCAACCGACGCGGCGCCACGCGGACCTCCTCTAGCCGGCTGATCGCGCGACGAGCGCCAGCCGCCCGCGAACGCTTTCCCGTCGCTGGCGCCGGCTAGCACGTCTTCACCCATGATCCTGTCAAACTCGGGCGAGGCTGAGCAGCCCTCGGCGCCCCTCGCCCTGCCACCGAGGACGACCCATGCCTTTTCCCATCCGCTCCGGCGCGGCGTGTCTTGCCGTTGCAATGCTGCTCGCCTCCGGCCCTCCAACCCGGGCGCACACCATCGTCGGCAATCGGGTGTTCCCGGCGACGCTGACCATCGACGATCCCGGCGTCAACGATGAGCTGGCGCTGCCGACATTTTCCACCCTCACCGCGCGCAATCCCGACGGCACCGCGGGACCAACGTCGTTCACGATCGGCGGCGAGTTCCAGAAGACCATCACGGCCGACCTCTCGATCGCCATCGGCTCGGAGGGCGTGACCTTCCAGCGCAACCCGCGCGCCACCGGCTTCTCCAACATCGAGACGACGCTGAAATACGTGTTCTTTCAAAGTCCGGAACACGAGTTCATCGCGTCGGGCGCGGTCAACGTCGAGATCGGCGGCACTGGCAGCGCGCAATCGGCATCCCTGCCGGCCGATCCCTTCACGACCGTCACGCCGCAAGCCTTCGTCGGCAAGGGCTTCGGGGACTCTCCGGTCGAGGCGCTACGGCCCTTCGCGGTGACGGGCGAGGTCGGCTACTCCATCCCGACCACGTCGTCCAACGCCGATGGGAGCTTGAACCCGACGTTCCTGACCTATGGCGGTTCGATCCAGTACAGCCTGCTGTACCGCAACAGCTTTGTGAAGGAAGTGCCGGAACTGTTCCGCAACCTGATCCCGGTGTTCGAGGGCGTGTTCAGCACGCCGATCGCCAACATTGCGCACGGCGACCCCGGCGACTTCTCCCCGCACGACACCACGGGTGTGGTCGGCCCGTCGCTGTACTACGTCGGACGCAACTTCGAGGTCGGCGTGATGATGCAGGTGCCGATCAACCCGACGAGCGGCCACCATCCCGGCGTGATGGCCATCGTGGACTTTTTCCTGGACGACATCGCCCCGGACACCATCGGCAAGCCCTTGTTCGGGGCGCCGCAGTCTCGTTCCATCACACGCTGAGGTCCGCCATGCCTAAGCATTGCACACGCATCGTTGCCGCGTCCGGTCTCGCCCTGTTGACGGCGACGGCCTCCATCACCCCCGCCCTGGCGCACGCCTTTCTCGACCATGCCGTTCCCGGCGTCGGCGCCACGGTGAGCGCTTCACCGGGCGAAGTGCAACTCAGCTTCACGCAGAGCGTCGTCGTCGCCCTCTCAAGCGTGAGCATCGCGAAGGCCGGAGGTGGCGCGATTGGCGCCGCCAAGCCCGTCGGCGACGGCGGCAGCAGTTCGGCAACCCTGCACGTGCGCCTCGCCAAGGCGCTGCCGCCAGGCGCCTACGTCGTGACCTGGCGCGTGGTCTCCGTCGATACACACCCCACGTCGGGTTCCTACAGGTTCACCGTGGGATCCTGAGATGCGCAAACGGGCCGGAACCGTGATCTGGCCCGTCGTCAAGGAACCGGAAAGGGCGCACGGTCATCGACACGGTTCATGACGTACTTGTCGGGGCGCGCTGGCTGCATTTCACTGCCATGTTCCTGTTGTTCGGCGGCGCCTTCTGGATCATTGCGGGCCAGGATTGGTCGGCCGCGATCCCGGATCACCCCTGGACCACGAGGTTGACGGCGCGTTTCCTGCGCCGCGCCGCGGCGGTCGCCGTAGCCTCGGGGCTCGCATGGCTTCTCGCAACCGTCGCGACGATGACCGATGGCTTCGCTGGTGCTCTCGACCCCGAGTTCCTTCACGTGTTCTTCGTCGACACGCCGTTCGGCCCGGTCGAACTCATCCGACTCGCACTGTTCGCGGCGCTCCTTGCGGCAGCGTTCCTGCCGGGCGCGCCACGGCGCCGCTTCACGATCACGGCGGTGCTGTCCGCCGCGCTTCTCGTCAGTCAGGCTTGGCTCGGTCACGCCGCAGAAGGCGGCGACACGCCCCTGGGATGGGCCATGGTCGCGAGCTACGGCGTACATGTCCTCGCCGCCAGCGTTTGGATCGGCGGCTTGCCCATTCTGCTCCTGGCCCTTGTCGAACGGCATCGCGGACAGGCTCGCGTCGGCGCGAAGGGAACCACGCTTGCGCTTCTTCAACGCTACTCCGTCATGGCATCCGTGGCCGCGAGTGCCGTCGTTGTCAGCGGGATCGTCAACACCGTGTTCCGGATCGGAACGGACGCGAACAGCCTTGCGACCACCTCCTATGGACACGTTCTCCTGACCAAGCTCGCCTTCGTCGCCGTCGTTCTCGTCCTGGCCGCGGTCACCCGCTTCGTCATGATACCGCGGCTGCGACGAACCATCGAGGCGCAAGGGCCGGTGGCGGCGGGATCAGCCTACAGCATCGCGCTGGAATGCGGGTTTAGCCTCCTCGTCTTGGCAGCAACGGCCGTGCTGGGGATCACTGCCCCGCCGCAGTGAAGCGCCACCGCTCGACACAAGGTCGCTGCCGCAGCCAATCTTTTCGTTGGTTCCGGTCACACCCGGAACTGGCCGGCCGCGCGGACCTGATCCGACATCCGTTCGCGCGGCGACCTTGGCTTCCAGGGTGCCGGTCAGCTGGCGCAGGGCTTC
>CAXTFM010000135.1:0-9885 GCA_964243435.1 uncultured Beijerinckiaceae bacterium
AGCTGCTGCGCCACGACGTGACCCACCCGCTCTTCGTCGAGGTCGACGAGATCTATAATCTCGCCTGCCCGGCCTCGCCGATCCACTACCAGTTCGACCCCGTGCAGACGACCAAGACGAGCGTCATCGGCGCCATCAACATGCTCGGCCTCGCCAAGCGCACCCGGGCGAAGATCTTTCAGGCGTCGACCTCGGAAATCTACGGCGACCCTTCCGTCCATCCCCAGCCGGAGTCGTACTGGGGCAACGTCAACCCGCTCGGCCCGCGCGCCTGCTACGACGAGGGCAAGCGCTGCGCCGAGACCCTGTTCTTCGACTACTACCGCCAGCACCGCGTGCGCATCAAGGTGGCGCGCATCTTCAACACCTATGGGCCGCGCATGCACCCGCAGGACGGCCGCGTGGTGTCGAACTTCATCGTCCAGGCGTTGAAGGGCGACCCCATCACCGTCTACGGTGACGGCACCCAGACCCGCTCCTTCTGCTACGTCGACGACCTGATCGACGGCTTCCGCAAGCTGATGGACGCGCCCGACGCGGTGACCGGGCCGGTCAACCTCGGCAATCCCGGCGAGTTCACCATGCTGCAATTGGCCGAGCTGGTGCTGCAGCTCACCGGCTCGACGTCGCGGATCCAGTGGGAACCGCTGCCGCGGGACGATCCGAAGCAGCGCCAGCCCGACATCGCCCAGGCCCGCGAGCAGCTCGGCTGGCGCCCGACCATGCACCTAAAGGCCGGCCTCGCCCACACCATCAGCTACTTCGAGCAGCTTCTGGGCGAGAACCAGCCGGTCCGCCGATCCTGACGCTTCGCGGCCGCCGACGCGCGCCCGCATCAAACCTGCCCCGCAATCATTTGGGAGTTCACGCTTGCGCCTCGCGATGATCGGTTCCGGCTATGTCGGCCTCGTGTCCGGCGCCTGCTTCTCGGACTTCGGCCACCACGTCACCTGCGTCGACCTCGACGAAACGAAGATCGCGGCGCTGCGCGCGGGCGTCATGCCGATCTACGAGCCCGGCCTCAAGGAGCTGGTCGACCGCAACGTCCGCGAGGCGCGCCTGACCTTCTCGACCGATCTCGCCGCGGCGGTCGCCGACGCGGACGCGGTGTTCATCGCGGTGGGCACGCCCTCGCGCCATGGCGACGGCCACGCCGACCTCAGCTACGTGTATGCCGCGACCACCGCCATCGCCCGCGCCGCCAAGGGTCCCCTCGTCCTCATCACCAAGTCCACGGTGCCGGTCGGCACCGGCGACGAGGTGGAGCGCATCTGCCGCGACATCCGCCCCGACCTCGTCGGCGAACGGGCGCTCGACGTGGTGTCGAACCCCGAGTTCCTGCGCGAGGGCGCAGCCATCGCCGACTTCAAGCGGCCCGACCGCATCGTGGTCGGCTGCGAAAGCGACAGGGCGCGCAGCGTGATGGCCGCGGTGTACCGCCCGCTTTACCTCAACCAGTCGCCGATCGTGTATGTCGGCCGGCGCACCTCCGAGCTGATCAAGTACGCGTCGAACGCCTTTCTCGCGGTGAAGATCACCTTCATCAACGAGATGGCGGACCTTTGCGAGAAGACCGGCGCCAACGTGCAGGAGGTCGCCCGCGGCATGGGCCTCGACGGGCGCATCGGCTCGAAGTTCCTCCACGCGGGGCCCGGCTATGGCGGCTCCTGCTTCCCCAAGGACACGCTGGCCCTGGTCAAGACGGGACAGGACTTTGAGGCGCCGGTGCGCATCGTGGAAACGGTGGTCGCCGTCAACGACCAGCGCAAGCGGGCGATGGGGCGCAAGATCATCGGGGCCTGCGGCGGCTCCGTGCGCGGCAAGACGATCGCGATCCTCGGGCTGGCCTTCAAGCCGAACACCGACGACATGCGCGAGGCCCCGGCGCTGTCGGTCGTGACCGCGCTCGTCGACGCCGGCGCCAGCGTGCGCGGCTACGATCCCGAAAGCATGGAGCAGGCGATGCCGCTGCTCCCGGCGATGGCCTTCGCGGCGAACGCCTACGAGTGCGTGGAAGGCGCCGACGCGGTCGCCATCCTCACCGAATGGGACGAGTTCCGCGCCCTCGACCTCGACCGGCTCAAGCGCCTACTCAGGGCGCCTGTAGTAATCGACCTGCGCAACATCTACCCCGCCAGCGACATGACCGACAAGGGTTTCTCCTATGTCAGCGTGGGGCGCCCGAACGCGTGATCCGCCGCGCGGCTCGGACGGGCCACGGTGCGCCGCGGCGTCAGCCCTTGCGGAGGACGAGGTTCTTGTTGACGCGCAGCGCGGCCAGGGTGCAGGCGACGCCCGACAGCAGGTAGATGGACACGCCCCAGAAGCCGAGCACGTCGTAGGACGCCACGGCGGCGAGCGGGGCGAAGGCGGCACCGACGAGCCAAGCGAGGTCGCCGGTGAGCGCCGAGCCGGTGTAGCGGTCCGTTCCGCCGAAATGCGCCGCGACGGCGCCTGCCGCCTGCCCGAAGGACAGGCCGAGCAGGCTGAAGCCGAGCACGGCGAAGATCACCTGACCGGTGATGCCGCCCGCGAAGAGGAAGGGCATCAGCAGGGCGAGGACGCCGACCCCGATCGCGCAACACCCGAGCAGGGTGCGCCGGCCGATGCGGTCGGCGATGAGGCCGGAAAGCACGGTGGTGACGCTCTGGAGGGCGGCCCCGGCGCATTGCAGCAGCAGGAACTCGCCGACGGAATGGTGCAGCACCGAGTCGATGAACCAAAGCGAGTAGATGCTGACGATGTAGTACAGGGCGTAGGTCGCGAGCGGCACGAAGGCGCCGACGAGCACCGTGCGCCAGTGCGCGCGCAGCATCGGGACCACCGGCACGGGGACGAGTTCGCGGCTGTCGTACAGCTCGGCGAACTCCTTGGTGGCGATCAGGCGCAGCCGGGCGAACAGGGCCACCACGTTGATGACGAAGGCGACGAAGAACGGGTAGCGCCAACCCCAGTCGATGAACTCCGCCTGCGACAGGTTGAGCAGGAAATAGGCGAACAGCGCGCTGGCGATGGCGAAGCCGATCGGCGAGCCGAGCTGGGGAATCATGGCGAACAGCCCGCGCCGGTTCTCCGGCGCGTTGAGGGCGAGCAGCGAGGCCAAGCCGTCCCACGCGCCGCCGAGCGCGAAGCCCTGCCCCGCCCGGAACAGCATCAGCCCGAGGATCGACAGGTAGCCGATCTCGTCGTAGCCGGGCAAGAAGGCGATGGACGCCGTCGAGCCGCCGAGCAGGATCAGCGCGATGGTGAGCTTGGTGCCGCGCCCGTGCCGACGGTCGATCGCCATGAACACCAGGGAACCGACCGGCCGCGCCAGGAACGAGACGCCGAACACCGCGAAGGAATACAGCGTCCCCAGCGACGGGCCGGCGAAGGGGAACACCACCTTGGGGAACACGAGCACGCAGGCGATGGCGAAAACGAACAGGTTGAACGCTTCCGACGTGCGTCCGATGATCACGCCTATCGCGATCTCCGCGGGCGAAATCGTGTGGCCCATGGTGACGCGCCGCGCGTCCGCCTCCAGGCCCGACGACGAAGCGAGCTTTTGCGTGACGATGGCCATCCCTGGAAACCTTCTGCGATCGAGCGCTACTGCTACCCCGAACGCAGCCGCGCGCAAGTCTCCATTGCGCCGCCGGCAACTGCGTCGCAGGCGACATCGCCGGTGATCGACCTTACTTGATGACTGCGCTCTGCCGACGTGTCCTTGATGGATGTGGGCATTGCAGCATAATCTGTGTCAATCATCGCCCGCACCGCATTCCATCGAAGTCGAGGTCCTCGCACCGTGAGAGTTTCGCGCGTCGCCGCCCTGGTCGCTCCGACAGTTCTGCTCGGAGGGTGCAGTTCGGTCATCCTGAGTCCGGCGGGGGACGTGGCGCTGCGCGAGCGCAACCTCATCATCGCGTCCACCGCGCTGATGCTGCTGATCATCGTGCCCGTGATCGTGGCGACGGTGGTCTTCGCGTGGCGCTACAGGGCAACCAACACCGCGGCGGCCTACGCACCGGACTGGCACCACTCGACGCAGCTCGAAGTGTTGATCTGGACGGCGCCGCTCCTCATCATCGTGGCGCTCGGCGCCTTGACCTGGATGGGGGCCCACCTCCTCGACCCGTTCCGCCCGCTCGACCGGCTCGATGCCAACCGCGCCGTCGCCGCCGACACCAAGCCGCTGGTGGTGGACGTCGTCGCCATGGACTGGAAATGGCTGTTCTTCTACCCGGACCAGGGCGTCGCGACGGTGAACGACCTGACCCTCCCGGTTGACGTCCCCGTGAACTTCCGCATCACCTCGGCGACGGTGATGAACTCCTTCTTCATCCCGGCACTGGCGGGCCAGATCTACGCGATGGCGGGCATGGAAACCAAGCTCAGCGTCGTGGTGAACAAGCCCGGCGCCTTTAACGGCCTTTCGTCGCATTACAGCGGCACCGGATTTTCCCACATGAACTTCGGCGTCCACGGCAAGTCGCAGCAGGAGTTCGATCAGTGGCTCGCGATGGTCAAGAGCAAGGGCGCCGGGCTCGACGAGAAGGCCTACGCGAACCTTGAGAAGCCGAGTGAGGAAGTGCCTGCCACTTATTTCTCCTCGTTCAAGCCCGGCCTGTTCAAGGCCATCGTGAACATGTGCACCACGCCCGGCAAGATGTGCCAGGACGAGATGATGCAGATCGACATGATGGGCGGCGGCGGCAAGGACAGCGAAGCCAACCGTGGCCGCCTGCTCGACGACAGCACGCATTCCAAGGAGGGCAACGAGGCCCCGGGCGCGACCTTCCCCGCCTCGGGCCGGCCGCCCAACAGCGTGTCCGTCGAGCCCCAGGGATCGATCCCGCGGGGCACCGCGCCCACGGTGAACGGGCAGTCCGGCCCCGGCGAGGGCCAGGGCCAGAACGTGCCGGGTGCCCCGAACCAGTCGCCGGCGCCGGCGCAGTTGAACAACCGCTAGGCCGTACGCGGCCGGGCCAAGAATGCTTGAGAACACTCAGGACAGATGTCGATGTTCACCAACTTGAACCTGCAAAAGCTGCTTTTCGGTCGCTTCACCCTCGAAGCGATCCCCTATCACGAGCCGATCCTGGTCGCGACCTTCGCCGTGGTCGCCGTTGTCGGCGGCGCCGTGCTCGGCGCGCTGACCTATTACCGCTGGTGGGGCTACCTGTGGACGGAATGGTTCACCAGCGTCGACCACAAGAAGATCGGCATCATGTACGTGGTGCTCGCCATCGTCATGCTGCTGCGCGGCTTCGCCGACGCCGTGATGATGCGCATCCAACAGTCGATCGCCTTCGGCAGCGACAACGGCTACCTGCCGCCGCACCATTACGACCAAGTGTTCACCGCCCACGGCGTGATCATGATCTTCTTCATGGCCATGCCCTTCGTCACGGGGCTGATGAACTACATCGTGCCGCTGCAGATCGGCGCGCGCGACGTCGCCTTCCCCTTCCTCAACAACTTCAGCTTCTGGATGACGGTGTGCGGCGCGCTCATCGTGATGATGTCGCTGTTCGTCGGCGAGTTCGCGCGCACGACCTGGCTGAACTACCCGCCGCTTTCGGAGGCGACGTTCAGCCCGGGCGTCGGCGTCGATTATTACATCTGGTCGCTGCAGCTCGCCGGTATCGGCACGACGCTGTCCGGCATCAACCTGATCGCCACCATCGTGAAGATGCGGGCGCCGGGCATGAGCCTGATGAAGATGCCGATCTTCTGCTGGACCTCGCTCTGCACCAATGCGCTGATCGTGTCCGCCTTCCCGATCCTCACCGCCGTGCTGACCCTGCTGACCCTCGACCGCTACGTCGGCACGAACTTCTTCACGAACGACCTCGGCGGCAACCCGATGATGTACTTCAACCTCGTCTGGATCTGGGGCCATCCGGAGGTGTACATCCTCATCCTGCCGGCATTCGGCATCTTCTCCGAAGTCACCTCCACCTATTGCGGCAAGCGGTTGTTCGGCTACACGTCGATGGTCTACGCCACCGTGGCGATCACCATCCTGTCCTACATCGTGTGGCTGCACCACTTCTTCACGATGGGGTCGGGCGCGAGCGTCAACTCGTTCTTCGGCATCACCACCATGATCATCTCCATCCCAACCGGGGCGAAGATCTTCAACTGGCTGTTCACCATGTACCGCGGGCGCATCCGCTTCGAACTGCCGATGATGTGGACCGTGGCCTTCATGATCACCTTCGTGATCGGCGGCATGACGGGCGTGCTGCTCGCCGTGCCCCCGGCCGACTTCGTGCTGCACAACTCGCTGTTCCTGGTGGCGCACTTCCACAACGTCATCATCGGCGGCGTGTTCTTCGGCCTGATGGCCGGCACGGTGTACTGGTTCCCCAAGGCGTTCGGCTTCAAGCTCGACCCGTTCTGGGGCAAGATGACGTTCTGGTTCTGGACGGTGGGCTTCTACTTCGCCTTCATGCCGCTCTACGTGCTCGGCCTGATGGGGGTGACGCGGCGCCAGAACCACTTCGACGACCGCTCGCTGCAGATCTGGTTCGTGCTCGCCGCCTTCGGCGCGCTGCTCATCCTGATCGGCATCACCTCGTTCCTGGTCCAGATCTATGTCAGCATCCGCAACCGCGAGGCGCTGCGCGACGTGACCGGCGATCCGTGGGACGGGCGCACGCTGGAATGGTCGACGGCCTCGCCGCCGCCGGACTACAACTTCGCGTTCACCCCGATGATCCACGACGTGGACGCGTGGACGGACATGAAGCGGCGTGGGTTCAGCCGGCCGCTGGAGGGCTTCAAGCCGATCCACATGCCCAAGAACACCGGCACCGGCGTGATCCTGTCCGGCCTTGCCTTCGCCCTCGGCGTCGGCATGATCTGGTACGTGTGGTGGCTCGCGGCGCTGTCGTTCCTCGCCATCGTCGCCGTCACGATCGGGCACACCTTCAACTACAACCGCGACTTCTACATCCCGGCCGACGAGGTGGTCAGGGCCGAGCACAGCCGCACCCAGCTGATGGCTGCTGAGTGAGGCTGGCCCAATGACACGCTCCCTGACCGCCGGCGAGACCGACGAGGACCTGCACTTCTTCGTCGCCGAGGAGCATGGCCACGCCGAGGGCGCGACCATGCTCGGCTTCTGGCTCTACCTGATGAGCGACTGCCTCATCTTCGCGACGCTGTTCGCCTGCTTCGGCGTTTACGGCCACAGCTACGCGGCGGGACCGTCCGGTGCCGACCTTTTCGACCTCGGCACCGTCGCCCTCAACACCTCCATGCTGCTCCTCTCCTCGATCACCTACGGCTTCGCCATGCTCGACATGGAGCGCAACCGGAAGACCACCATGCTGGTGTGGCTGGTGATCACCGGGCTGTTCGGCATGGCCTTCGTGGGCCTCGAACTGAACGAGTTCGCGCATCTGATCCATGAGGGCGCCGGCCCCTGGCGCAGCGCGTTCCTGTCGGCGTTCTTCACCCTGGTCGGCACCCACGGCCTCCACGTGACCTTCGGCATCATCTGGCTGATCGTGCTCATGGCTCAGGTCGCGACGCACGGCCTGATCCCGGAGAACAAGCGCCGGCTGATGTGCCTCAGCATGTTCTGGCACTTCCTGGACGTCGTCTGGATCGGCGTCTTTTCCTTCGTCTACCTGATCAACACGGTCTCATGACAAGCCCAGACGTCCACATCGACCACGTGTCCGACCATGACGAGGCCGGGCACGGCACGCTCGGCGGCTACCTCACCGGCTTCGGCCTTTCGGTGGTGCTCACCGCGATCCCGTTCTGGCTGGTGATGGGCCACGTCTTCAAGAACGGCGTGCTCACCGCCGGGCTGATCATGGCCTTCGCCGGCGTGCAGATCCTCGTGCACATGGTGTACTTCCTCCACATGAACACCAAGTCGGAGGGCGGTTGGACCTTTCTGGCGCTGATGTTCACCATGGTGCTGCTCGGCATCACCCTGTCGGGCTCGATCTGGGTCATGTACCACCTCAACACCAACATGATGCCGATGGGCCGCCACGACATGCGCGACATGCCTTGACGTCGTGGTGGCGCGAGGACGCGGCGCCGCCCGGCGCGCGTGCCACCTCGGCGCCGGCCGCGCTGCCGGGTCCTCGCCGGCGCGCCGCCACCGTGGCCGTCGGCGCCTTCGTCCTCCTCGCCTTCGCCGCGCTCGTCGGCTTGGGGACGTGGCAGGTCCAGCGGCTTGGCTGGAAGCGCGCGTTGATCGCGCAGGTCGACCAGCGGGTCCATGGGCCGCCGCTCCCGCCGCCGGCCTGGTCGAGCGTCACCGCCGCCGCCGACGCCTACCGCCGCGTCGAGGTCGGCGGCACCTTCCGCAACGATCGTGAAACCCTGGTTCAGGCCTCGACGGAGTTCGGCCCCGGCTACTGGGTGGTGACGCCGCTGCGAACCGCGGCGGGCGCGACCTACCTCGTCAACCGCGGCTTCGTGCCGCCGGACCGGGTGGCGCCCTCGACGAGGACGGCCGGCACCCCGTCCGGCCCTGTCGAGGTGACGGGACTGCTCCGCTTCAGCGAACCGAAGGGCGGCTTCCTGCGCAGCAACGACCCCGCGGGCGACCGTTGGTTCTCCCGCGACGTCGCGGCCATCGCCGCCGCCCGCGGGCTGCGCGACGTGGCGCCCTACTTCATCGACGCCGACGCGTCGCCGAATCCTGGCGGCTACCCAATCGGCGGCCTCACCGTCGTCGCGTTCCCGAACAACCATCTCGTTTACGCCTTCACCTGGTACACCCTGGCGGCGATGCTCGGCGGCGCCGTCGCCTGGAACCTGCGCGAAAGGTTGCGGCAGCGCGCCGCCGGCGGAATCCCGGCACGGACGCGTTCCCCGGCGTCCTGACACGACGCACCCGCCCGCGGCGGAACCGCACGCGGCAGTGCTCGCGCCAGGGCTCGCGTCAGGGCTGGCGGCGCCGTACACGGCTTTCGTGACTAAATCGACGCATAGACCAATTAGTCGCTCAGCGCCCGTCCCGCCGCCGCATTCGAGGCGCACCAATTGCGTACCTTCGCGTTGCACGTCCGAAAACCAGCCGTCGGCGAGCACGTCCGACGGCCAAGCATGGACATTCGTCGTCGATGGATGAGCTTTTCGATACGTTCACGCGCTCCTACGATGCCCGCCGTGCCAGTGAAATGTCGCTCGTCCAATATCTGAGCGGCTGTCGCGACGACCCGATGATGTACGCCAACGCGCCGGAGCGCATCCTCGCGGCGATCGGCGAGCCGACGGTGGTGGACACGGCCAAGGACGCCCGTCTCGGCCGCGTCTTCATGAACCGCACGATCCGCGTGTACCCGGCCTTCGCCGACTTCTACGGCATGGAGGAAACGGTCGAGCGCATCGTCAGCTTCTTCCGCCACGCGGCGCAGGGGCTGGAGGAGCGCAAGCAGATCCTCTACCTGCTCGGCCCCGTGGGCGGCGGCAAGTCCTCGCTCGCCGAGCGCTTGAAGGCCCTGATGGAGCGCCACCCCGTTTACGTGCTCAAGGCCGGCGACGAGATCAGCCCGGTGTTCGAGTCGCCGCTCAGCCTGTTCGACCCCGACACCACCGGCGCCCAGCTCGAGGAGCGCTACGGCGTCCCGCGCCGGCGCCTCACCGGCCTGATGAGCCCGTGGTGCGTCAAGCGCCTCGACGAGTTCGGCGGCGACCTCACCCGTTTCAAGGTGGTCAAGCTTACCCCGTCGCGGCTACGCCAGATCGCCATCTCGAAGACCGAGCCCGGCGACGAGAACAACCAGGACATCTCGTCCCTCGTCGGCAAGGTCGACATCCGCCGCCTCGAAACCCTGTCGCAGAACGACCCCGACGCTTACAGCTATTCCGGCGGCCTCAACCGCGCCAACCAGGGCATGCTCGAGTTCGTCGAGATGTTCAAGG
>CAXTFM010000136.1:0-9879 GCA_964243435.1 uncultured Beijerinckiaceae bacterium
TTCTGGAACCTCGCCAAGATGGTGCCGATGCCGCTGTTCGACACGCAGGTGGCCGCGATGGTGTGCGGCTTCGGCGATCAGATCTCCTATTCCGACCTCGTCGGCACGGTGACCAAGGTGCAGCTCGACAAGTCGTCGCGCTTCACCGATTGGACGCGCCGCCCGCTCAGCGAGGCGCAGATCACCTACGCCATCGCCGACGTCACCCATCTGCGCGACGTGTACCGCTTCCTGCTCGCCAAGCTGCAAAAGTCCGAGCGCGTGGGCTGGCTCGCCGACGAGATGGGGGTGCTGACGGCGACCGCGACCTACGAGCAGCACCCCGACCGGGCGTGGGAGCGCCTGCGCAGCCGCGCCCGCAAGCCGCGCGACCTCGCCGTGCTGATGGAACTCGCGGCGTGGCGGGAAACCGAGGCGCAGGCCCGCGACGTGCCGCGCGCGCGCGTGTTGAAGGACGACGTGCTGGTGGAGGTGGCGCTGGCGGCCCCGCGCTCGGCAGAGGCACTCGGCGCGCTGCGCGCCTTCCCGAAAGGCATGGAGCGGGCGAGGGCCGGCGAGCACATCCTCGCCGCGGTCGAGCGCGGGCTCGCGCGCGATCCCAAGATGTTGCCGCGCCTTGAGCGTGACCGGCGCCAGGCGGGCGGCGGCGCCACCGTCGAGTTGCTCAAGGTGCTGCTGCGCCAGGTCAGCGACGCCCACGGCGTCGCCGCCAAAATGATCGCCACGGTAGACGACCTGGAAGCCATCGCGCTCGACGACCGGGCGCCGGTCGGAGCGCTCAGCGGCTGGCGGCGCGACCTGTTCGGCGCCCGCGCGTTGGAAATGAAGCACGGGCGGCTCGCCCTGACGTTGGAGCGCGGCAAGGTCGTCGCGCTGGAATGGCAGGAACACGAGCAGCGGACGCATGAGGCGGCATATGAGGAGCAGGCCGCCCCTGCAGTAGCCGGCACATAGCGACCATCGGGCGGCAATCAATGCTTTGCAGCCAGTAGCGGGTTGCCTCAGCCGCCGACCACCGTTGACGGCTCGTGGCCGAGCAGCTTGGCCAAGCTCTTGAGCCGGCCGCCGAGCCGCTCGTTGGCGAGGTCGCCGAGATGCGGTGCCAGCGTCAGCACGAGCTTGCCTCCCGCCTTGCCCCTCGCGACGGCGAGGGGCGCGACGGGCAGCACGCCGGGCATGCCGGCCGCGAGCACGGAGGCGACGCGGAGGCCGGCGCCGACGATCTGCGCCCGCTCGATCATCACCGGCGGCATCATGGCGCGGACCTGCGCGGCGACGGCGTCGTCGAGGCCGACGTAGCGCAGCGTCGCGCAAAGCGACAGGAAGGCGCGGCCGGCGTGGTCGACGCCGGGCAGGATCGCGCTCGACACCAGGTTGAAGCTTTGCACCCCGCGATAATCGGGGTGGGCGCGCCAGTTGACCTCGGACAGGATGCAGGCAGCCTCGCGCAGCCGCCGCTCCTCCCGCGCCTCGGCGAAACCGGCCGAAGCGAGGAAGGCCGACATCCAGCCGGTCAGCTCGGCGGCGTAGGCCGGCGCGCGGGCGAGCAGCGCGTTGAGCTTGCGGCAGGCGGCGATGAGCGGATCGTCGCCGCGCCGCACCGGGTCCAGCGCCTCGTAGAGCAGGCCTTCGCGCACGCCATAGGTCGAGATCACGACGTCACGCGGCCTGGCGCGGCGGATCAGTTCGTCGAGCACGACGGCGCCGTAGGCGAGCAGCGGGCGCCGCGCCGCGTTGACCGACTCCATCGCGAGAAAGCTGCTGGCATCGGCGCGCTCGACGAGGCTCGACAGCTCCGCCGCCTCGCGCGCCGGCATCCTGTAGCCGTGCATCACCATGAGTGGATAATCGCGCTGCCCCATGTGCAGCTTGGCCAGCGAACGCCACGTGCCGCCCACCGCGTAGAAGGTTCGCCCGGTGAGCGCGTCGAGTTCACCGCAGCGCGCGAGCGCGTCGCGGACGATGCGCGCCGCGGCCTTCGGCGACTGTCCCGAGGCGTCCATCAGGGCGAGGCCGCCGAGCGGCAGACTGACGCCGGGCCCGGCGCGGCCTGCGGACACGTCGATGATCTCCAGCGAGCCGCCGCCGAGGTCGCCGACCACGCCGTCGGCGGCGTCGACCCCCGCGATGACCCCAAGCGCCGACAGTTCCGCCTCGCGCGGGCCGGACAACAGCGCGATGTCGACGCCACCGAGCGCCGCGCTGGCGGCGGCGATGAAGTCACGCCCGTTGGCGGCGTCGCGCGCCGCGGCGGTCGCCAGCACGCGCACGTCGGTGACGTTCATGATGCGCAACAGCACGCGGAACCGGCGCAGCGCGGCGAGTGCCTTCTCCACCGCGCCCTTCGACAGCTTGCCGGTGGTGACGACGCCGTTGCCGAGCCCGCACAGCGACTTCTCGTTGAAGGCGGGGATCGGCGCGCGGTCGAGCCGGTCGTAGGTGACGAGGCGGACGGAGTTCGAACCGATGTCGATGATCGCCAGCGGGCGCGCCATGTCGTCGGACGGGGCGGCGGTGGGCGGCGGCACGCTCAACGGTTCTCCAGGCGCTTGAACAGGGTCCGCGGGCTCGACTCCTTGAGGCTCTTGCCGCGCCCCGACAGGCTGGGGTTGGTCATGAAATAGGAGTGCGCGTTAAACGCCTCCTCCGTCGCCGGCGGCACGATGCGCGTCGAGGAGCCGTCGGGCGACACGCGGTACGACTGCTGGTTGTCGAGGAGGTTCGCGACCATGATCTGATCGAGCACCTGCTCGTGGACCGTCGGGTTCAGCACCGGCAGCATGACCTCGACGCGCCGGTCGAGGTTGCGCGGCATCAGGTCCGCCGAGGAGATGTAAACCAGAGACTTCGGATGGGGAAGGGCGTGCCCGTTGCCGAAACAGTAGATGCGGGCATGTTCGAGGAAGCGCCCGATGATGGACTTGACCCGGATGTTGTCGCTCAGGCCGGGTACGCCGGGGCGCAGGCAGCAGATGCCGCGCACCACGCAGTCGACCTGCACGCCGACCTGGCTTGCCCTGTACAACGCGTCGATGATGCCGGGGTCGACCAGCGAGTTGCACTTCAGCCAGACGGAAGCCTTCTTGCCCGCCTTGGCGAAGGTCACCTCGGCGTCGAGGTTCTTGAGGAAGCGCTTGCGCAGCGATACCGGCGAGATGGCGAGCCGTTCCAGCCCGTGCGGCTCGGCGGTGCCGGTGATGAAGTTGAACACCCGCGACACGTCGCGCCCGATCGCCGGGTCGGCCGTGAAGAACGAGATGTCCGTGTAGATCTTCGCGGTGTTGGGATGGTAGTTGCCGGTGCCGATGTGGCAGTAGGTGATGAGGGCGGCGCCCTCGCGGCGCACCACCATCGACAGCTTGCCGTGGGTTTTCAGCTCGATGAAGCCGAACACGACCTGGGCGCCGGCGCGCTCCAGGTCGCGCGCCCAGCGGATGTTTGCCTCCTCGTCGAAGCGCGCCTTCAGCTCGACCAGCGCGGTCACCGACTTGCCGGCCTCCGCCGCCTCGATGAGGGCGCGCACGATCGGACTGTCGGGCGAGGTGCGGTAGAGCGTCTGCTTGATGGCGACGACGTTGGGGTCGCGCGCCGCCTGGCTGAGGTACTGCACCACCACGTCGAAGGACTCGTAGGGATGGTGGACCACGAGGTCCTTCTGCCGGATGGCGAGGAAACAGTCGCCATTGTTGTCGCGCACCCGCTCGGGGAAGCGCGGCTTGTACGGCTTGAACTTGAGTTCGGGGCGGTCGAGGGCGACGATCTCGCTGAGTTCGTTCAAGGCAAGCATGCCGTCGAGCACGAAGGTCTCGTCGGCCACAGCGCCGATCTCGTCGGTGACGAAGGCGCGCAACTCGGGCGGCATCAGGCTGTCGTATTCCAGCCGGATCACCGAGCCGCGGCGGCGGCGCTTCAGCGCCGACTCGAAGAGCAGCACGAGATCTTCCGCCTCCTCCTCGATCTCCAGGTCGGAGTCGCGGATGACGCGGAACGCGCCCGAGCCGCGTAGCACGTAGCCCGGGAACAGCGACTGCGTGAACATGCCGACCAGCGTTTCCAGCGACACGCAGCGCGTCGGCGCGCCTTCCGCAGCCGGCAGGTAGACGAAGCGCGCGCTTTTCGCAGGCAGACGGATCAGCGCGCGCAGGATCTTGGTTTCGCCGGGCCGGTCGCCGGGGCGCAGCAGTTCGAGCGCGATGGAGAAGCCGAAGTTCGGGATGAAGGGGAAGGGGTGCGCCGGGTCGATGGCCAGCGGCGTGAGCACGGGGAAGATGTGGTTGTTGAAGTGGGTTTCCAGCCAGGCGAGGTCGTCGCTGGCGAGGTCGCCCGGGTCGGCGAGCACGATGCCGACCCGGGCCAGCGCCTCGCGCAGCTCGCGCCAGCGGCGCTGCTGTTCGGCGGCGAGGTGGGTGACGCCCTCGCGGATGCGCACGAGCTGCTCGCCCGGCGTCAACCCGTCCTCGGACGGCTCGGTCAAGCCCTGGCGGACCTGCCCGCGCAGACCGGCGACGCGCACCATGAAGAACTCGTCGAGGTTGTTGGCCGAGATCGACAGGAAGCGCAGCTGTTCCAACAGGGGGTGATTGCGGTTCGACGCCTCCTGGAGAACGCGGCGGTTGAACTCAAGCCAGGACAGTTCGCGGTTGACGAAGCGCTGTGGCGAGAGGGCGAGCTCGCCGGGCGCGGCGGGGAGCTGGCCGAGCGGCGTGTCCATCAGGTTGATGTTCGCCGCGGGCGAGGCGTCGTCGGCGCCGCGCCGGGGTGTTCGTTCCGCGAGCACCACGTCGCTCATGTCGCGTCCCACTCCATCGCCGTGCCGCTCGCCCCTGCCGGTTCCGGGCCGTCCATGCCTCGGAAGGTACGGGTCCGGCCGGTGCGCGGCAAGGATCGCGTCGGGCTTGGTCCTAGCAGACATCCGCCCAACAGGGGATGACGCGATGGCGCGGCTGCGACTTGCCGCGCCGGCGGCGCGGATGCATCCTTGCGTCCCATGAGCGAGGCCCGCAGAGGCCGGCTCGGGAGGCGCGAATGACCGTTGCTTGCATCCTCCAGCGCAAGGGGCGCCACGTATCCACCATCGAACCGGGATCGCTGCTGCGCGACGTCGTCGACGTGCTGGCGGCCAAGCACATCGGCGCCCTCGTCATCGCCGATGCGGAGGGCCGGATGCACGGCATCGTGTCGGAGCGCGACGTTGTGCGCGCCATCGCCCAGCGCGGCCCGGACGCGCTGGACCACCCGGTATCGGACTATATGACGCGTGAGGTGGTCACGACGACGGAAGCCGAGGACATCGTTTCCGCCGTGCAGAAGATGTCCGACGGGCGGTTCCGCCACATGCCGGTGATGGAGGGCGACCGGCTGGTCGGGCTCATCTCCACCGGCGACGCCGTGAAGTACCGGCTGGAACAAATGGAACAGGAGCAGGCCGCGCTGCGGGACTACATCGCCGCGGGATGAGCGGCGGGTTTCAGGCGGCGGGATCGATCGCCAGCGACGGCGGCGCGCCGTCCGCACCGCGCCGCAGCACACGGTAGAAGCAGGAGCGCCGCCCGGTGTGGCAGGCACCACCGTCGCCGCCAGGGACGACGCGCATCAGCAGCGCGTCCTGGTCGCAGTCCGTGCGCAGCTCCACCACGCTCTGCACCTGGCCCGAGGTGTCGCCCTTGCGCCACAAACTTCGGCGCGAGCGCGACCAATAGTGCGCGACACCGGTCTCGACCGTGAGGCGCAGCGCCGCCTCGTTCATGTGCGCGAGCATCAGCACCGCGCCGTCGCGGTCGTCCACCGTGACGCAGGTGATAAGCCCGTCGCGGTCGAAGCGTGGCAGGAAGGCGGGCCCTTCCTCCAGTGCCAGCGTCGCGGCGGTGATCGTGTCGCCGTGCGGGTCAGGCACCGCGGCGCACGAGACTGAGGAAGCGCATCTGTTCCGCCGCGTCGCCCTCGAAACAGCCGGCGAACCGCGTCGTCACGGTGGACACCCCATGCTTACGGATGCCGCGCATCGACATGCACATGTGCTCGGCCTCGATCATCACGGCGCAGCCGCGCGGACGCAGGTTGAGGTCGAGCGCGCGCAGGACCTGCGCGGTCATTGCCTCCTGGGTTTGCAGGCGCTTGGCATAGATCTCGACGACGCGGGCGAGCTTGGACAGGCCGACGACGCCCTCGCCACTGGGATAATAGGCGATATGCGCCCGCCCGGTGAAGGGCACCATGTGGTGCTCGCAATGCGAATAGAAGGAGATGTCGCGGACCACTACGACGTCGTTGTAGCCATGCACGTCGGCGAAGACGCGGGTCAGGACCTCCGCCGGGTCCTGCCTGTAGCCGGCGTAGAGTTCATCGAAGGTGGCGACAACGCGCCGGGGCGTTTCGTGCAAGCCCTCGCGCGCCGGGTCCTCGCCGATATAGGCGAGCAATGTACGCACCGCCGCCTCGGCCTCGGCGCGCTCGGGCCGCGCCGTGAACGGAGCGGCGGTCTCGACCGTGCCGCGGTCCGCTAGGTCGCGGCCGGACGGGGGTCGATTCTGCCGGGTCATGACCGCATCGTCCATGTGGCGCCTCCGCCATCGCATTCACAGGGTCCGGGGGGCGTCGATGCCGGCGGCGTCGGCCGCGTCGATGGCGTGGCGGCCGGTCACTCGCCCGTTCCGGCGTCGGTCCCTATATAGGAGGCCGATCCTGCCATCGAGGCGTTTTTTCCCCCGCCATGCTGAACGACATCTACAATCGCACGATCCTGGAACTCGCCGGCAACATCCCGCGCCTCGGTCGCCTCGCCAGCCCCGGTGCGACGGCGAAGCACCATTCGAAACTGTGCGGCTCCACGGTGACCGTCGACCTTGCCATGACGGACGGCGTGGTGAGCGACTACGCGCACGACGTGAAGGCCTGCGCGTTGGGTCAGGCGGCGGCGGCGATCGTGGCGCGCCACGTCATCGGATCCACGGCGGGCGAACTCCGCGACATTCGCGATCGCGTGCGCGCCATGCTGAAGGCGAACGGCACGCCGCCCGAAGGGGCGTGGGCGGAGGCGGCCGTGCTGGAGCCGGTGCGCGACTACCGGGCGCGCCACGCGTCCACCCTGCTCGCCTTCGAGGCGGCGGCGCAGGCCGCCAGCGAAATCGAGGCCGCGAGGTGACACGTCGGCCCCCGGCTTGAGCGAGCCGGGCACCGGGCCGCGCAAGTTGTGCCGCGGTGTGGCTTCCGGGTGATAGGTGGATCGGCAAATTTCGGACACAATGCTCGCAAGCTGCAATTTGAGCGGCATGGAGCCGAGCGTGATCACAAGAACCTGTCTGGCCGGTCTCGGCGTGGTGTTCGCGACCACGGCGTCCTTCGCCGCCGACCTGCCGAGCCGCCGCGCCCCGCCCGTCTACGTGCCGCCCCTCGCCGTTCCCTTCAGCTGGACGGGCCTGGAGTTCGGCCTCACCACGAGCTTCACCTTCCCCAGCGGCCAGAGCGTCGTGACGACGCCGCAGGGCGGTGCCATCGCGCAGCCCTCGCCCATCTCGCTCAACAAGAGCTCGTTCGACGAGGTCGGCGGCGGCGTCGCCTACAACTATCAGCTGAAGCCCGGCTCCGGCCTCGTCCTCGGCGTGGCGGCCGATGTGAACTACTTCAACCTGCACGCCTACGAGGACATCTTCCCCGACGCGGGCAAGTTCAACGCCCAGCAACGCCTCGCCTACCTCGGCACCGCCAACGGCCGCCTCGGCTATGCCTTCGACCACTTCCTCATCTACGCCCTCGGCGGCTTCGCCTTCGGCGAGGTGCATTCGAGCGTGAACATCTACAACGCGATCGGCGCCCCAGCCTATGGCGGCACCTTCACCGGCAACACGCTACGCCCCGGCTACGACGTCGGCGGTGGCATTGAATACGCCATCCCGGCGAACAGCTTCCTGAACTACCTGTCGGTGGAAAAGCTGCTCGGCTTTGACAAGAAGCTCGGCCTCGACGCCTTCCAGGGCACGATCCGGGCGGAATTCGTCCATTACGACCTCGGCACCGAGACCGTTGGCGTCAACCCGATCGGCGGCGCCGTCGGCTCCTACGTGTCGCGGTTCCGCACCCAGGGCAACCTCGTCCGCGTCGGCCTCGGCTACAAGTTCGGCGGCGCGCCGGCCCCGGTCGTCGCCCGCTACTGATCCCTGTCGACGCCACGTTGCGAAGCCCGGCGGTCACGCCGGGTTTTTCCTTTGGTGCCGGCAAGCCGACACGGGCATCGGCGGCGATGCCCGCCTATATCCGCGGGATGACGGATCGAAGAACCGCGGCGACCCCGCACCGCACGGTCGGCGACCGATCGCATTGGCCAGCTTGCGCGATGTTTGCGCGGCGGCTCGCCCGTCTGCTGATCCGTAGCTATCAGCTGACGGCGTCGGCGTTCGTTGGCCGGCAATGCCGCCATGCGCCGAGTTGCTCGGACTATGCCGACGAGGCCATTGCGCGTCACGGCGTGTGGTTCGGCGGCTGGATGGGCCTCGCGCGCCTGTGCAGGTGCCGTCCCCTCGGCACTCACGGCTTCGACCCCGTGCCGCGCGCGCTGTCGCGCGACGCGCGCTGGTTCCGGCCGTGGCGCGGCGCGCACTGGCGGCGATGCCACGTTATCGACGAGGGAGATGCAGGCGGCGAGGTCAAGCGTGCCGGCGAGGTGAAGACGAGGTGAACGCCTCCTTCCGCTCGCGTTCAGCCGCGCCCTGCCAGGTTGTGCCACGCTCGAAAGGGCGGCTCCAACCCGCAAGGACACACGACCCATGTCATCCCGCACCCTCCTCACCGCCCTTCTCGGCCTGTCGCTCGCCACCGGCTCTCTCGCCGGCGCCAGCGCGGCCCCGATTGATGCCGCCGCGACGCCGGCCGGCAAGAGCCCGATCACCCGGGCGGCGCCGCAAACGCCGGCCAAGGGCGATGTGGCCAAAGTCGATGCATCCAAGGCCGCGCCGCGCAAGACCGTCGCTGCCCCCGCGTCGTCAGCGCCGAGGCACGCTGACGTGGCGTCCAAGGTCGGCGCGACCAAGCGTCTGCGCACGAGCGTTCTGCGCCATCCGCGCCTCCACTTGGTGCATCGCGCGACGAAGCGCGTGCGGTTCGTCAGCGCCGGCCGACGCATCGTCGCCTCGCACCACGTCAAGCGCGGCACGCTGCACCGCGTTTAAGCGGTCCCACTCTTGACGGCCGGATGGGCGCGCGCGCCCATCCGTTCCCCGGCCGTTCCCACCTCCAGCGGTCATGCCCGCAACGCCGCACCGGGCCCTGCCGCGCTCGACAATCGAACCCCGACGTTCCACATAGCTGCGCACCCGCTGCAGCCTTCGGAACCCGTGACAGACCTGAAACGCGCCGCCGCCGAACTCAGAAAAGGTGGCTCCCTCACCCTGTCCTCCGTGCCGGAGGGCTTCGATGCCTTTTGCGTCGCCGACCTCGCCCGCGCCCTGGCGCGCGACGCGGAGCGTCGGGCGGTGGTGTTCGTCCACGTCGCCCGCGATGAAACGCGTGCCCGCGCCTTCAACGAGGCGCTTGGCTTCGCCGCGCCCGACATCGAGGTCATCGACCTTCCCTCCTGGGACTGCCAGCCTTACGACCGCGTGTCGCCCAACGCCGGCATAGCGGCGCGGCGGATGACCGCGCTGGCCCGCCTCGCCCGCTCGCGCTCGTCCGAGGAGCGGCCGCGCCTGCTGTCCACCACGGTCGGCGCCGTGCTGCAAAAGGTGCCCCCGCTCGCCCGCGTCGCCGCCGACACCTTCTCGGCCGCGCCCGGCAACGCCATCGATATCGACGGCCTCGTGCAATGGCTGGAGATCAACGGCTTCATCCGCAACTCCACCGTGCGCGACACCGGCGACTACGCCGTGCGCGGCGGCATCGTCGACCTGT
>CAXTFM010000137.1:0-9744 GCA_964243435.1 uncultured Beijerinckiaceae bacterium
GTGCCGCCCCCCGCGGACAGCAGGCCGTTGCCGAAGGTCGAGGCGGCGCCGTTGCCGCCGGTCGCAGGCCCCGCCTGGCCGGACCCGGCACCGCCGCCGCCGCCGCCGACCATCCTGACCTTGATCCAGGTGACGCCGGCCGGCGTCACGTAGGCGCCGCTGCCGGACAGGAACTTCTGCACGGTGGGGGCCTTCGCCCCCTGGCCCCCGGCATCGACCACCGTCCACTTGCCGGCGCCGTTGCTTGCCAGCGCGACGTAGCCGTAGGCGGAGGCGATCGCCACGCTTGCCGCACCGTTCACCGTGTCCGCGCCGCTGCGCGCCACGGTGACGGCGTTCGCCGCCGAGCAGGCGCCCGACTCGTCGAGCACCGTCAGCGCCACGCCGGGCGGGTAGGCTGCCGCCGGCGGCAGGGTCACGATGCGCGGCGCCGCCAGGGACGTGTAGGCGATCGTGCGGTCGCCCGCGGTCGCCGCATAGGCCGTGTCCGCCACCGCCGTGCGCCCGGCCGCGCCCAGCGCCGCGAGCAGCGCGCTCGCCGAGGCGGCGGCGACGCCCGTGCCGCCCTGGGCCAGCGTGAGGGGCACGGCCGACGAGGGCAGGTCGGCGAGGCGCGCCGCCGGCCAGCCGCCGGGCGTCGCGCCGTCATGGACCTGGACGCGGTTGTTGGTGGTGTCGACGAGGAGTTCGCCCTGCGCGCCGACGAAGGACGCGAGGAAGCTCGCCGCCTCGCGGCGGCGGCGGACCTGAACGCTCATGCTGTGCTGTCCTTAGGAGGAGACGACCGCGTCGTCGCTGAGGCGCCGCCACGCGCCGTTGGAATAGGCGGCCACCACGCCGGTGCCGGCGCCGGCCGCCTCGCCGGCCTTGCGGCCGTCGTTGGCGAAGGCGAGCGCGCCGTTGAAGGCCGCCGCCGGCAGGGCGGCGACGGCGTAGTTCGCCGCGCCGACGAGCGCCTTGAAGGCGACGTTGCCCGTCGCCTGGTCGGCGACGAAGCATTGCAGGAACGTCGCGCCGTCCGGCGACACCTTGAGCTGGAACGCGTCCGACCCCAGCGTGCCCATCAGCGCGCGGGCGGAGAAGTTCGTTTGGAACGACAGCGCCGCGTCGCTCGCCGCGCCCAGCTTGGAGAAGGTGAAGCGCATGGAGTCGGCGCTTGCCGCGAACAGGCAGGCGGTGCCGGTGACGCCCAGCGCGTTGTTGCCGTCCGCCGTGTAGCCGGCGAGGCCGACGTGGCCGGTCGCCGGATCGACGTCGAGCGCCTGCGCGTAGCCGGCGCCGGTGGCGGATACGCTGATGCGGTAGCGGTCGGAGGCGAGGAGGCCGGCGAGCGCGCGGCCGGAATAGCCTGTCTGGTAGAAGTGCGCGGCGGAGGCGCTTGGCGTCGCCTTGTTGACCGCGATCTGCACCCCGGCGCCGGCGTTGTCGAACAGCGCGTCGGCGGAGCGGCAGCTGAACAGGTTGGTCGCGGTGTCGGCGGCGGTGCCGATGCCGAGGCCGGCGAGGTCGGTCAGGCTGGTGATGTCGTCGTTCGCTCCGGCCCGCGCCGCGCCGAGACTCGCCAGCGCCGCCGCCGTCGTGGTGGCGCCGGTGCCGCCCGACGCCACCGCCAGCGATTGCGCGAGGTCTGAGGCCAGGCCGTCGTCGAGCGGGCTGGCGTAGGGGTCGGAGGCCAGGCCGTAGTCGTCCGCCTGCGCGGCGGCGGCGCTGGCGAGGCCCTCGTCGAAGCTGGTCCCGGTCGCGATCTCCGCCGCCGTCGGCCCGAACAGGCCGGAGCCGACGGGGGTGAAGGGATAGGCGGTGCAGGTCGACAGGTCCTGCAGCCCGCCGGCCCAGATGTTGTAGCTTTGGAACTTGAGGGTGAGCGGCACGCCGATGTCGGCGTCGGGCAGGGTGTACTTGAACACGGCGTCGTCCAGCCGGGCGAAACGGGCGCCGGCGGCGTGGGCGGCGGCGCGCGAGCCGTGCAGCCCGCGCTGCAGGCCGGCGAGGGCGTAGCGGTTCGCCCCC
This sequence comes from uncultured Beijerinckiaceae bacterium, assembly GCA_964243435.1. Taxonomy (GTDB): domain Bacteria; phylum Pseudomonadota; class Alphaproteobacteria; order Rhizobiales; family Beijerinckiaceae; genus RH-AL1. The sequence goes on from CAXTFM010000137.1 coordinate 2,011, forward strand.
GTCAGCGCGGCGCCGGCATAGGCGAGGAGTTCATCATCGACGAGCGACAGGGTGGCGCCCTGTGCCGCATCATTCGGCGACGCGGCGGCAAGCATCCCGCCGCTGCGGGAAAGGTCGACCGCGAGCGTGTCCGCCGCACCCGCGCCGGCGGCTGAAGCCGGCAGCGGTGCGGCGAGGACGCCCATGCGCGCCGGCGCCGTGACCTTGCCGACCGCGGCGAAGCTGGTGCCGTCGCGCGAGATCCACACCACGGCGCCGCCCCAGTTCGGGTCGGCGATCCCATCGGTGCCGCCCGACACCGCCGCCCACACCTGCGGCGTGCCGCCGGTGAGCGGCGCCGGCGGCTCGAACACCACCGGCGGGTTGACCGGGGCGGCCGCCACGTTGCGGTTGAGGGTCGTCGCCGCGTTGCTCGGCGCGGGGTAGGCCGCCGCGGTGGCCGCCCCGCCGGGGAACTCCTCGGCGGTGACGCTGAGCAGCCCGTCGCTCCCCTCCTCGATCGCGGTGATGCGGACGGGGGTGCGGGCGAGGCCGAGGCCGGGATCCGTCAGGGTGACGAGGTCCATCGGCTCCAGCAGGCAGCACTCCCAGGACAGCTTGAAGCTGTACGTGTTGCGGATGTAGAGCCCGCGCTGGAGGATGAGCTGTGCGGCGGTGAGTCCGATGCCGAGGTCGCAGATCTCGTGGGCGGTGACCGTGGCACCGACGCTGAGGCCGAACTGTTCGATCGCGTTCTGGTCGCGCGCCTCGACGGGCGTCGCCGCATACTGGTTCGAGCGGTCGAAGCATTCGAGGCGCTGCACGTTGGGCACGCCGTAGGGGTCGAGGCGCGCCACCTCGACCGGGTCGGCGCCTTCCGCCGCGATGAAGTCGTCGTCGGTGAGATCGTAGAGCGGCGTCGCGTCCGGCACGAAGCCGAAACCGTCGCCGCCGAGCGGGGCGTCGCCGTAGGGCACGAACTTCAGCGTGCCGCCCGACCACACCGCCGCCGTGTTGGTAAGCTGGAGCCAGCGCGCCAGCACCGCGTTCGCCGCCTCCTGGTCGGCGAGCGCCGGCGACAGGGCGAGGCCGGCCGCCCGGCAGTACGAGCGGTAGCTCGCGTCGTTCACGGTGCCGGAAAGGCCGGTGCCGTAGAGGCTTGCGGCGTCGATCGCCGCTGCGGGGAAGCCGACGCCGTATTGCGGGCTGGTGAGGAAGTCGCCGACGATCGCCGCCGGGTCGCAGTCGACGCCGTTCAGCGCCCGCGCGTCGGCACCGAGCAGGCCCGCGACCTCGAAGGCGATGGAGGGCAGCGAGGCGCTGGAGCCGAGGTCGAAGTCGCTCGACGCCATGTACGCGGTGCCGGGGTAGCCGAGCGCGGCATCGGGGAAGCTCGCCTGCGCCGGCCCCCACGGCGCCTGCGGCGTGGTGCCGGTCACGAGGCCGAGCCCGTAGGCGCCGTAGCCGTATGTGGCTTGGCCGCTGTAGATGGTGGCGACTGCGGCGAGCGGCCCTTCGCCGATCGCGTACTCGATCCAGGTGAAATACTCGTAGCCGGACACGCTGGTCGTGGTGGTGGTGCCGCCTCCGCCGCCGCCCTTGCCGCCACCCCCGCCGCCGGTCTGGGTGACGGCGTACTGCGGCACGGCGCTGACGCCGTCGCGCCAGATGATGTTGGGCGCGGTGCGGGTGGTGCCGTAGATGATCGGGATCGGCGCCGCCGCCGTGGCCGTCTGGATGGCGAGGCCGGAAAAGTCCGGCTGCACCGCCGCGACGGGGACGCTGCCGCCGCTCCTGCGGAAACTGCTCATGTCCGGCCCTCACAAGTCGAGTCCGCGCCGGCCGCGCCGCGCGCCCACAGGCTGAAGGCGCGGGGCGCCCGCCCGCCCAGCGCCGGGTTGCGGGCGACCTGCTCCTCGACCACGGCGCGCGCCGGCGAGAAGGCGTGGAGGACGGTGAGGGGGTGGCTGCGCGTCACCACGGCGCCGTGGGCGTGGCAGCGCCCGTAGCGGAACACGAGGAGGTCGCCCGGCGCCGCATCGGCGGGGTCGATCTCGCCGCAGCGGTCGCACACGAAGCCGAGATAGCGCTCCTCGCTGCGGTGGAGGTGCCAGTCAGGCGGGTAGGGGCGCGGGTCGAAGGCCGGCACCAGCCCGGCGTCGACGAAGGCGCGCACGATCAGCATGCCGCAGTCCACCCCCGCCCCGGCGACGTCGGCGCCGGCGTGGTAGGGCGTGCCGATCCAGCGGCGGGCTTCCGCCACGACGCGGGCGCGTTGCGTGTCGCTCATCCGAACGCCGTTTCCGGGACCGGCACGAAGGGGAAGCCCCGGAAGTTCGCGCCGTTGTTGAACGTGCCCCGGCAGGTCGCCAGGGTGTGGTCGCAGCCCTGGTAGGCGGTGAAGCCGTCGCCGGGCGCCGGCACCGCCGGCAGCGGGTAGGACAGCGTCAGCGCGCCGGCACCCGCGCCCTTGATGTTGGCGGTGGCGCCGGTGTTGGCGCCGCTCGTGAAGGTGATCGTGCCCTGCGCGTAGGCGGCGGAAGCCTGCGCCCACGGCACGGCCAGCGCGGTGGCGCCGGCCCCGACCGTGCCGGCCGCGCCCCAGGCGTTCTTCACGAGGCCGCAGCCGGAATCGAACAGCACGTGGTTGCAGCACGGCCCGTAGAGGTTGCGCGGCATGTCGACGTCGAGCAGCACGAGGTCGGAGGCGACGGTGATTTGCGCCGTGGTGCGTCCGACCGCGTCGACCGTCGCCACGCGCCCCTTGAACAGCGTCACCCAGCCGATCGGCGGCGCGTCCCAGGCCGTGAGGAAGGCGCGGTCGCGCCGCACGGTGCAGCCATCGAGCACGCCGTTGCGCACCGCCTGGAGGAAGGGGATGCCGCCGACCGTGTCGCTCGGGCGCGCCGCGATGGTGATCTGCTGCTTGTCGACGTCGAGCCCGGTCGCGCAGCGATAGGCGAGGCCGTCGACGAGCAGCGAGTCCGCACGGAAGGTGGTGCCGCCGAGCACGACCGGCACGTCGGCGTTGGTGACCGCAAGGGTGGCGCCGGTGCGCAGCGCCAGCGCGTAGCAGTCCGCCATCAGCACGGGCGCGTCGCGCTGCGCGCGCAGGCCCGCGAGGAAGCTCGCAAGGGCGGGGGTGACGGGTCTCATGAGGTCCGCACGCTCCTGAACTTGAGGCTGGCGAGCTGCCACAGCCCGGACATGACGTTCTCGAAATCCTGCTGGTCGTCGAGGAAGCGGCACAGGAAGGCGTAGGTGAAGTCGGCGGCGACGGCGGCTCCGGCCGCCGGCGGCGCGGCGAGCACCAGCGCGTTCGGCGCGGCGAGGGCGTAGGCGTTGGACGATTGCGCGACGCCGGCGACGGTGACGTTGCCGATGCCGGTGACCCAGCCGACCGGCTCCACCGTGCCGCCCAGGGCGCGCACGGCGGTGAAGCGGGTGGTGACGCCGTCGCCCGCGCCGAGCCGCTGGCCGGCGACGGCGTCGTCGGTCGGGTCGGCGTAGAGGAAGGTGCCGAACTGCCCCTGCGCGGCGAGGACGAAGCCCATCAGCGCCTGGAGCGAGGCGGCGCCGAGGCCGGGCAGGCCGGTGGAGGCGAGCCCGTCATAGCTCAGCTCGAACTCGTACAGGGTTTGGGCGTAGTTCGCCTGGCGCACCTCGCGGCCGGACACGTGGCTCGCGACCCGCGTCGAGAAGGTCGGGCGCTTGTGGACCGACCAGCCCTGGCCGGGCAGCACGGGGAGGAAGGGGGGCGCGCTCATCCCGGCACGCCGATGAGGGTGATCGTTTGCACCTGTCGCAACCTGCCCATGAACTCCTCGAAGTCGGCGACGTCGTCGGCGAAGCGGCACAGCAGCGTCGCGCCGGCGCCGAGTTCGGCCGGCACGGGCACGACAAAGGCGCCGTCGCGGCCCCCGCGCGCGGCAAAGAAGCCGGCGAGCGCGTCCTCCCCCGCCCGCAGCAGGTCGACGCCGAGCGTCACCTCCCAGCGCACGGCGGCGCGGCGCCCGGCGCGGCCCTCCCGGCCGGACGCGTGCCCGGCCGCCCGCGTCGCGAAGACCGGGCGGTAGCGCGCCGCCGCGGCCGACCCGGCGAGGGTGGGCAGGGTCGGGTACGAGGCCGGCATCGGCGCCGTCGGGTCGGCGACGCTCGGGGCGACGAGCGGTCCCTTGCCGCCGATCCAGGTGCCGGCGCGGTAGTTGCCGGCGTCGCCCCATACCCCCGCGAGCCGGGGAAAGACCGGAAACGGCCGCGCGTCCCAGTTCCACGCCGCCATGAAGGTCGTCTCGACCATCGCCACGCCGGCGGTCGAGGTCAGGTTGCGGCCGTCCGTGTTCCAGTATTCGTACACCGCTTGCAGCGCGAGTTGCGCCAGGCGGTCGTCCTGGCGCGGGCGGTAGCCGGCGCCGTCCGCCCCGTCCCACGCCGACCAGAACGGCGTGAAGCTTTCGCTCGACTTGGGGTCGAAGAAGACGTTGGGCTGGTTGGTGCAGCGGTCGACCGTGGGGAAGCCGTATTCCGCAAAGGTGAGCGACTTCGATTGCGGCATCCAGGCGGTCGGCGCGCCCTGCGGCACGAAGCCCGCGCCGGTGTCGTAGACGGCGCGGTGCGGGTTCAGCCACCACCAGCGCAGCATCTTGTTGGCGAGGATCTCCTGGCCGGGCTGGTAGGGCGTGCGCGCCTGGAGCACACGGTCGCCGCTCGGCCGCGACACCCGAAGGTCGCTGCCCGCGGGGTCGAAGCCGAGGCCGTGGTTGGTCGAATCGTCATAGAACCAGTTGTACTTCTCGCCGCCCTCGATGTTGGCCTTGAGGTAGGCCTTGCTGTGCAGCGTCGGCGCCCCGGCGAGGCCGAGGCCGTTCATCGCCGCGCGCGACGGCGGCCAGGCGGCGGGGTCGGGCGCCGGCACCTGCCAGTTCGCCGCGTCGAGCCCGCCGCCTGCGGTGGTCCAGTCCGACAACGGCAGGTAGTTGTCGACGCTGACGAGGTCGACCGCCGGCGCGGCGTAGAGCGCGTCGAGGTGCGGCCACTGCCCCAGCGTGGCGCCACCGTCATCGACGTGCTGCACGCCCATCCACACCGACCAGTCGGCGGAATAGCCGATGAGGTTCTTGCACGCGGTCGCATCCCTCGCGAGGCCGGCGGCGTCGAACAGGCCGCGCACGTCGGCGGCGAGCTGCACGAGGCCGGCGACGAAGGGGTAGTCCCACGCGGCGTGCCCGGCGGCGTCGGCCGTGCCGGCCGGCGTCCAGTTCGGCCCGCGGATGGTTTCCAGTCCGCGCAGCTCCGAGCCGAGCAGGAAAAGGTCGACCCCGCCCGCCAGCGCGCACAGGCTGGCGTAGTGCAGGATCATGCGGCGGTAGCTGTAGTCCGTCGCCGGGCCGGCATAGCCCACCGTGAGGTCGGCCGCGTCGGGGGCGAACTGCGAGGGCTGCGCCGTCCCAAGGAAGCCGGCGACGGTCGCCGCCGCGGCCGCGGTCATGTCGGGGCCGTCGAACCCGATGCGCCCGCGCCAAGGGTAGCCCGGGCAGTCCATCAGGAGGAAGGGGTAGAACACCACGCGCAGGCCGCGCGCGCGCAGGTCGCGGATGCAGCGCACCACGGCAGGGTCGGCCGGCGTGCCGCCGTAGACGAAGCTGCCGGCCGCCTGCGACAGCGGGACCAGGCCGGGGGAGGCCTGGGTGAGGCCGGAGCAGCGCCACGGGTCGGGCGCCCAGGTGCCCGACGCGCCAGTGCGATCGACGAGGACGTCGGAGCTGCCGCCGATATAGTTGGTCGAAGGGTAGACCCGGCATTGCGCGGCGTCGGTGGCGGAACCGAACCAGGCCACGATCAGCGACACGGCCGCGCATTCCGGGTGCTGCGCCTGCAACTGGTCGAGGGCGAGGCTGTAGTCCGTCCGCGTGCCGCCGGGGGCGGCGTTGAGGTTCGCCACCACCGGCGCCGCTTGCGTCAACTGCCGCGTGCGGTGGGGCAGGGTGTCGTACACCCACTCGCCCGAGGCGGGCAGCAGGTTGACGCCGTTGAAAAGCGTGGGCTCGGTCACGCGGGGAAACCCTCCGGTGCTGTGGCGGCGGCGCTGCGGAACCTTGCCGGGACGCCCGGCTTGGTCGCCGGTACCCCGGCAGCGTCGGCCGGCGGCGCAGGGATCGAGGGAGCTGAGCGATGGTGATGGTGGTTGTCGACGCCGGCGCGGCGGGGACGGACGGCGAGGTGGAGCTTGCCGCCGGGGCCAGCATGTCCATGCGCCTGTGGCGCAACGAGCAGCCGCACGACAAGACGCCCCACCGCAGCCCTTACGAGACGCTCGGCTACGTGATCGCCGGGCGCGCCGAGCTGACCATCGAGGGGCAGACCGCCGCCCTCAAGCCCGGCACGTCCTACCTCGTGCCGGCCAACGCCGAGCACACCTACCGCATCCTTGAAACCTTCACCGCGGTGGAATGCAACGCGCCGGCGCTGAAGCGCCCCAAGGATTTCACCCACGGCTAGAGGGCTCACCGTAGCCGGCTCAGGCCGAGATGCGAGCCCGAGCGCACGCCGTCGTTGATCGCGCCGATGATGTGGCGGGCGTTGTCGTTGAAGAAGCGCCTGACGTCGCGCCCGTCCATCGCGGCGACATGGAAGTGGGCGTGGACGTCGTTGCCTTTCCCTGCCGGCGCCGCGGAGCCCTGCACCGCCGCGCGCATCAGCGCCGCCGGGCCGGCCGGCACGATCATCTCGCCGGCATGGAGCTGCGCCACCGTGTCGGCCGGCAGCTGCCAAGCGCCGGCGGCGAAGGAGGGTAGCCCGGCGGCGGCGGCCGCCACGGTGGCCTCGCCCGCCAGCGCCGGACCCGCGGCGGCCGGCCCCAGCACCGGCGCGAGGAAGCCGAAGATGCCGGCGAAGGTTTCCGACGCCGAGGCCAGGATGCTCTTGCCGACCGCCGCGAACGTCGCCCCCGCGCTCGCCGTCGCCGCCGTGGTTTCCGCCGCCGAACGCGCGGTCGTGCCGGCGGTGACGGCCGCGGTCTTGGCCGCCTCGCCGGCGGTTGTGGCCGTGGTCTGCGCGGCGACGCCGGCCAGCCAATCGGCGACCGCGCGCACCCGCGCCTGGATGAAGCTTTGCACGATCGACAGCAGCACGTTGTTGACCGCCTGGCGGAAGGTTTCCTGGCCGCGGATCAGCCCCATCACTTGGCTCGACACGCTGGAGCCGACCTGCTCGAAGGAGCGGCGATAGTCGTTGTACACTTCGCGGAGGTAGGCACCCTCGATCCCCTGGCGGCGCAGCGCCGACTGCGCCGAGAGCTCGTCGATCTGGCGTTGCGCGTCGGCGAAGGCGCGGGCGTTGTCGCGATAGGTCGATTGCAGAAAGGAAAGGTGGCGCCGCTCGATCTCCTCGCGCGCGTCCTCCAGCGCGAGGAGCTGCGCGCGCTCCTCGTCGTGCCCGACCTGGGACAGCTGCACCCCCTCCCTGACCTGGGCCTGCTTGAGCTTGACCGCGTCGAGCGCGATGTCGGTCTGCGCGCGGTCTCCGGCGCGGGCCACCGCCAACTCGTCGTCGCTGCCGGCGCGCACCAGGTCGAGGCGCCGCGCGGCGCCGGCGGCGTAGGCCTGGGTCAGCTGCCCGTAGCTGAGCCCGACCTGGTCGGCGCCGGCCTTCAGCACGGCGGTGGTCGCGGCGACCCCGCTCGTCGCCGCCTCGAGGCCGCGCCGGAGGTCGGAGATGTCGGCGGTGAAGGTGATGCGGACGGTGTCGGCCATGGCG
>CAXTFM010000138.1:0-9704 GCA_964243435.1 uncultured Beijerinckiaceae bacterium
GCTCTACATCGTCGCGGTGCTGATGTCGTACTACATCATGCGCCCGATCCGCGACGAGATGGGCGTCGCCGGCGGCGTCCGCAACCTGCCCTGGCTGTTCACCGGCACGCTGGTGGCGATGCTGGTTCTCAACGTGCCCTTCGCGGGACTGGTGCGCGCCCTGCCCCGGGTGCAGTTCATCACCGTGACCTACCGCTTCTTCGCCGCCAACATCCTCCTGTTCGCGCTGGCGCTGTGGCTCGCCGACGCCCGCCAGACGATCTGGGTCGGGCGCGCCTTCTTCATCTGGATCTCGGTGTTCAACCTGTTCGTGGTGTCGGTGTTCTGGGCGCTCGTCGTCGACACCTTCGACTCCGAGCAGGGCAAGCGGCTGTTCGGCTTCATCGCGGCGGGCGCCACCGTCGGCGCGCTGGTCGGCTCCTTCATCGTCGTCGCGCTGGCGCGCCACGTCCCGCAGACCGCGCTGCTCGTCGCAGCCGCCGTGCTGCTGGAGGTCGCGGTGATCGGCGTCAAGCGCTTGTCCGCGCAGTCCAAGGTGATGAGCCGAACGGAGGCGGGCGTCGCCGACCAGCGCGTCGGTGGCAACATCCTCGCCGGCTTCGCGCAAACCTTCACCTCGCCCTACCTGTTCAACACGGCGATGTTCCTGCTGCTGTTCTCGCTCACCTCGACCATGCTGTACTTCGACGTCACCCGGGTGGCGGCCTCGGCCTTTCACGACAGGGCGGCGCGCACCGAGTTCTTCGCCGCCATCGACCTCACGGTGAACATCCTCACCCTGGCGCTGCAGCTTTTCGCGACGGGGCCGATCCTGCGGCGCATCGGGGTGATGCTGACGCTCGCCCTGCTGCCGGCGGCGAGCGTGATCGGCTTCGGCGTGCTCGCCGCCGCGCCCTCCGTCGCCGCCGTGGTGGCGTTCCAGGTGGTGCGCCGCGCCGGCAACTTCGCCATCGCCCGCCCGACGCGGGAAATCCTCTACACCGTCGTCCCGCGCGAGGACCGCTACAAGGCCAAGGCCTTCATCGACACGGTGATCTACCGGCTCGGCGACCAGTTCGGCGCCTGGTCGAGCGAGCTGCCGCACCTCATCGGCGGGGTGCCGATGGCGATCGTCGCCATCCCCCTGTCGGTCCTGTGGCTCGTCGAAAGCCTATGGCTCGGGCGGCGGCAGGAGCGCCTCGCCGCGTCGGGCGAGACCACCGCCGGCGCCGCGGCTCAGCCGAGCGCCTCGAAGTAGCGCACCAGCTCCGCCCGCTGCCCGGCGTCGGGCAGCGGGCCGCGCCCGGCGGCGAGGTTGTCGGCCATGTGGTCGAGGCTCGCCGTGCCGGGGATGACGGCGGTGATCGCCGGGTTGCCGAGCAGGTACTTGAGGAACACCTGGCCCCACGTCGTCGCGCCGATGGCGGCGGCCACGGGGGGCAGCGGCTTGCCGCGGACCTTCTTGAACAGCTCCGTGCGCCCGAACGGCAGGGCGATCAGCACCGCCGCGCCGACCTCGGCCGCGGCGGGGATGATGCGTTCCTCGGCGCTGCGGTTGGCGATGGAGCAGTCGATCTCGATGAAGTCCGGCTTGTCCGCGCGGATCAGCTTCTCCATCGCCCCGTAGCCGTCCTTGAAGGTGGTGGTGGCGCCGACGTAGCGCGTCTTGCCCTGCGCCTTCAGCTCGCGGAAGAAGCCGAGGCCGGGGTCGTCGTCCTCGACGTTGTGCATCTGCACGAGGTCCACCCTCTCGACCTTGAGGCGCTTCAGCGACAGGGCGAACTCGGCCTGCGCCTTGCGCCCGCGGCGCTCCTCGAGCTTGGTGGCGACGAACAGCTTCGGGCGCAGCGGCGTGCCGGTGGCGATGGCCCCGATCACCTCCTCCGCCGTGCCATAGGAACTCGCGGTGTCGATGAGGCTGCCGCCCTCGTCGACGAGCTTGCCGACCACGCCCGCGAGCTGGCGGCGCTTGCCCGCGTCGGCGCCGACCTCGAACACCTGCGAGGTGCCGACCCCGACGGCCGGAAGCGTTTCGCCGTTGCCGTGCGGGATCGGGCGCGCCAGCATGGCGGGCGCCGCCGCGAGGACGGCGAACGGATCGAGCAGGCTTGCGGCACCGCAGGCGGCGGCGGCGGCGAGCGCGGCGCGGCGGTGCAGCCGAATGGAAACGTCGATGGGCGCCATGCGTGCTCCTTGCGTTTTGCTTCCGCCGCGTCGGCCGCCCCGCTCCGCCACGCGCGGCCAGCCCCGGCCGTTCGCGCCCGATCGATCAGGCCGACCTCGGAAGCCGACCCGACCTTGGACGCCGATCCGACGCTGCCGACACCGCTCAAGCAACGCGCGATGCGGCGGCAAAGCCGCCGCGCGCCGCACCCGGCGCGATCACGTTGTCGGGATAAACCGCGCAAGCGCCGAGGGGCCCTACGAAAACGTCGGCAACCGTTCTAGGATGCACGGACTTTGCGGGAATGTTGATGAAGCGGATCGTCACAACGCTCGTTGCCTGCGCCCTCCTCGGCGGGCTCGGCTACGCCGTGGTGGTGCGGCTGGCGGGGAAGGACGCGTCCGGCGCCGCCAAGGGCGGGCCGGCGCCGGTGCCGGTGCTGGCGGCGACCGCCACCGCGCACGACGTGCCCGTCATCCTACGCGGCCTCGGCACGGTGGTGGCCTTCAACGCGGTGTCGCTGCGCTCGCGCGTCGAGGGCGCCATCACCCAGGTGAACTTCCGCGAAGGGCAGAACGTCCGCGCCGGCGACCTCCTGATCCAGCTCGACCCGCGCCCCTACCAGGCGTCGCTCGACCAGGCCAAGTCCAACCTCGTTCGCGCCCAGGCGGCCCTGGGCAACTCGAAGATCGACCTCAACCGCTACACCGACCTGCTCAAGCGCAACTACACCCCCGAGCAGCAGGTCGCGACGCAGCAAACCACCGTGGCGCAGAACGACGCCGCGGCGCAAAGCGCGGTCGCCGCCGTGCAGGCGGCGCAGCTCAACGTCGACTACGCCGCGCTGCGCTCGCCCATCGACGGGGTCACCGGCATCCGCCAGATCGACATCGGAAACCTGATCCAGGCGAACAGCCAACAGAACCTCGTCACCATCACCCAGATCCAGCCGATCTACGTGGTGTTCACCCTGCCGGAAACGGAGATCGACCGGATCCGGCAGGCGATGGCCAAGGGCACGCTGCCGATCCAGGCCTTCAACAACGACGACGCGCGCATGCTCTCGCAGGGCAAGCTCGACCTCATCGACAACACGGTCGACGCGTCCACCGGGACGGTGAAGCTGAAGGCCGAGTTCGCCAATGCGGACCGCGCGCTGTGGCCGGGCCAGTTCGTCAACGCCCACGCCGTGCTCGACACCGTGCATGACGGCGTCACCGTCCCCTCCGACGCCGTGCTCACCGGGCCGCAGGGCACCTTCGCCTACGTGGTCGGGGCGGATGCCAAGGTGCAGCTGCGCCCGCTCAAGGTCATGCAAACGGAAAACAACGTCGCCCTGATCGGCAGCGGCCTCGCCCTTGGCGAACGGGTCGTCACCGCCGGGCAGTTCCGCCTCCAGCCCGGTGCCGCCGTGCGGGTGAGCGAGGAGATCGCCGATGCCGGGCAACGGCTCGGCGACGCACCGGCCGGGACCAACGTGACGCAGTGAACATTTCCGCCCCCTTCATCCGCCGTCCCATCGCCACCGTGCTGCTCATGGTGGCGCTGTTCGTCGGCGGAGCCGTCGGCTACGACCTGCTTCCGGTGGCGGCGCTGCCCTCCGTCGACTTCCCGACCCTGTCGGTGAGCGCGCAGCTCCCCGGCGCCGACCCCGGCACCATGGCCTCCGCCGTGGCCCAGCCGCTGGAACGGCAGTTCGCGCAGATCCCCGGCGTGAACCAGATCACGTCCGCGAGCGTGCTCGGCACCACCAACATCACCCTGCAGTTCGACCTCAGCCGCAACATCGACGGTGCGGCGACCGACGTCACCCAGGCGATCAACGCCGCGCAGGGCTACCTGCCGAAGAACCTGCCGACGCCGCCGACCTTCAAGAAGGTCAACCCGGCCGATCAGCCGGTACTGATCCTCGGCCTGACCTCGCAGGCCATGCCGCTGACCCAGCTCGACCAGTTCGCCGACCTCAACGTGGCGCAGCGCATCTCCACCCTGCCCGGCGTCGGGCAGGTGACGATCTTCGGCCAGCAGAAATACGCGCCGACGGTGATGATCAACCCCCTCGCGCTCGCCGCCCGCGGCATCGGCCTCGACGACATCGCCGCCGCCGTCACCTCGACCACGGCCAACCAGCCGGTCGGCACGCTGCAGGGGCCGAGCCAATCCTACCAGATCGGCACCAACGGCCAGCTGTTCCTGCCGGGGCAGATCGCCAAGTCCATCGTCACCTACCGCAACGGCGCCCCGGTGCGCCTCGGCGACGTCGCCCACGTCGTCGCCGGCGTCGACTCGCCGTTCCAGGCGAGCTGGGTCGGCTCGGAGCGGGGCGAGATGATCGGCATCTGGCGCCAGCCCGGCGCCAACACGCTGGACCTCGTCGACCAGCTGAAATCCATGCTGCCGATGCTGCAGGCCGGCATCCCGCCCTCGATCAAGCTGTCGATCGTGGTCGACCGCTCGACCTCGATCCGCGACAGCTTCGCCGACGTCAAGCTGACGCTCGCCGGCACCATCGTGCTGGTTGTCGTGGTGATCTTCGTGTTCCTGCGCGAGCTGTGGGCGACCATCATCCCGGCGATGACGGTGCCGCTCTCCCTCGTCGGCACCTTCGCGGTGATGTACGAGTTCGGCTACAGCCTCGACAACCTCTCGCTGATGGGCCTCGCCCTCGCGGTCGGCCTCGTCGTCGACGACGCCATCGTGATGCTGGAGAACATCTTCCGCCACCTGGAGATGGGCAAGGACCGGGTCACGGCCGCCCTCGATGGCGCCAAGGAGATCGGCTTCACCATCGTGTCCATCACCGTGTCGCTGATCGCGGTGTTCATCCCCCTGCTGTTCATGGGCGGCATCGTCGGCCGGCTGTTCCGCGAGTTCGGCGTGGTCGTCACGGTGGCGATCGTTCTCTCCGCCGTGATCGCCATCACCCTGTCGCCGATGATGGGGGCGCTGGTGCTGAAGAACCCGCACGGCGTCGCGCACGGGCGGCTGTACCGCATGAGCGAGCGTGGCTTCGAGATGCTCGTCGCCGGCTACGAGCGGCTGCTCAGGCTGTCGCTGCGCCACCGCGTGCTCGTGATGGCGCTCAACGTCGCGCTGATCGCGCTCTCGGCCTACTGGTTCGTGACCATGCCGAAGGGCTTCTTCCCGCAGGAGGACACCGGCCTGGTGACGGGCTTCACCCAGGCCGACCAGGACGTTTCCTTCGAGGGCATGAAGCGGCGCCAGCAGGCGGCGCTGCGCGTCGTCGAGCGCGACCCCGACGTCGCCGCCGTCGGCAGCACCATCGGCGGCAACGCTTCCTCCGGCTTCAACACCGGCCGCATGTTCATCCAGCTGAAGCCCCTCGACGAGCGCCGCAGCAGCGCCGGCGAGATCATCCAGCGCCTGCGCCCGAAGCTCGCCGCCCTCCCCGGCATCGTGACCTACCTGCAATCCGTGCAGAACATCCAGCTCGGCGGCCGCCTGTCGCGCACGCAGTTCCAGTACACGCTGCAGGACACGGACATGAACGAGCTGAACGCGTGGGCGCCGCGGATGCTCGCCAAGCTGAAGACGGCGCCGCAGCTCCAGGACGTCGCGAGCGACCAGCAGACCGGCTCGCCGACGCTGATGATCGACATCGACCGCGACGCCGCCGCCCGCCTCGGCGTCAACGTCACCGCCATCCAGCAAACGCTCGCCGACGCCTACGGGCAGGCCTACGTCACCCAGATCTACGCGCCGCTGAACACCTACCACGTCGTGATGGAGGTCGAGCGGCGCTTCCAGCAGGACCTGTCGGCGCTGACGCAGCTCTACGTCCACGGCCGCGGCACGGCGATGGTGCCGATCAGCCAGTTCGCCAAGCTGAAGCCGGTGCCGGGCACCATCGCCGTCAACCACCAGGGGCAGTTCCCCGCCGTGACCCTGTCATTCAACCTGGCGCCGGGCGTGGCGCTCGGCGACGCCGTGGCGGCGATCCAGGGGGCGGAGCGCTCGATGGACAAGCCGGCGACGCTGCAATCGTCCTTCCAGGGCACGGCGCAGGAGTTCCAGCGCTCGCTGGCGACGCAGCCCCTCCTCATCGCCGCCGCGCTGTTCGCCGTCTACGTCGTGCTCGGCATCCTGTACGAAAGCTTCATCCACCCCTTCACGATCCTGCTGAGCCTGCCCTCCGCCTCGGTCGGGGCGCTGCTGTCCTTGAAGCTGTACGGCTTCGACCTCAGCATGATGGCGATCATCGGCCTCATCATGCTGATCGGCATCGTGAAGAAGAACGCGATCATGATGATCGACTTCGCGTTGCAGCGCGAGCGCAACGACGGCCTGGCGCCGGCCGACGCCATCTTCGAGGCCTGCGTGCTGCGCTTCCGCCCGATCATGATGACCACGATGGCGGCGCTGCTCGGCACCCTGCCCATCGCGGTCGGCATCGGCGCCGGCGCCGACCTGCGCCAGCCGCTCGGCGTCGCGGTGGTCGGCGGCCTGATCGTGTCGCAGGCGCTGACCCTGTTCACCACGCCGGTGACCTACCTTTACATGGACCGCCTCAGCGCCTTTCTCGGACGCGGCCGCGCCACGCCGCAGGCGGCGCGCCTCGAGGAGGTGCCGCGCGACCCGACGCGCGAGGCCGCATGAGCGGCAGACTGAGGCAAGTCCGCCCTCACGGTCGTTCGGAGCGGCGCCGCCCAAGCGGCCGTGCGGGGCCTCAGGAGCGGCTGCGGCGGCTCCGCCGCGCGGGGAACAGCACGGTCGCGCAGGCCGGCGACAGCTGCACCCGCTTGGCCTTCAAGCAGGCGAGGATGGGGTCCTCGTTGGGGATGTAGGCCGAGCACAGGCTGAACACGTCGGGCGTGCAGGCCTCCTGCTCGGCCTGGCTGCCGTCATAGGCGAGGGCGCCGGGCATCCAGCCGAGCAGGCCCGTGCCGAGAAGGAGAAGTCCAGCGTACCGCAAGTGTCACCTCAACCCGTTTCCGTGCCCGGGCTAACAGAAGCCCCGGCGTTTGTCCCTGCCATTGTCCCCGCGCGTCCGGCGCCGGCGGCGCAAAGCCGGCCCCTGTGTCGCCGCTGCTGCAACGCCGCATTCAGGCGGCCTCGTCCTCCGTGTCGGCCAGCTCGCGCCACAGCAGCATCAGCGCGGCCATGATCGCCGGGCCGACGAACAGGCCGAGCAGCCGGAAGCTTTCGACGCCGCCGAGGATGCCGAGCAGCACCCAAAGGAAGGGCAGCTTGGTGGTGCCGCCGATCAGCTTGGGGCGCACGAAGTGGTCGGCGGTGAAGGTCACGACGAAGCCCGCCCCGACCACGACCGCGGCCGCGACGACGCCGCCGGTGGCGACGAGAGCAAGGGCGGCGATGCAGAAGGCCACCGCGGCGGCGAAGGGCACCATGGCCGCCACCGCCGTCAGCGCCCCGAACAGGATGGGGTGCGGCACGCCGGTGAAGACGTACACCGCGCCGAGCACCACGCCCTCGCCGATGCCGACCAGCACCAGCCCGTTCACCGTGCCGTGGACCGAGGCGGTCATCTGCCGGGCGATGCGCTCGCCGCGCGGGCCGAACACCTTGCCGGACGCGGTCACGCCCTGCCGCACGATCGCTTCGCCGTCGCGGAACAGGAAGAACAGGGCGAGCAGGCAGAAACCGAACAGGATCACGCGGTGGACGGCGTTGCTGCCGACGTTGCGCCCGAGTTCGCGGTTGGACGAGGTGTTGATCTCGCGCACCGTGTCCTTGGCCCAGCCGGCCTGGGCGAGGTGGGCGTTCCACCAGTCCGTGACCTGCTGGGCGCCGTAGGGCAGGTGCCCCACGAAGCCGGGTACGGGGATGCCGTTCTGTTCCGCCTGCTTGCCGAGGTCGATGAGCTGGTGCATCTCGCGCACCGCCTCGACGACCAGCACCACGAAGGGCAGCAGGAAGACGACGCCGACCAGCGCGGTGAAAAGCAGCGGCAGCACCTCGCCCTCGGCGAGGCGGCGCGGCAGCCGTGCCCGCACGCGCTCGTAGAGCGGCCACAGCGCGATGGCGAACACCACCGCCCAGACCAGGGCGCGCAGGTAGTTCGACAGCATGTAGAGCCCGGCCCCGAGCAGAAGCGCGGAAAGCAGGACGCGCGCCGCCAGCTGCCAGCGGCGGTCCGGGCCGGCGTCGTCGAGCGCGGCGGAACCGCCGTCGACCTTCTGGTCCATGGGTGACCTTCTCCACAACATCGGCCGTCGTTCCCGGGCGGCGCAGCCTTGGTGCTGCGACACAACGCATGGCAGGGCCAACAAACGCGGGCCGCTTGTGGTTCGCGGGGCATGCACCCGTTGACGCATGATTGACGCCGCCCCGCCCGGCGCCGTGCCGAAACGGGACGCGGCGGCCGCAGCGGGTACGTGCAGGGTACGAATCGGCACCCGCGCCGCGTACCCCACCCGTTCCGCCGGCGCGGAGGCCGTTGCGGCGACGCGGCGCGCGCGAGGCTGTTCCCATCGCGGCGCGGCGCCTGTAAAGGCGGAGCTGGAGCTTGACCATCGGCGAGGACCCAAGGAGTGCGGGTGCACGGACGTTCCTTCGACGCGGCGGGCGATCCGTCCGCCGCACCCGGCACGCCGACCCTCGTGTGCTTCTCCCACCTGCGCTGGGATTTCGTCACCCAGCGTCCGCAGCACCTGATGACGCGCGCGGCGGCGGGCTTTGAAGTGATCTTCGTCGAGGAGCCGTGGTGCGAGGGCGACGAGCACGCGATGCGGCTCTTCGCCAAGGACGGCGTCACCATCGCGGTGCCGCACCTGCCCGCGGCGCTGCCGGCGGCGGAGCGCGACGCCGCGGTGCGCGGCATGGTCGCCGCGCTGCTCGACGCTTACGCCCGCCCGCACGTGTTCTGGTACTACACCGCCGCCGCCCTCGCCTTCAGCCGCGACCTGCCCCGCGCGCTCACCGTGTACGACAACATGGACGAGCTGTCGGCCTTCCGCGGCGCGGCGCCCGGCCTGCTGGCGCTGGAAACGGAGCTGCTCGGGGCCGCCGACCTCGTGTTCACCGGCGGCGTCAGCCTGTACGAGGCGAAGCGCCACCGCCACGGCAACGTGCACTGCCTGCCTTCCGCCGTCGACGTCGCGCACTTCGCCCAGGCGCGCGCCACGCGGGTGGGCGAAGTGCGCGCCGACCCGGCCGACCAGGCGGCGATCCCGCGCCCGCGCCTCGGCTTCTTCGGCGTCATCGACGAGCGCATGGACCTCGACCTCCTCGACGGCCTCGCCGCGCTGCGGCCGGACTGGCACGTCGTGATGATCGGGCCGGTGACCAAGATCGACGCGGCGGCCCTGCCCCGGCGCGGCAACATCCATTGGCTGGGCGCGCGCGCCTATGCCGAGCTGCCGCGCTACCTCGCCGGCTGGGACCTCGCCGTGATGCCCTTCGCGCTCAACGAGGCCACGCGCTTCATCAGCCCGACCAAGACGCCGGAGTTCCTGGCCGGCGGGCTGCCGGTGGTGTCGACGCCGGTGCCCGACGTGGTGCGCGCCTATGGCGAGGCCGGGCTGGTGGCGCTCGCCGCGACGCCCGTCGCCATGGTCGCCGCCGCCGAGCGGCTGATGGG
>CAXTFM010000139.1:0-9699 GCA_964243435.1 uncultured Beijerinckiaceae bacterium
TCGGCCGATCCTTCACCTGGAACGGCACCGTGCGACGCATCGACCCGCCGCAGCGATTCCTGCGTCCGCGCAGGGGGGCATGAGACGAGGGTTCATGGGGCGACGGCGCACGGAGAGGCGGCTTAGACCACCACGACCCGCGTCCCCCGCCCGAGGCGCGGCAGCAGACGGCGCATGTCGGCGCCGCGCAATGCCACGCAGCCCAGCGTCGGCTTGAGGCCGCCCCGCCCGCGCGCACCGCCGTCCTCCCGGGCGCAATGGAGGAAGATGGCGCTGCCGCCCCCGGCGCGTCGGGGATAGAGGTTGTAGTCGAGCACGAAGACCACGTCGTAGAGGCCGTCCGCACGCCACATCTCCTCGTGACTGGCGCGCATCGGCAGCGGGCCCGGGCGGTTGTAGGCCGGCGACGCCGGGTCGTCGCACCAGCCGAGGTCGCGGGTGACGGGACGCAGCGGCACCGCGCAGGCCGGACGCGTCATGCGGTCGGCACGGTAGAAGCCACGCAGCACGCGCATCGCGCCGGCCGGCGTCGCCCCGTCGCCCTCGCGCTTGGCGTGGGTGACGCCCGTCCGCCCAAAGGCACACGCAAGCGTGACCATGCCAGCCTTGACATGGCCTTTTGGACCGCTTTCACCCGGCACGCGGGCGGCGCGTCTCACCACCAGTGTCCGCAGCAGCTGCCGCGAAGGATCGCATCCCCTCATTGCGCCGCTTTGCCCATCATGCCGTTGCCTCGCCCCTGCCGCAGCCCGGCGCGCCCGCGACCGGCGCGCGGGAGACCGGGGGGCGGGGCGGAAAGAGCATCCATGCAGGTTCGTAAAATCCTGATTGCGGACGACGACGACGATCTGCGCGCGGCGCTGACCGAGCAGCTCGCGCTGTATGACGAGTTCGACCCCGTCCAGGCAAGCGACGGGGCCGGCGCCATCGCCCGCGCCACGCAGGAACGGCCCGACCTCGTCATCATGGACGTTGGCCTGCCCGACATGGATGGCCGCGACGCGGTGAAGGCGCTGCGCGCGGCCGGCTTCAGCAACCCGGTCATCATGCTCACCGCCCAGGACGGCGAGGCCGACACGGTGATGGGGTTGGAGGCGGGCGCCAACGACTACGTCACCAAGCCGTTCCGCTTCGCCGTACTGCTCGCCCGCATGCGCGCCCACCTGCGCCAGCACGAGAGCAGCGACGATGCCAGCTTCCGCGTCGGCCCCTATGTGTTCCAGCCCGGCGCCAAACAGCTTCTCACCGAGAACGGCGGCAAGCTGCGCCTGACGGAAAAGGAAACCGCCATCCTGCGCTTCCTGTACAGGGCCGGCCAGTCCGTGATCGCCCGCGAGGTACTGCTCAAGGAGGTATGGGGCTACAACGCGGCGGTGACCACCCACACGCTTGAAACGCACATCTACCGGCTGCGCCAAAAGATCGAGCGCGACCCGGCGCGCGCGGTGCTTCTCGTCACCGAGGCCGGTGGCTACAAGCTGGTCCCCTGATGGCGCTGCAGAACGACATCCGCATCCTGACGAGCCTTGCCGCCTTCCGCGACCTGGAGGCGGACGCGCTGCGCCTCGTCGCGCTGTCGGCCGAAACGCGCATCCTGCGCGCCGGCGACGTGCTGTTCCGCCAGGGCGAAACCGCGCAGGGCGGCTTCATCGTACTCGGCGGGTCGATCGAACTCGAGCGGAACACCGGCGCCGCGCCCGCCGCCGTGGTGAGACCGCCGACGCTGATCGGCGAGGCCGCGCTGCTGACGGCGACGCTGCGCCCGGCCAAGGCAACGGCATGCGAACCCTCCAGCGTGCTGGAGGTGACGCGCAAACTGTACCGCCGCGTCCTCGCCGAGTACCCCGACAGCGCGCAACGCATGCGCGACAGCGCGGCGGCGCGGCTCGACGCGCTGCGCGGGGACTTCGAGGGTTTCGCCGCGTCGCTGGCCGGGTGACACGGCCGCGCCTCCCCCGCCGGCCCTCGAGGCCGCGGCAATCATTGACTTGGTGAGACCGGGGAGCTAGGCATCGCCGGCTCGCCGCGCGCCTGTGCCGGGCACCCATAAAACCAAGAAGCCGGTCGCATGCGGCACCGCCGCGGCAGTCCGCAGCGTCACGAGGAATTAATGTTCGCTGTTATCAAAACGGGCGGCAAGCAGTACAGCGTCGCCCCTGAAGACACCATCACCGTTATGCACCTCGACGGCGCGCCCGGCGAGGCCGTGACCTTTGCCGAGGTGCTGATGCTCGTCGGCGACGACGACACCAAGTTCGGCGCACCCTTCATCGCCGGCGCCAGCGTTACCGGCACAATCGTCGCGCAGGAGCGCGGCCCCAAGGTCATCGCCTTCAAGAAGCGCCGCCGGCAGAATTCCAAGCGCAAGCGCGGCCACCGGCAGGACCTGACCCGCATCCGCATCACCGGGCTGGTGGCCGGCTAGGGCCGCGCAGCCTTCCCTGCGGCGGCGGACTCCGGCGAATGTGTCGGGCGCTTTGCCGTTAATAATTGACCTTTGATCGAGCCCCGTCGCACGGGCTCATGGAGCAGCACTCATGGCACACAAGAAGGCGGGCGGTTCGTCCCGCAACGGGCGCGACTCGGCCGGGCGCCGCCTCGGCGTCAAGAAGTTCGGCGGCGAGCGGGTGATCGGCGGCAACATCCTGGTGCGCCAGCGCGGCACCAAGTGGCACCCCGGCGCCAATGTCGGCATCGGCGTGGACCACACGCTGTTCGCCAAGGCCGAGGGCACTGTGCAGTTCGTGACCAAGGCCAACGGCCGCGCTTTCGTTGCGGTGATCGCCAAGGCGCAGGCGGCGGAGTAAGGCACCTCCGCACCGGAGCGCATTGTCGGCGTGGATCGCGGTCCGCTCGCGACGCCCTCCCCCCAACCGCATTGCCGAACCCCGGCACGACGCTTTCCGGCCATGTGTTCCCGCCATAGGCGTCAGGCGAAGTGAGTCCAGGCCATGTTCCCGGACATCAGCTGCGACGACATCTTTCGGCTGGAAACGAAACGGCTGTGGCTGCGCTGGCTGCGCGCCTCCGACGCCGCCGCGCTCGGCGCGATCTGCACTCTGCGCGCGGTGGCGGAGATGACGGCGTCGATACCCCATCCTTATCCGCCAGGCGAGGCGGAGCGTTTCATCCTGCAATCGCGTGCGGCCACGGCGGCGGGCGACGCGCTGATCCTCGCGGTGACCCTCAAGAACAAGGGGCGTACGCTGATCGGTTTGGTCAGCGCCCAGACCGCCGAGATGGGCGAGATCGAGGTCGGCTACCTCGTCGCACCGGCGCAAAGCGGCCAGCGCTACGCCAGCGAGGCCACGGCGGCCCTCGTTGACGCCGTGTTCAACTTAACGGAAGCGCGCGCCCTGGTCGCCAACACCCGGAGCGACAACGCGGCGTCGCGCCGCGTCCTCGGGATTTGCGGCTTCGGCCATGTCGGCACGGGGCTGAAGGAGCTGCCGGCGCGCGGCGGTCGCCACCCCTGTGAGTTCTTCCGCCGCGAGCGGGCGGACTGGTCGCGCTTACGGCTGCGCCGCCTGCCGGGCATGGCGCACCAGCCGGCGCGCCGCGACGAATGACGCGCCGGCTTCAGCCGCCCGCCGGGGGCAGGCGGGCGACGAGTTCGCCGAGCAGGCGGTCGGCGATGCCGAGCTGCACCATGTGCTCGTAGGTATTGCGCACGTACTCGGGATTGGCCCCGGACACGCCGACGCCCTGGACAACGAAGCGCTCCAGCGCCGCGAGGTCGAGCGCGCCGGCATATTGCGGATGCGCCCGGTCGACCGCGTAGCACAGCACGGGAATCTCGCGCCCGTCTGCCAGCGCGGCGCGGGCATGGACCTCGCGGTACACCATGGTCACCTGCTCACGTGCGCGCAGGTAGGTGGTAACCTCGCCGGCCCGCGCGGCGGGCACGCGGAACGCCACGCCTTTGCACGAGCCGCCGCGGTCAAGCCCAAGCACGAGGCCCGGCCGTTCCGGCGTGCCGCGGTGCACGTGCGAGTACACGCACAGCGCCCGCCGGTAGCCGCGGATCGTCGCCAGCGTGCGCTCCGCGAAGTCGAAGCCCGGCCGCCACATCAGCGAGCCGTAGCCGAACACCCAGAGGTCGGCTGGCACATCGGCCCGGAAATCAGCCATCGGTCCCATCGGTCTTGCGGGGAAGCCGCCAGCCACCAAAGCGCCACGGTGGCCGGCTTCAAGGCCGGTTCCAATAGACCGTGGCGGCTGCCGGGGAAACGGGTCGAATGCGCAAGGCCGGAGTGATCGTGCTGTTGCTGCTCGTTCTCGCTGCGGCCGGCTGGAGCGGCGCCTGGGTCTACGCCGCCGGCCAGGCCACCTCCCGCATGGACGCGTGGATCGCCGACGAGCATGCCCACGGCCGCGACTGGACCTGCCCCGGCCGCGCGACCGGCGGCTACCCCTTCGCGCTCACCCTCACCTGCCGCGACGCGAACTATGCCGGGCTGGCGATGGGCCAGGCAGCCCACGCCCGGTTCGCCCGCATCACCGCCTCGGTGAACCTCGCCGACCCCCGGCGCCTCCGCCTCGACCTCGGCGCGCCGTTCTCCTTCCGCACCTCCGATGGAGGCACGGATGTCACCGGCACATGGCAGGCGCTGGCGTTCGAGCTGTCGCCGCTGCCCGACGTCACCGCGGTGGCGCTGCATGGCGCCGGGGTGGCGCTCGACGGCAGCTTTGCCGGGACCGGCGGCAGCGGCGGCGCGACGGCGGCGCTCGACGCACGCTTCGTCTTTTCTGGGGCGGCGCCCGGCCGCACCGTCGATTACGAGGTGGCGCTGCACGGCGCCGCGGTGCCGGCGCTCGACGCGTTGCTCGGTGGCGGCGCCGCGCCGGCCGACGTGGCGCTCGGCGGCCGGCTCGACCACGCCGACGCGGGCGATGCGACGACGCCGGAACAAGCGATGGAACACTGGCGGCGCGCCGGCGGACGGATCGCCATCGTCCATTCCCTGGCGAGCCGGTCCGGCGCCAGCGCGGCGGCGACGGGGACGCTCGGCCTCGACGAGGCGCACCGATTGCAGGGCCGCCTCGACGCCGAGTTCGGCGGGCTCGGGCCGGTGCTCGCCCGCTATGGCCTCGGCGGCAACATCGCCGCCGTCGGCTCGCTGGTCAGCGCGCTGTTCGGCGGCGGCGCGCGGAAGGCGCCGAGCACGCCCGGCGCGATCGACCTGCCGATCAGCTTCAACAACGGCCGCCTCGGCATCGGGCCGATCGTCACCCCCGTAAGGCTGACGCCGCTGTACTGAGTGTCAAGGCGCGCTCGGCACCAGCTTGTGCAGAGACACCTTGTGCCGCTGCACCGGCATCTGCTGGCGCAGCGCCGCGACGCGTCTCGCGTCGAGGCGCGCGGAGGTCACGCCCGGTCCGTCCGAGGCGCGGGCGACGACGTGGCCCCAGGGATCGATCACCATGGAATGCCCGTAGGTGTGGCGGGCTTCGCTGCCGATGCGGTGGACGCCGGTCTGCGCGGGGGCGGCGAAATAGGCCTGCGTTTCAATCGCGCGGGCGCGGCACAACACCTCCCAATGGTCCTTGCCGGTCTGCATGGTGAAGGCGGAAGGCAGCGCGATCAGCTGCGCGCCCTTGGCGGCCAGCGCGGCGAACAGGTAGGGGAAGCGCAGGTCATAGCAGATGGCGCAGCCCACCGTGACGCCCTCGCACTCGTAGGTGACCACCGCCTCCCCCGGCTTGAACGAATGGCTTTCGCGGTAGCTCACGCCGTCGGGCGTTTCGATGTCGAACATGTGGATCTTGCGGTAGCGGGCGACCTCGCGCCCGGTGCGCCCGAACACCACGGTGGTGTTGTGGATGCGCTCTTCGCCCGGCACGCGCTCCAGCATGGAGCCGGCGTGGATGAAGACGCCGTGCTTGGCGGCGAGGTTAGCCATCGCCTCGTAGGCCGGCCCCTCGCCGAGCACCTCGGCCGCCGCCACCTTGTCCTCGCGCTTGGCGCCGAGGAAGTCGAAGCATTCGGGCAGCGCGATCCAGTCCGGCGCCTCGGTGGCGACGGCCTCGTCGATGAGCGCGCGCGCGGCGGCGATATTTGCCGGCTTGTCGCTGACCGAGTTCATCTGGATGAGCGAGACTTTCAAGGGCGACTCCCCCCGTCGCGCCGGCAGCGGCGCCGGATCGAGCATCCGCCCGCGTCCGCGCGGATGCAAGCCCAACCGAGAAAGACGCAATCTCCGGCAGGCAAAGGCAAGCCCCCGGCCGGACGCCGTTTCAGGCCGCCTTGATCCTGTGCCCGAAGGCGCCGACCATCTCGGTCATCTCGCCGGCGATCTCGTCGAGTTCGCGGGCAAGCTTCGACACCGCCGCCGCACCCGTGGCGCTTTCGCCGACCGAGCGCACCACGTTCTCGATGTGGCTCGACATGCTGGCCGTGCCGGCGGCGGCGGAGCGCACGTTGCGGGCGATCTCCTGCGTCGCCGCGCCCTGCTCGTGGACGGCGGAGGCGATGATGGTGGAGATGTGCTCGACCTCGGCGATCTTGACCTGGATCTTGTCGATGGCGTCGACGCTGAGGTCGGTCGCCTCCTGCATTTCGGCGATCTGGCCGGTGATGTCCTGCGTCGCCTTGGCGGTCTGGGTGGCGAGCGTCTTGACCTCCTGGGCGACGACGGCGAAACCGCGTCCCGCCTCGCCGGCGCGCGCCGCCTCGATGGTGGCGTTCAGCGCGAGCAGGTTGGTTTGCGCGGCGATGCGCGAGATCAGGCTGACGACGTCGCCGACCTTCTGCGCCGCCGCCGACAGCCGGCCCATACCGGCGTTGGTTTCGACCGCGCGCTCGACGGCGGTGCGCACCACGTTTGTGGACTGCACCACCTGCCGGCTGATCTCCTCGATGGAGTCGAGCAGCTGTTCGGAGGCGGTGGCGACGGAGGACACGTCGCCGGCGGCATTCGATGAGGCGTTGGTCGCCTGGTCGGACCCCTCGTTGGCGTGGCGCGCGGCGGCGGTCATCCGCTCGGCCGCCTCGCCGACGCGTTTGGTCATCGCCCCGAGGCGACGCACGAAAGCGGCGAGGTCCGACGAGAAGCGATCGAAGCGCTCGCTCATCGCGCGCAACCTGACGTCGGCGGCTTCGCCGACCTGCGCCGCTGCGGTCCTGGAGGCGTGCGCCGCCGCCGCGTCGCGCCACACGCAAAGGGCGCGGGCCAGTGTACCGAACTCGTCGGGCCTGTTGTCGCCGGAAACGGTCACCGCGCCGCCCTTGCCCGCAGCGAGCTGGTCGGCGGCGGCGACGATGGCCGCCAGGGGCCGTGACACGAGCGAGCGGACGAAGGCGGCGTTGGCCGCGATCAGCGCAACCGCGGCAACGACCGTGGCCGCCGCCACGTGCCATTCGGCCGCGTGCAGCGCCGCGAGCAGCGCGGGCGTCGCCCCGACCAGCCGTTCGACGTCGTCGAGGCAGGCGTAGGCGTAGCCGCCCAGCACCGCGACGATCACGGCAAGAAGCGATTGCTTGACCGTGAGGCTGCGCCCAAGAGAAACGGTGCCCATCGCGCCCAAACCTCGTTCGACATGCCGTAAGCTAGGGGTGTTGCGTTCAAATCCGGTAAATGCTTCGCAGGGAATATCGCGCCATTCCAAGCACCGGACGGGCGGCACGGCGCGGACAAGGAACGGTTCATGAAGGTTGCCGTGCAGATGGACCCGATCGAATGCGTCGCGATCGCGGGTGACACTACCTTCGCCCTGATGCTGGAAGCGCAGGCGCGCGGGCACGAACTGCACTATTACCGGCCCGAACAGCTGTCCCTGCGCGATGGCCGCGTCGTGGCGCGCGCCGCCGCGGTGAGCGTGCGCGACGTCGCCGGCGACCATTACGCGCTGTGCGAGGCGGAAACGCTCGACCTCGCCACGATCGACGTGGTGCTGATGCGCCAGGACCCGCCCTTCGACCTTGCCTACATCACGGCGACGCACCTCCTCGAACGGCTGCCGCCGACCACCCTCGTGATCAACGACCCCGCCAGCGTGCGCAACGCGCCCGAGAAGCTGTTCGTGCTCGACTTCCCCCAGCTCATGCCGCCGACGCTGGTCACCCGCGACAAGGCGGAGATCGAGGCGTTCCGCCGCCAGCACGGTACCGTGGTGATGAAGCCGTTGCACGGTCACGGCGGCGCGTCCGTGTTCAAAGTCGCGGAGGTGGACGGCAACTTCGGCTCGCTCTTCGACCTATTCGGCACCCTCCTGCGCGAGCAATGGATGGTGCAGGCCTTTCTTCCCAACATCGTCAACGGCGACAAGCGCATCATCCTGGTCGAGGGGAAGCCGCTCGGCGCCGTCAACCGCGTCCCGGCGGAGAACGACATCCGCTCCAACATGGTGCGTGGCGGCGCCGCGGCGGCGACGGAGTTCACGCCGCGCGAGCTGGAAATCTGCGCAACCATCGGCCCGGAGCTGGAACGGCGCGGGCTGCTCCTCGTCGGCATCGACGTGATCGACGGCTACCTCACCGAGATCAACGTCACTTCGCCGACGGGCATCCGGGCGATCAAGCGGGTCGGCGGGCCGGACCTCGCAGTGGCGGTGTGGGACGCGATCGAGGCGCGTGCGGCCCGCGCGGCGCTGCGGGGCGGGACGCCGTGACAGCCTGCGCCGCATGGCCCGGCCGATGAGTAGCGTCCTCGAACGGGCCACTTCGTTCCACCGGCGGCGGCGGGCGCCGCGCATCCCCTTCGCCGTCGCGGACTATTTCGACGGCGACGGCATCCTCGACCGGCTCGCTGCCGGCGGCGCAGCGGGCGGGGGCGTGCCCCACCTCGACACGGTGACGATCTTCCGCGACGCGCTGGCGGCGGCGCGCGAGCACATCCGCCACGACCTCGAGAGGGGCGGCGACGGGCTGCGCTGCGCCCGCCACCTGTCGCTCGTCGAGGACGAGCTGATCCGCACGCTTCACCGCTACGTGGTGCGGCACGTCCACCCGCCCGGCGACGGCGAAGCGCACCACCTCGTGGTCGCGGCGGTGGGGGGCTACGGCCGCGGCACGCTGGCGCCTGGCTCCGACATCGACCTGCTCTTCCTGTTGCCGGCGGGGGACCGCAGCTGGGCGATGAAGGTCACGGAAGCGATGCTCTACGTCTTGTGGGACCTCCGCCAGAAGGTCGGCCACGCGACCCGCTCGATCGAGGACTGCCTGGCCCTCGCGCGCGACGACATGACGGTGCGCACCGCGCTGCTCGAAGCGCGTCGCATCCTCGGCGACCCCGCCCTGTTCGCCGACATGCGAACCCGCTTCGACCGCGAGATCGTGAGCGACACACCAGCCGCCTTCGTCGCCGCCAAGCTCGCCGAGCGCGACGCGCGCGTCGCCCGCGCCGGGCGCTCGCGCTATCTCGTCGAACCCAACGTCAAGGACAGCAAGGGGGGCCTGCGCGACCTCAACACGCTGTTCTGGATCGCCAAGTACGTGTATCGCGTTCGCGAACCGGCGGAGCTGGTGCAGGCCGGCCTGTTCTCCCGCAAGGAGTATCGGCTGTTCTGCCGCTGCGAGGAGTTCCTGTGGCGGGTGCGCTGCCACCTCCATTTCGAAACGCGGCGCGCGGAAGAACGCCTGTCGTTCGACATGCAGCGCGTCCTCGCCGAGCGCCTCGGCTATGTCGGCCGCGCCGGGCTGTACGGCGTCGAGCGCTTCATGAAGCACTATTTCCTGGTCGCCAAGGAGGTCGGCGACCT
>CAXTFM010000140.1:0-9590 GCA_964243435.1 uncultured Beijerinckiaceae bacterium
CGCAGCTTGCGGCGGAAGGCGTCGCGCGTCGCCGGCGAGGCGGTGGCGCCGACGAGCGCGTTCAGCATCCGCTCCTCGGCGGCGAGTTCGGCGCGCGCCTCCAGGCTCTTGCGCTTGCCGTCCTTCACCATGGTAATCGCCGTCTCGACGAGGTCGCGGACGATCTGCTCGACGTCGCGTCCGACATAGCCGACCTCCGTGAACTTGGTCGCCTCCACCTTGAGGAAGGGCGCATTGGCGAGGCGGGCGAGGCGGCGCGAAATCTCCGTCTTGCCGCAGCCGGTCGGCCCGATCATCAGGATGTTCTTCGGCAGCACCTCCTCGCGCATCGGCCCCTGCAGCTGGAGGCGGCGCCAGCGGTTGCGCAGGGCGATGGCGACGGCGCGCTTGGCGTCGCGTTGCCCGACGATGAAGCGGTCGAGCTCGGACACGATCTCGCGCGGCGAAAAATCGTTCATGTGTGGGGTGCCAGGAAGGGGTGGGGGAGACGTCGCGCCAGGGGGCGCGGCAACCGCCTGAGGATGGCGCGGCGCAGCGGCTGCCAGCCGGCGCTGAGCAGGAGGATGAAGGCGCCGAGCGCGAGCAGCACGGCGGGCAGGAGGTGGGCGTCGCCCGTGACGCCCACCGTGCGCATCAGCGTGCCGAAGGCGAAGCCGGCATAAACGAGGCCCGACACCAGGACGGCGCGGCGGTCGATGATCACGGCGAGGATGCCGAGCAGGATGAACACCCACAGCACCCCGACCGCCGCCGCGACGGTGAACCCGCCCCCGCTTCCACGGGTCAGGCCGATCAGCAGCGGATGCACGACCAGCGGCGCGGCGAGGAGGTGGAGCCAGAAGGCGATGTCGGCGCGCCGCGTCACCCGCGCGGGGTCGCCGACGTCGAAGCGCATGGCGAGGGCGAACACGGCGAGGCCACAGCAGAACAGCACGGCGTCGATGCCCGCCACGCCGATCGCCGGGACGAGGGCGACCGCGGCGCCGAGTGCCAGCAGGCACAGGGCGGCCGAGCCGGCCGCCACCGTGATCGGCACGCGGAAGCGCAGGTAATGC
Source organism: uncultured Beijerinckiaceae bacterium (assembly GCA_964243435.1). Taxonomy (GTDB): domain Bacteria; phylum Pseudomonadota; class Alphaproteobacteria; order Rhizobiales; family Beijerinckiaceae; genus RH-AL1. The sequence continues at coordinate 1,056 of CAXTFM010000140.1, forward strand.
AGCCCCGCCAGCCCCGCCGTGAGCACCGCGGCGGCGGCGAGGGCGGCGGCATTCGGCACCGGCACGAACCACAGCCGCTCGGGCAGCGCCTGCGCCGCCGGCAGCAGGGCGGTGAACAACTGGAGCGAGGCGACAAGCACCGCGGCCACGAACAGCACCAGCAGCACGATGGAGGGCAGCGCCATGCGCCGCTTCGCCGTGAAGAACTCGGCCAGCAGCCAGGTCGCGGCGGCGGTGCCGGCCAGCGCCGGCGTCGAGCCGGAGCCGGCGTCCATGAAGACGAACAGGGCGCCGACGAAGAGCAGCACGCCGATAGTGACGAACACGTCGGCGAAGCCGGTCACGAAGCGCAACTGCTCGTCGTCGGCCGGCGCGGCGTCGGGCAAGCCACGCTCGATCGCGCCGAGCCGCTCCGCCTGGTCGGGGGTGAGCACGCCGCGCTCCACCGCGAGCGCGAGGGCACGGGCCGAGACGGGACCGGCAGGGGGTTGGCCAGTGAGGCCTGGGCTGGTGAGGCTTGGGCCGTCGGCATCCGCACGGGCCGGCGCAACCGTCACGAGGTGACGCTTTCGACGACCACGTTGCCGTTGGTGTAGACGCAGATGTCGGCGGCGATGGCCAGCGCGCGGCGGGCGATCGCCTCGGGATCGTCCTCGTAGGCGAGCAGCGCGCGCCCCGCGGCGAGCGCGAAGTTGCCCCCCGAACCGATCGCGATGACGCTGCCGTCGACGGTCGCTTCCGGCTCCAGCACGTCGCCGTTGCCGGTCAGCACCAGGCCGACCTTGCCGTCGGCCACCAGCATCATCGCCTCAAGCCGGCGCAGGAAGCGGTCGGTGCGCCAATCCTTGGCGAGCTCGACGCAGGCGCGCATGAGCTGGCCGGGATACTGTTCGAGCTTGGACTCCAGGCGCTCGAACAGGGTGAAGGCGTCGGCGGTGGCCCCCGCGAAGCCGCCGATCACGTCGCCCTTGGCGAGCCGGCGCACCTTGCGGGCGTTGCCCTTGATCACCGTCTGCCCGAACGACACCTGCCCGTCGCCCCCGATCACCGTGCGCCCGCCCTTGCGGACCATCACGATCGTGGTGCCGTGCCAGCTCGGCATCGGCGGGGAAGGATCAAGCATCGGAACACTCGTGCGTCCGGCGGCGGACCGACCCCATCTATGGGCGTGAAGGGGCCGGCGCAAGATTGCCCGCTGCCCCGGGAGGTGGACCGCGATGGACGGGGATGTGCGGGGCGAGGATGGCGGCCCGCGGGTGGTGCGCCCGCGCTGGGACGGCGTCATCCTGGTGTGCGGCAAGTGCTGCAAGCGGCACGGCGCCGGCAAGGCGGTGCGCCGTGCCCTGAAGACCGGGGCCGCGGCGGCCGGGGGGCGCCGCAAGGTGCGCGTCATCACCGCCGGCTGCATGAAGCTCTGCCCCAAGCGCGCCGTGGTGGTCGCCAGCGCCGCGACGCTCGCCACCGGCGAAGTGGTGCTGCTGCGCGACGAGGCCGACGCGGTGCGGGCGCTGCCCCGGCTGCTGCCGGGCGGCGAACCGGCCACGGCCGGTTGACAGCCGCCGCGCGCGGCGCGAGCCTCGCGGCATGAGCAGTCCTTCAGAACCCGGCGCCTCGGCGCACAGCCACCCTGTCGGGGTGCATGACGTCGGCGGCGGCGCCGGCGGGCCGGTCGAGCGCGACGAGCACCCCTACGCGCTGTGGGAATACCGCGTCGACGCCATGATGATGCTGCTGACCCATCCCTCGCGGCGGCTCCTCACCACGGACGAGCTGCGCCGCCACATCGAGGGGCTGGGCCGGGGTGCCTACGAGACGATGGGCTATTACGAGCGCTGGTGCGCGGCGGTGACCGCCGCCATGATCGACCGCGGCGTCGTCACCACGGACGAGCTCGCCCGCAAGATGGCCGAGGTCGGCGCGCGCGGGGCTGGTGACCGGGTGGCGCCTTGAGCAGCGAGGCCGACCACCCCGTCGGCGCCCCCGTTTCCGTGCGCCTCGCCTGGCCGGTCGGCCACGTGCGCACCCCCGCCTACGTCCGCGGGCGGCGCGGGGTCGTCGTCGCCAAGCTCGGGCGTCACCCCAATCCGGAGGAACTCGCCTTCCGGCGCGACGGCCTGCCGGGATCGGTGCTGTACCGCGTGCGCTTCCGCCAGTCCGACCTGTGGCCGGGCTACCGTGGGCCGGCCGGCGACACGCTGGACGTCGAACTCTACCACCACTGGCTCGAACCCGCCGCCGCACCGGCCGAGGCCCCATGAGCACACAAGAGCATCTCCACGAACACGGGCACGGCCACGCCCATCCCCACGAGGGCGTTCACGCCGCCGAAGGCCCGCTGTCGCACTACCAGATCATGGAGGTCGCGCTGCGCGAGCTGCTGGTCGGCAAGGGGATCTTCACGCCCGACGACGTGCGCCGCGAGGTCGAGGCGATGGAAGGGCGCGACGCCGGCACCGGCGCCCGCATGGTGGCGCGTGCCTGGCGCGACCCCGCCTTCAAGGCGCGCATGCTGGAGGACGGGCGCGCGGCGGCGGCGGAGATGGGCATCCCCGGCGGCCCGTTCCGCGTGCTGGTGATGGAGAACACGCCGGCCGTGCACAACATGATCGTCTGCACGCTGTGCTCATGCTACCCCCGCATGCTGCTCGGCCTGCCGCCGGCCTGGTACAAGGGGATCGCCTACCGCAGCCGCGCCGTGCGCGAGCCGCGCGCGGTGTTGGCCGAGTTCGGCCTCGAGCTGCCCGACGACGTGACCCTGCGCGTCCACGATTCCACCGCCGACATGCGCTACATGGTGATGCCGGTGCGACCGGCCGGCACGGAAGGCTGGGACGAGGCCCGCCTCGCCACCCTCGTCACCCGCGACAGCCTGATCGGCGTCGCCCAAGCCTTGACGCCGGTGCCCCTCCACCCCGGCGCAACGGCCTGAGGCGTTTCGCCGTGACCTAGGCGGCGGACCGCCGCCTCATGTCGACGAGCGCGGCGAGCGGGCTCTCGAACAGGGCCGGCACCTTGCGTCTCAGCTCCGCCGGCACGTCGGCGAACATCGCTTCCACCGCCGCCGCCGGCTGCGCCTTGCTGAGAAGGAAGCCCTGGACCTCGTTGCAGCGGCGGATCTTCAGCGCCAGCGCCTGCTCCGGCGTTTCGACGCCCTCGGCGGTGACGCTGAGGCCGAGCTTGCGCGCCAGGGTGAGGATGGCGTCCACCACCGCGCGGTTCTCCTGCCGGTCGAGCAGGTGGGTGATGAAGGAGCGGTCGATCTTGATCTTGTCGACGGGGAAGCTCGTCAGGTAGTTCAGCGAGGAGTAGCCCGTCCCGAAGTCGTCGAGCGCGATGCGGATGCCGCGCGCCCGGAGCGCGTGCAGGCTGGCCAGGGCGTCGGCGTCGTTGTCCAGGAACACGCCTTCGGTGATCTCGATCTCGAGGCGGGTCGGCGTCAGGCCGCTCATCTTCAGCGCCAGCGTCACGTCGGCCAGGAAGTCGGGGCTGCGCAGGTGCTTGGGCGAGATGTTGACGGCGATCCGCACGTTGCCCCAGCCGGCGGCGGCGCGGCATGCCTCGTTGAGCACGAAGCGGCCGATCTCGACGATGAGGCCGCCGGCCTCCGCGGCCGGGATGAAGTTCGCCGGCGACACGCTGCCCCGCGTCGGCGACGTCCAGCGCAGCAGCGCTTCCAAGCCGACGATCCGACCCTCGGCGAGGTCGAGCAGGGGCTGGTAGTGCACGGCGAACTCGCCCCGCGCCAGCGCCAGCCGGATGTCGGCCTCCAGTTCGCGCTGCACGGCCAGCGCGTACTCGAACTCCGGGGTGAACAGCAGCGAGCGGCCCTTCCCGGCGCTTTTCGCGCGCCGCAGCGCGAGGTCGGCGTGGCGCAGCAGGGTGTCGGCGCCGCCGGCATGGTCGGGGGCGAGGGCGATGCCGATGCTGGCATCGATCGTGACGGGGACGTCGTCGATGTCGAAGGGCGCCCGCAGCGCCGCGATCACCGTCCGCGCGAAGGCCGTGGCGCTCGTCGCGTGCGCCGGGGCGTATAGGATTGCGAACTCGTCCGCCCCGAGCCGGGCCACCGTGGCCTGACGGGGTGCGATGCCGGCGAGGCGCGCTGCGACGTGCTTGAGCAATGCGTCGCCCCCCGTGTGCCCGCGGCTGGCGTTGACGTCCTTGAAGCCGTCGAGGTTGAGGAGCAGCACGGCGCGGATGCCGTTCTCGGCGGCAGCGGCGCGGCATTCGCGGGCGATGGCCGCGCGGAACGATTCGCTTCCCTCAAGGCCGGTCAGCACGTCGTGGCTGAGGAGGTGGGCGATGCGGTCCTCGGCCTCATGCAGGGCGGATACGTCCCAGCCGATACCGCGATAGCCGAGGAATCGCCCGGTCGCGTCGAGGACGGGCATCCCCGTCACCCGCCAGTGAAGGGAGTGGCCCTCGTCGGGGCGGTGCTCCACCGCGCGGTGGCGGAACGCTTCGCGCCCTTCCATTGCGGCGACGAGGGCGGCGGCGCTCGCGCTCGGCGCCACCGCCGCCGCCGGGCCGAGGAACAGCCGGTCGACCGGCTTGCCTTCGAGGCGGGACGCCGGGCGACCGACCGCCGCGGCGAGCAGGGTGGACACTTGGCGCAGGCGAAGCGCCTCGTCCGTCGTCCAGAACCACGCGCCGGGCGCACGCGGGTCGTCCTGCGGCAGCAGGTCGAGAAGCGCGGCGCGCTCGACGGCGGCGAGGCGCGTCACCGCGTCCTCGCGTGCGCTGCGCCGTCGACGGTGCTCTGCGCCGAGAACGAGGCCGGCGAGGACGAGCAGCACCCCCGCGACGATCCACTGCGCCGGGTCGCCGTCGCGCCAGGCGCCGAGCGCGGCACCGGCCACGACGGGCGCGAGGAACCAGGCCCCCGCCACCGGACCGAGCGCGGGGCCGAGCGCGAGCGCCCCGAACATCATCGCGACGAGGACCGGCCGAAGCGCGGCGCCGGCGAGGGGCGTCAGAACGGCGGGAAGAAGCGACCACGCCACGCCTGCCGCAAGGGCGAGCGCGACCTGCCCGGCGGCGTGGCGGCGCGGCTGCGTCGCCCGCTCGACGCAGCGCGCCACCGCGACGACGAGGAGCGACAGGGCGAGCTGCCCCGCGCACACGAGGATCGCGCCCGTGCGCCCCGTCGGCGCGTCGAACAGCGGCAACAGCAGCGCTTCGGCGAGGATCGGCAGCGGCGCGTAGCGCGCCAGTGTCCAGCTTGCGGCGAGTCGTTCGCCCTGCGCCTGAACGGCGAGCCGATCCTCGAAAAGATCCCCGCCGGTGCCGCGCTCACGAAAAAACAATGGCAGCTCTCCTCGACGCGGACGCTGTCGCAAACAACTTAACAAATGTTCTGGGCAGTGCCGCATGGACGGCCGAGGCCAGCGGGGGCGGCGATCGTGCCAGCAGTGGGGACGGCATGCCGGTCGCGCGTACCGGCGTGCCGGGGCGCACCTGCCGCAGGCGACGATGGGAACCTGGACGTCCAACCGAGCTTGGCCGGGATGCGTTCCGGCATGTGGCCGACACGAGGGAGTCATCCCATGACCGACCAGGAAAACCGCCCGCTCGACCTCACGCCCTATGCCGGCCCGGCAGGTGGCCAAGGCTCGCTGATGTCGGTGGCGGAGATCCTGACGCGCGAGCAGACGTTGCTGACGAGCGGCACGCTGCTGATGCGGCAGAACAAGGTGAAGGGCTTCATGTGCGTGAGTTGCGCCTGGGCCAAGCCGGCCAAGCCGCACACCTTCGAATATTGCGAGAACGGCGCCAAGGCGACCGCCTGGGAGCTGACGCCGAAGACCATCGACGACGCGTTCTTCGCCCGCCATACGGTGAGCGAACTCAGGACCTGGTCGGATTACCGGCTGGAGGAGGCCGGTCGCCTCACCCGCCCGATGCGCTACGACCGGGCGAGCGACAAGTACGTGCCCGTCGCGTGGCACGACGCCACCGCCGCGATCGGTGCCGAACTCAAGACCATGGATCCCGAGAAGGTGGTGCTGTACTCGTCGGGCCGGACCTCGCTGGAAGCGTCCTACATGTATGCCCTGTTCGGGCGCATCCTCGGCACCAACAACTTCCCCGATTCGTCCAACATGTGCCACGAGTCGACCTCGGTGGCGCTGCCGGAATCGATCGGCGTGCCGGTCGGCACGGTGATCCTCGACGATTTCGAGCACACCGACTGCCTCTTCTTCTTCGGCCAGAACGTCGGCTCCAACGCGCCGCGCATGCTCCACCAGCTCGCCGAAGCGCGGTCGCGGGGCGCGGACATCATCACCTTCAACCCCCTGCGCGAGCGCGGGCTGGAGCGCTTCGCCAACCCGCAGAACCCGGTCGAGCTGGTCCAGAACCAGGGCAAGACCATCTCGACGCAGTACCACCAGGTGCGCGCCGGCGGCGACATCGCGGCGATCTTCGGCATCTGCAAGGCGGTGATCGCCGCCGACGACGCCGCCAAAGTGGCGGGGGGCGCCCGGACCATCGACGTCGCCTTCGTCGCGGAACACACCAGCGGCTTCGACGCCTTCGTGCAGGCCGCGCGCGACCACGACTGGGACGAACTCGAAGCCGAGTCCGGCATAACCCGCGCCGCGATGGAGCAGGCCGCCGACGCCTACATGCGCTCCAAGGCGACGATGGCCCTCTACGGCATGGGCCTGACGCAGCACCGCAGGGGGGTGGAAGCCTGCCAGATGGTGGCGAACATGCTGCTGCTGCGCGGCAACATCGGCAGGCTCGGCGCCGGCATCTGCCCGGTGCGCGGCCATTCCAACGTGCAGGGTCAGCGCACCGTCGGCGTCACGGAGAAGCCGTCGCTCGTGCCCAACGACAAGTTGCGCGAGCAGTATCGCTTCGAGCCGCCCACCAAGGTCGGGCTGAACACGGTCGAAGCGTGCGAGGAGATGATCAAGGGCGAGGTCCAGGCCTTCGTCGGCTTCGGCGGCAACTTCGTCCGCGCCGTGCCGGAAACCGTCCTCGTCGAGGACGCGTGGACGCGCATCCCGCTCAGCGTGCAGGTGTCGACCAAGCTCAACCGCTCGCACCTGATCTTCGGCGAAACGGCCTACATCCTGCCCGTGATCGGTCGCCTGGAGGTGGACGAGCAGGCGGGCAGGCGGCAGTTCGTGGCGATGGAGGACTCGACGTCCTCCATCCACGGCTCACGCGGCGTGCGCAAGCCGATATCGAAGCATCTGCGCTCCGAGCCCTGGATCGTCGCGGAACTGGCCAAGGCGACGCTTGACCCGGCGAAGGCGCAGGTTCCGTGGGACGCCTGGGCCGCCGACTACGCCCTGGTGCGCGACGCCATCGCCATGACCTACCCCAAGGACTTCCACGACTTCAACGAACGCCTGTTCACCCCCGGCGGCTTCCACCGCAAGCTCGGCGCCCGCGACCGCATCTGGAACACCGCCAGCGGCAAAGCCACCTTCATCGTGCCGGACGGCCTCGACGCCAACCCCGACACGATCAAGCGCCCCGACGTGCTCCAGCTCATCACGTTGCGTTCCAACGACCAGTTCAACACCACGATCTACGGCTACGACGACCGCTTCCGCGGCATCAAGGGCACGCGCATGGTCGTGCTGATCAACCGGCGCGACATCGCCCGCCTCGGACTCATGGACGGCGAGACGGTGACGCTGTCGGCCTTCACCACCGACGACATCGTGCGCGAGGTCGTCGGCTTCCGCGTCCACGCCTACGACATCCCCGATGGCTGCATCGGCGCCTACTACCCCGAATGCAACCCGCTGATCCCGCTGTGGCACCACGCCGAACGCAGCAAGGTGCCCGCCGCCAAGTCGGTTCCGGTGCGGATCAAGACGGCCCGCGGCGACGCGGCGCCGGTGCAGGCGATGGCTGCGGAGTGAGGCGGCCCGCCGGGGCGACCTCGGCTTGACAGGCCGGGGAGCAGGGGGGAAACCTCGGCGCCATCCGCCAACACCACCGACCCTCACTCCGGCGACCATGCCAGCTGACACACTCGCCGCCACGATCGAAGCCGCCTTCGAGGCGCGCGCCACCGTGACCGCACGCACGCACGGGGCCGTGCGCGACGCGGTCGACGAGACGCTCGGCCTGCTCGACGTCGGCCGCCTCCGCGTCGCCGAACGCGCATCCGACGCGCCGGGGCCGGAGGGCTGGCACGTCAACCAGTGGCTGAAGAAGGCGGTGCTGCTGTCCTTCCGCTTGAACGACATGGCGCCGATCCCCGGTGGACCCGGCGGGGCGACGTGGTGGGACAAGGTGCCCTCCAAGTTCGACGGCTGGGGCGCGGCCGAGTTCGGCGCGGCGGGCTTCCGCGCCGTGCCGAGCTGCGTGGTGCGCCGCTCGGCCTATATCGCGCCGGGCGTCATCCTGATGCCGAGCTTCGTCAACCTCGGCGCCTATGTGGATGCCGGCACCATGGTCGACACCTGGGCGACCGTCGGCTCCTGCGCGCAGATCGGCCGGAACGTGCACCTGTCGGGCGGCGTCGGCATCGGCGGCGTGCTGGAGCCGCTGCAGGCCAACCCGACCATC
>CAXTFM010000141.1:0-9527 GCA_964243435.1 uncultured Beijerinckiaceae bacterium
CGTGCCCCGGCTTGGCGCCGCCGGGTCGGGACTGGTCGCGCCGCTCCTTGCGGTCCGTCGAGGGCGGCTTGGAGGAGGTGCGCGAGGTCTTGGCCGGGCGCTGCAGCTTCAGCACCAGCTCGATCAGCTCGTCCTTGCTCAACCGCTCCAAATCACCACGGCTCATACCGCAACGGAACCAGCCTTCGCCGCGCCGTGCAAGCATGCCGTCGCAACCAGGGCGTCATGGCGCCAATGCCCATCGCTGACCACCCCGTGGGTAATTACCCGCGCACCGTTCCCTGTCACGACAAGCAAGGTCGCGTCGGAGTGTGCCGGTCCTGCACCTTACCCCGACGTGTAGGTCGGTGGACGCCGCGTCCTTCGCGCGGTGCCGCCCTTTGTAAGCAGAGCTTGGTCCGGCGGCGTGACCGCGATGGCAGGGGGCGCGTGCTCTGCCGGGCTGCTTGCCACCCCCTCATCCGCAACGGGGGCAACGTCATCCACCGCCACCGAGCGTGGCGGCAAAAGTCCGGTTCCGTCGCCGGACGATGTCGTGGAAAGCGGTGGCGTCACGGGCGCGGATTGCGGCTGCGCCGTTCCCTGCCCTGGTCTTTCGATCGTCGGCATTGACGCGGCGGGTTGCAGCGGGATGGTGTCGGCCCTTACTTCCGTCCGCGTATCGTCGCGGCGCTCAGGCGCCGTCGCATGCCCCGTTCTCACCGGTGAGGGCGGCGCCTCGCGCGGGCGCAAAACGGCGAGTTCGGCCAGGGCCGGCGCTCCGACGTCCGGCTCGGTCGGTGCCGGGCCGACCGACGCGGATGCATCCGCCATCGATGGCAGCAGCTCCTCGGGGTCTGCCGGTTCGGCGGCGGGCCGCCCCTTGTGCTCAAGCATCGCCGATCCCGGTGCCGACGTCAGGGCCCGGCGTCGAGGGGCGGGCATCGCCTCCATGACGGGACCGAGCCGCTCGGCAGGTACCTGCCAGCGGAAGGCGTCGAGCTTGCCCGTCGTCGGCGATACCGGCTGCCAGCGATCATACACCGTTCCGTCCGCGACCCAGGCCGGATCGAGCGCGGCATGCGAGGCACGCGCCAGCCATTCCCGCCACTGCCCGATGTCGCCGTGCTCGGCTTCCTCGATCTCAGCCATCATCAGGCACATGCGCACGGTCGGCCGCTTGCCTTCGCCGACAAGCGGCGCCATCGCCTCGCGTGCCGCGGCGTACTCCGTGCCGGCGAGGGCGGCACGAGCCACCGTCATCCGACTCACCGGATCAAAGGTCGAAATGTCCATCAGCGTCTTGGCCCGGGTGAGCCGATCGGTCGTCGAGTCGCCGGGACGCACGTCGAGATAGGCTTGCGCGACGTCGGGATGCTGGCACTGCGGCCAGCTCCTTTCGATCAGCTTCGCCGCCTTGCGGATGTCGCCGCGCCGGCTCAACAGCCGCGCGGCGAGGACGACGGGGGGCGCGAGGTCGGGGGCACGCTTCATCGCCGCGCGGGCGAGCGACAAGGCCTCCTCGGGCGCCGTGCCTTCCTTGTCATAGGCAATCGCCGTTTCGAGCACGGCGCGCTGCCGTGCGCCGGTGTCCTTGTCGACGAGCTTCGCGGCAACGCTCGATTCCACCGTCGCCAGGGCTTGCTGCCAGTCGGCGACATGGGCGCGCTGTTCCAGCACGGCTTGTGCCGACCAGGGAAGTGGCGCCGCCCGGTGGGCCGCTTCGGCGAAGTGCCGGGCCGCCTCCTCGTCGCCACGCCGGCTCGCCGCCGCGTAAAGCCCACGCAGCCCCACGACCCGCGTATCCTCGCGTTGCGCCAGCGCGTGGAACGCGTGTACCGCGCTGTCCTCCCGGCCGTTGAGGTGCGACGCTTGCGCGTGCAGCAGCAGTACCAACGCGTCGTCGCTGAGGTGCCGGCTCGCCTGGGCGGAAGCGCGGGCGGCGCCCTGCGCGTCCCCAGCCCCTACAGCGACAAGGCCGCGCGACAGGGCGGCATACCCCTTCTCGCGACGGCGCTGGCGCGCGGCGAGCCGCACGAAGGAAGGGAGACCGACCGCGATCCGCAGCACGATCCAGGCGGCGACCGCGGTGGCGGCGACGGCGATCACCAGCAGGGCCGCCGAGGTTTGGATGGCGTAACCGAACCAGTCCAGGGTGACGTGGCCGGGGTGCTGCACCAGAAAAACGCCGCCATACGCGAGGATGGCGAGAAGGACGAAGAAGAGCAGAAGGCGGATCATTGATGTCCCTGGGGGAAGCTGGCGCGCGCAAGCGCCGACGTCATGAGCGCCGGCGATCTCACGAACGCTTGGCGGTGAGCGAGCCGATCGACTCGGCCTGCAGGGCGCGTGCGGCGGCCAAGGCCTCCGCGCTGGTTTTGGCGAGGGCGCCCCACGCGTCCGACTTCGCCTTGGCGTCGCTCGGCAGCGCCGACCACGCGGCATAGGCACCAGCGACGTCATTGTGGGCGAGGTCCGCCTGGATCAGCGCGACGCGCGATGCGAGATCGCTCCCCGACGTGTCGTCGCCACGGCGTATACTGACGAGGCCGAGGAGGCCCTGCTTCAGCCGCTCGGCGAAGCCGGCGGTGGCCGGCGCCTTCGCTCCCGTCGCGATCACCGGATCGGCGAGGGGCTGGAACCGGGCGAGCAGCACCTGCGCCGAGGGGACGCCCGCCGCCGCGCCCTGCCGCAGCACGGCGAGTTTGGCGGGATCGGCACCGAGCGTCGCGAGCGCATCGACCTGCGCGGCAAAGGGCTTGCCGCCCTCGACCTGCCCGACGAGGCTGTCGGCGGCGACGGCGAGCGCAGGCGCACCGACCCTGCCGGCCAGTGCCTTCTGTTCCCCGCGCACGGTGTCGATCCCGGATTGCAGCGCGCCGATCCTGCCATCGAGCTCCTGCTGTCGGCCCTTCAGCGCGTCGACATTGGATTGCGCGGCGGTGACAAGCGCCTGCGCGCCGGCGACGCTCGCACCCAGCGCGTCCAGCTTGCCGTTCTGCCCCTTCAAGCCGACGATCTCCGCTTGCAGGGCGGCAAGCCGGCTGTCGAGCGCCGCCGTGTCCTGCCCGGCGGATTGCGCGGCGGCGGGCGTCGCGGGTTGCGGCGGCGCGGCGGCCGGCCGCGGTTGCCGTTCAAGCGCGGCGACCTTGCCGGCGAGGTCGTGAAGGTCGTTCCTCAATCCGGCGAGCGCCGGCTGGGGGTCGGGACGTTTGTCCAGGGCATCGACGCGTGCCGCCAGGGCCGTATCCGCATCCGGCGCGGCGGCGGGCGCGGACACACGAGGCGCCTGCGTGTAGACGAGCGCCGCACTGCCGGCCCCGACCAGTGCGCCGATGACGACACCGGCTGCGACCGGCCACGGCGAGCGGCGCGGCGGCATGGCCGCGGGCGGGGCGGCGGGCGGCTGCCTCCCGTCCGGCGTGTCGCGCAACGGTTCCGTTTCGCGCGGTGCATCGGCGGGCGCCGATGCATCCGCGTGCGTCGATCCGGCCAGGGGCACGTCCTCGATCACCGGACGCGCATGGCCGGCGCCGACCACCTTGCCGCCACTCACATCGCCGTCATGCGGCGCGCCATCCTGTGCGTCCGGCCCTGCCGGGCGGTCGACCGGGTGGGGGGTGTCGCGCACTCCCGCCGCATCCATCTCGCTTTCCGGCACGATACGCTCGACGTCGTCGCCCGCGGCTGGCGCGTTTGGCGCGGCAAAGAGCGGTCCGCGACGGTCGCTCACCGTCCATTCTGATTGCGGCGCCACCGCGCCAGCTTCATGCGGACCGGGTGTCGCGGAGACACCTGCCGGTTCGGCAGGCGTCACCGTTCCCTTGGCCTCGTCACCCGTGTTCCCGGCCATGCCGCCCTCCGTTTCGTTAAGCGGACCTTTTCGCCCCTGCGACGTCCAGGTCAACGCGGATGAAGGTCAACGCGGTTGAAGTCCAATAGAAGCGGTGGCTGCGGCGCGGGAGGCACCGCTTCGGATACGGCACGGGTTACGGCGATGCCGCGACGCGCTGTTTGTCGGGACGGCAACGCCGCGCCCGTGCTCCGGTTCGATGACGGCTCGCACGACACCGGCTACAGCGCGGGCGGCGCGGCAAGGCGATTGCACGGCGTCACGCGCCGGCTCAAGAACGCGTGCTGGCGCATCGATGCAACCGCCATGAAGCTGCGGACCAACCATGATGGCGACACCCGTGCCGATGAAAGACGATCCCCGGCTTCAGGACCACCTGCCGGACGCGCTGACCAAGGGCTACCGCGCCTTCTGGAACGGCCGCCTCAAGGAGGAGCAGGCTCGCTACCGCCACCTCGCCGACCATGGCCAGCGCCCGCCGGTGCTTCTGATCGGCTGCTGCGACTCGCGGGTGTCGCCGGAGGTGCTTTTCGACGCCGGCCCCGGTGAAATCTTCGTGGTGCGCAATATTGCCAATCTGGTGCCGCCCTTCGACGGCACCACGCCGGCGGCGGAAATCGGCGCCTCCGAAACCGCGGCGGCGATCGAATACGCGGTGATCGCGCTCAAGGTGGCCCACATCGTCGTCATGGGCCACGCGCAGTGCGGCGGCATCCGCGCCTTCGCGCTCGGCGAGGCGGACGAGTTCGAGCCGTTGAGCGAGGCCAACTTCGTCTCGAAATGGAAGGCGCTGATCGCGCCGGCGGCGGCGCGTCTCGGGCCGCCCGTCGGCGACTTCGACCATTACTGCGAGAGCCTGTCCTACGCGTCCATCATCCAGGGACTGTCGAGCCTGCGCACCTACCCGTGGATCCGCGACCGCGAACAGGCCGGAAAGCTGACCCTGCACGGCGCCTATTTCGGCGTCGCAGACGGGCGGATGACGGTGCTGGACCAGGCGCGCGGCGTGTTCGTGCCGGTGATCTGATGCCCAAGCGCGACGCCATGGATGCGGCGATGACGGACACCTCCGCCACCAGTTCGCCCGATCCCGCGACGCGGTGGAACCAGGGCGGGAACGACACCAACAAGCACGCATTAGGTCTTGAAAATTGCATCCACCCGTGAGGTCTGCCGTGGCCGACAGTCGTGTCGAGCGATCACTGCAACGTTTGCAGCGCATCGAGCGTGCCCTCGATGCGCAGCGCGTCTACATCCAACGTGTTCCCGATCCCGACAACCGTCACCGCGCCGAAACCAACCTGATGACGCTGCTCGAAATGCGCGAAACGCTGCAACAAGCGCATCAGGCCCTCGGCGGGCACCGCAGCGAACAGGTCGCCTGAACGCCCGCCGCAGCCCGTTCAGATGGCGGGCAGCCAGGGCATGGTGATGCGAAACAGCGCGCCGCCCGCCTCGTCGCGAGGAGGCGCAAGTATAATCGTCCCGCCATGGGCGCGGACGAGATCGGCGACGATGGCAAGACCGAGCCCGGTACCGCCCGGTCGCGATGAGTTTTGAAACGCCAGGAAGATCTTGGAACGGATCGCCAGGGGCACGCCCGGTCCGGTGTCGAATACCTCGATCACCGTGGTCGTGTCCTCCTTCCAGGCGCGTACGTCGACGACGGGGAGGAGGCCGGGTGATGCGCCGGCGCGCTCCAACGCTTCGACGCCGTTGCGCAGCAGGTTGAGCAGGATGCGGAACATCTGCTCGGCATCAGCCGTCAGTTCCATGGCTTCGGGCACCTCGTTCTCGATGCGCACGGCGCCGTTGGCGAACGGTGCGACGGTTTCCGCTGCTTCGGCGACGAGGGCGCGCAACTTCAATGGCCGGGGTCGCGGCGGCTCGTCGGCGGCGCGCCCGTAGGTCAGCGTCGCCTCGCAGAAGCGGATGGCGCGGTCGAGCGTGGCGACGAGCTTGGGCGCAAGACGCTGGGCGAGCGGGTCGGTGACGTTGGCGAGGCGGTCGGAGAGGATCTGCGCCGCCGCCAGCATGTTGCGCATGTCGTGGTTGATCTTGGCGACGGCGAGGCCGAGGTTTGCGAGGTTCTTCTTCTGCACGAGTTCGGTGGCCAGCGCGTCCTGCATCACGGCGAGCGCGCGTTCGGCCTGACCGATCTCGTGCGTGCGGTCGGACGGCTTGATGATGCGTGTGCGGTCGCCCGGATCGAAGCCGAAATCGACGATGCTGGTGGTGAGCCGTCGCACCGGCCGCAGGATCATGCGGTGGAGCGCGAGGGCGACCATCCCCGCGACGAAGATCGAGACGAGCAGCGAGTATGTCAGCAGGCGACGGGCGAAGGCGTGCATCGCGCGCTGAAGCGGCGCCTCGTCCAACGTCACCTCGATCGCGTCACCGCCGGGAGGCGCCGCCGACAGCAGGGTCACGACGCGTCCCGGCGGCGCGACCAGCGCGTCGAGCGCCGCCCACAGCAGGCTCGACCAGGACGGCGTGCGCAGGTCGTACACGGCGTCGATCTTCGCTGGCATGTCGTCGGAGGCGAGAATGCGCCGCGTGCCGTCCGCATCGAGCACGATGAGGCGCGCGCCGGCGCTGCGCAGCAGCTCGTGCGACAGTTCCTCGGACACGGCGCCGGGCGCCGTGCCCGCGAAGGTCAGCGCGGCGACGGAAGCGGCGCTGAGATGGCTGCGCAGCCAGTTGAAGCGCATGTTGGTGACGGCTGGCACGAAGATGGTGACCTCCGCCGTCATCACGAAGGCGACGATCAACACCATGAGACGCCCGGCAAGGCCGATGCGCGGGACGCCGCGCCGCGGTCGGACCGCACGCGGCAGTCCGGGCAACGCTTGGGCATCCCGGTTCATGACATCGCGCATGGTTGCTCCCGCGCAGTGTTGCCCGGCGCATGACTGGTGCAACCCATCGAGCGACGGCGCCCGATCACGGCCCCCGTGATCCGGCACGATAGAGCAACGGCCCGCGCCGCGAAATCCTACCCCGCGCCCCACGTCCCGACTGACGGGCGTGACCTTGCATCGATGCCGGCCGGGTGTCAGGCCGCGTCGAAGTCCGTCGCCGCCCCGCGGGCCCGCCAAGCCTCGAACTCGCGGTGCTGGTCGGCAAGGCGCTGCTCGACCGCGTCGACCGCCCAGGCACCGAACACGATCTGGCGCGGCGGTTCGTCTGCCTCCGTGATCTCGATCATGAGTTCGCCGGCCCTGACCGGGTCGCCAGCCTGGGTGCCGCTCTTCGTCGCCGTTTCGCGTAGCCGCGTACCGACCGTGTCGGCGTAGTCGCCGATGCGCGTCGCCGTCTGCTTCAGCGAGCGCCCCGCCCAGTCCGTGCGGAAGGGGCCCGGTTCGACACAGGTGACGTGGAGGCCGAGCGGCTCGACCTCCTTCGCAAGCGCGTCTGCCCAGCCCTCGACGGCATGCTTCGAGGCCGCGTAGTACGCCGACGACGCGAAGCCGATCCGCCCGGCGACGGAAGTAATGTTGATGATGTGTCCGCTCTGCTGCGCGCGCATGACCGGCAGCACCGCCCGCGTCATCGCGAACAGGCCGAACACGTTGGCGTCGAACTGCGCGCGGATCTGCGCGTCCTCGCCCTCCTCGACGGAGGCTTGGTAGCCGTAGCCGGCATTGTTGACGAGCACGTCGATGCGGCCGAAGGCCGACGTGGCCGCCTCGACCGCCGCCGCGATCTGCGCGTCGTCGGTGACGTCCAGCGCGAGGGCAACGGCGCGGCCCTCGTGGCCCTTGGCGATATCGGCGACGCGTTTCGCGTCGCGAGCGGTGACGACGGCACGCCAGCCGCGCTGGAGGACCAGCCCGGCAAGCTCGCGGCCGAAGCCGGTCGAGCAGCCGGTGATGAACCAGATTGGCGTGTCGGAGGCAGCCATCGCAAACTCCTTCTGCGCCCCGGCCGAAGAGGGCCGCGCGCATGCCGCTGAAGCGTTTCGGGCGCGGCGGGTTCCCCTCGCGGGGTCTCTCCGGCAACGGTGCCGCATCCGGCGCAAGGATAATTTTAACGCTCGAACTTTACCAAGGACGCGTACCCGACCTGTTCGAGCGTGATGCGTCCATGCGTTCTTCCCCCCGCCGCGCCGCCCCCGTTGTCCCGCGCGAACGACTGCGGAACGCCGGCCTTTCGGGAGCGCGGGCGCTGACGCGGCTGATCGTGGCGCTGATCGAAAGCCTCGGCCGGCATGACGCGGTGGGCCGCTCGCGGGCGAGCCGCGGCCCCGAGCCGGTCTGGCCGAACGGCACGCGGCTGACCGCCTTCGGGCCGACGCCGATCGGCACCGCGCTGGAGCGGGCGGCGGACCAGCGAGGGGCGATGCCCCAGGCGGGCCGGCGCCGGTCGGACGCGCCGCTCGGCCGACACGCGTCCGAGGTCGTCGCGCATCACGCTTCCGGCCAAACGGCATCGGGGGGAGCAACGACCCGTCAATTACCCGACCGCCCCGCGCGGACAGCGCCGCCGTACCCCGAACCGCCGGTCCCGCAGCGATCGGCTTCGCCGGAGGCGGCGCCAGCCACCGCGACGGTTTCCACGTCGTCTGGCCTGAGGACGGCACCCAGAACCGCGGCGCTGAAGGCGATGCCGCCCAAGGCCATGCCGCCGCCCGACCTGTCGATCCTGCCAGCGTGGCAGCGCCCCTTCATCGCCGCGCCGGGCGTCCGCTACATGCGCACGCCCGACCACCTTCTCCGCCGCCCCCGCGGCGACACGCCCATTGCGCCGATCGAGCCCGAGGACGGCGACGCCGTCGGGCAGGAGGACGATGCGTACGAACCCGACGCCCGCGCCGGCGCGAATGACTTCGTAACCGAGCCAACCTTTGAGGATGACCACTTGAACATCGAGGACCAAGCTGCCTTCGCGACGCGCCTCGTGTTGCCGCGTCGCCTGCGCATGACGAGCGGCTTCGCGCTCGACCTTCCCCTGCCGGCCAACGACGCGGAGCGGGCGCTCGCCGGCGACATCGCCGCGCCGACGATGCCGGCGAAGCAGCCCTTCGCCATCGCCGTGCGCGCCAAGCTCAAGCTGCCGGCAGCCGCGTCGCCCGAAGCGGAGGCCTTCGCCGTCGAGGCCATCGACGCCGCGCCCCCGGCCGAGGTGTCGCCCGCCGCCGTGGCGGCACGGGTGACGCTGCAAGCCGAGCCGGCGCCGGCCATGCCGCGCCGCGCCGCGCTCGCCATCGAATACGAGTACCCGGCCGCCGCCCTGCTCGGCGAGGTACGCAAGCCCGAAGGCAACGCGCTGACCGCCGAGATGCTGGAGCAGAACGCCCGGCTGCTCGAAACCACCCTGGAGGATTTCGGCATCCGCGGCGAGATCATCCACGTTCGCGCCGGCCCGGTGGTGACGCTGTACGAGCTGGAGCCCGCACCGGGCATGAAGTCCTCGCGCGTCATCGGCCTCGCCGACGACATCGCCCGCTCGATGTCGGCGCTTTCGGCGCGCGTCGCCGTGGTGCCGGGGCGCAACGCCATCGGCATCGAGCTGCCGAACCAGCGCCGCGAAACCGTGTTCCTGCGCGAGCTCCTCGCGTCGCAGGACTTCGACAAGACGAACCACAGCCTCGCCATCGCCCTCGGCAAGAACATCGGCGGCGAGCCGGTGATCGTCGACCTCGCCAAGATGCCCCACCTGCTCGTCGCCGGCACCACCGGCTCGGGCAAGTCGG
>CAXTFM010000142.1:0-9441 GCA_964243435.1 uncultured Beijerinckiaceae bacterium
CGGTGCTCGACGTTGAGCCAAGCGCAGGCGTGGGTGCGGAAGAGTTCATCGTGGCGCTCCCGTGCAGAACCTGACCCATGGCGCATGCCTCCACTCGGAGAAGCAAGTTGCAGCATCAAACAATGGGAGCAAACTACTACCTTGGCTCCTGACCTACGTCACACGGCAGGGCTGGACGATGCCGCGCGTCCTCACCAGGAGCGTTGGCGGCGAAAGAGCGACCGCTTCGTTGTAAATCGCACCCAAAGGCGTGGACGTGCTCACGGCCATGACCACCCTGAAGCTCAGCGCCCATCACCGTCGCTCCCGATGCTTCTGAACGCTTCCCAGAGCGGTCGTTCGCTCGGCGTCGCATCGCGGCCGGACGCGAAGCAGAGAGCGACGCTTGATCGAGGCAAGGAAGAGCGCGACGGCGGCCTCGACCGCAGCCTGCTGCGAGGAAAGCGTCGGCATACCGTAGATATGGTTGCGGATCGCGCTGTAGACGATCTGGCCGTGCAGGCCCCACGCGTGTTCGCGGCAGTCCTGTTGAGAGGGTGCGTCGATGGCGTGCCGCGCCGCTTCGGCCACCACGTCGATGACATGGCACTCAACGAGGTCGAGGTAGCGCGCGCAAAGTCCGACGTCGTGGAGGCCGGCGGAGATGAAGATGCGTATCCACTCCGCGCGATCGACGATCGCAAGGTAGTCGCGGTAGAAAGCGATCAGCCGTTCGGCGAGCGGACGCCCGTCGTCGCGCAAGTGCGGTCTCACGGCCTGCCAAGGGCGCTCGAATACGTCGACGTATACTTGGTCGACTAGATCCTGCTTGCGGGGGAAGTAGTGGAACAGCAGCGAGTGCGTGATGCCGAGATGGCGCGCGAGTTCGCGCATCTGGCCGTTGATACCGTGCCTGGCGAAGTAGGTGACGGCACCCTCGATGATGGCGCGCACCCGCAGGTCCGCGCTCATTCTGCGCGAATGGGTGGCGACCGGGACGGGCGCCACGGCGGATGGAAGCGCGGCAGGCGCCGTGAGCGCCTCGACGCGACCAGCCTCGTCGAGGAAGGCGGCGACAGCGTCGCCCAGCAACGCATCGATTGAGGCGGGCACCGGCCGGCGGTACACGTGCTGGCGGATGGCTAGGTAGACGATGCGGCCGTGAAGGCCCCACGCTCGCTCCATCTCCCCCGCGGTCGGCGGCCTACGGTCCGCATCGGCTTGTTCGACATGCCGCCGTACCGCCGCACAGATCGGCTCCAGCACCTGCGCGTTCAGAATGGCGAAGTAGTCGGTGTTGAGCGGCGTACCCTTCAACCCGGCGAAAAGAAAGATGCGCACCCAGGTTGGGCTGAAGATCGCCGCGGTGTAGGCACGGTAGAAGCGTAGCAGCCGGTCGGCGAGGGATACCGTTTCATCCGCGAGCAGGAGCGGCCATTCGGGGCTGAGCCGCGACACGAACACCTCGTCGTAGATGCGCTTCGACAGGGCCGCCTTGGTGGGGAAATGGCGGAACAAAACGGAATGCGGGACGCCGATCCGCTTCGCCAGATCGCGCACGCTGAGGTCGAAGCCTTCTTGCGCGACGACGCTGATTGCGCGCGCGACGATCATCGCCTCGCGCTCGCCCGCCGTCATGCGCGGGCGTCGCGTTACGATCAACTGACCACCCATCCCTTCGTCATAGTTGACCCGAACGGCCAGTCCAATAAGCCTTGCGACCAGTTGGTCAACAAGCGGTAGCGGTCCAGATGACGAGACTTGGGTGAAAGCGCGCGAGTTCACGTACCATCGGGCACGGTCGCTGGAGCAGGCGCTCCAGCTGCTCGCCCGGCACGGCGACGAGGCACGGATCATTGCCGGCGGCCAGAGCCTGATACCGGCGCTCAACCTGCGCCTGGCCGCGCCGGGCCACCTCGTCGACATCGGCGGCATCGAGGCACTGCGCAGCATTCGCGTGCTGCATGATGGCGATCGCGAGCGGCTCCTGATCGGCGCGCTGGTGCGCCACGTCGAAATCCTGCGCTCGCCCGATGTGGCGCGCTGCGCGCCGCTGTTGGCGCAGGCGGTCAAGCACGTCGCCCATGCCGCGATCCGCAACCGAGGCACCTTTGGCGGCAGTATCGCCCACGCCGATCCAGCCTCCGAGTTCCCGGCCTGCGTCCTCGCGCTCGGCGCCCGCATGCACGTCGCCGGACGCGCGGGCAAACGCACCGTGGCGGCAAGCGACTTCTTCCTCGGGCTGCACGAGACGGCGGTGGCACCGGGGGAAATCCTCACCGGTGTCGAGTTGGACGCCGTCGCGGATGGTTGGCGCCCTGGCTTTGCCGAGTTGGCCCGGCGGTCGGGCGACTACGCCATGGTCGGTTTCGCCCTGCACGGCCGGCCGCGTCCCGGCCGCCTCCTCTTCGACGCCGTCGCGCCAGTCTTCTTCTCGGTTGGCGACCGCCCGGTGTTCGCGCGCGACGCGGCGCAGGTGCTCACCGACGAAGGCGTCGCCGATGCCGACCGCGTGCGACTGGCCCAGGAGGCGCTCGGCCGCGACCTTCGACCCGCCTCGACGCCTCTCGTCTCCGGGGCGGCTTGCCTTCACCTTGCCCGCGTCCTGCTCGGCCGCGTTGTCGCGGAGGTCGCGGGTCCCTTTCTGCGGGGGCCGGCCGTTGCCCGTTGAAACCATCAACTTCAGCGTCAACGGCTTGGACACGACGGTCGCCATCGAGCCGCGCACCCATCTTGGCGACGTGCTGCGCGGCAAGCTCGGCCTCACCGGCACGCACCTGGGCTGCGAGCACGGGGTGTGCGGTGCCTGCACGGTGATGCTGGACGACGCCGCGGTGCGCTCCTGCCTCGTGCTGGCCGTGCAGGCGGAGGGCTGCTTCGTCGAAACGGTGGAGGGCTTGAGCGAGGCGGCCGACCCGACCCTGCGCGCGCTGCAGGATGCCTTCTGCGAGCGCAACGCGCTGCAATGCGGCTACTGTACGCCCGGCATGCTGATCACCGCGCTGGAACTGCTGCGCGAGGACGTGCATCCCTCGCGCGAGGCGATCCGCGAGCGCATCTCCGGCAACTTTTGCCGCTGCACCGGGTACCACGCCATCGTCGACGCGGTCGCCGCAGCCGCGGCTTGCCTCGCCAGCCGGGCGGAAGCGCCGTGAGCGGGGCTGCGGGGATCCGTTCGGCCCTGTCGCCGGTCGATCGGCCGAACAGCTACATCGGCCGCAGCGTGCCGCGCCCCAACGCGCGCCGACTGGCGCAGGGCGTCGGCCGCTTCACCGACGACCTGCCATGCCCCGCCCGCACGGTTCACGTCGCCTTTCTGCGCGCGCCGCACGCCCACGCACGCATCGTCGCGATCGACGCCGACGCGGCGCGCATGGCGCCCGGCGTAGTCCATGTCGCGACGGGGCGGGACATCGCGGAACGCTGCGAGCCCTGGGTCGGCGTGCTGACGCATTTTCCCGGCCTGAAATCGGCGCCGCAGCCGGCGCTGGCCATCGACAAGGTCGTGTGGCTCGGCGAGCCGGTGGTCGCCGTGGTGGCGATGAGCCGGGTGCTCGCCGAGGACGCGATCGACCTGATCGAGGTCACCTACGAGACCCTGGCCGCGGTGGTCGATCCCGACGCGGCGCTGGCGCCCGGCGCGATGCCGATCCACCCCGACCTCGGCGACAATCTCGCCTTCAGGCTCGACCTGTCGAGCGGCGAACCTGATGCGGGCTTCGCCGCAGCGCACGCCCTCGTCGACGGTGATTGGCGCTTCAACCGTCATACCGCCGTCACGCTGGAGCCCCGCGCCATCCTCGCCGACTACGATGCCAGCGAGAACCGCCTCACCGTGCACCAGTCGACGCAAACGCCCTACCAGATGCAGGACGTGTTCGCGCGCCACCTCGGCCTGCCGCAGGCCAACGTGCGCGTCGTAGCCAAGGACGTCGGCGGTTCGTTCGGCATGAAGCTGCACGTGTATGGCGACGAGATGGCCACCGCCGCGCTCGCAGTGATGTTGCGGCGCCCGGTCAAGTTCGCCGCCGACCGGCTCGAGTCCTTCGTCGCCGACATCCACACCCGCTCGCACCGCGTGCGCGCCAAGCTCGGCGTCGACACCGACGGCATCATCACCGCGATGGAGGTCGACGACATCACCGGCGTCGGCCCGTACTCGGCCTATCCCCGGACCAGCGCGGTCGAGGGCAATCAGGCCGTACGGCTGATGGGCGGCCCCTACGCCAACCGCAACTACCGCGCCCTGCTGCGGGTCGCCTACCAGAACAAGGCGATGATGAGCCAGTACCGGGCCGTCGGTCATCCGATCGCCTGCGCGGTCACGGAAGCGCTGATCGACGAGGCGGCGGCGGCGCTGGGCCTCGATGCGCTGGAGATCCGCCGCCGCAACCTGCTGACCGACGACGCCTACCCCTACCGATCGCCGACCGGCTACACCTTCGAGCGCCTGTCCCACCACCAATGCCTCGATGCGCTGGCCGAAGCGTGCGGCTACGAGGCGTTGCGCCGAGACCAGGCCGAGGCACGGCTGCGAGGCGTGTACCGCGGCATCGGCATCGCCGTGTTCATCGAGATCACCAGCCCCGGCCCGGCATTCTACGGCGTCGGCGGCGCCCGCATCACGGCGCAGGACGGCTGCGTGTTGACGGTTGACCCTACCGGCTCGGTGCGCTGCCAGGTCAGCGTCACAGAGCAGGGCCAGGGCACCGAGACGGTGATGGCGCAGGTTGCCGCGTCCGCGCTGGGCGTGCCGCTGGATACGGTCCGCGTCATCACAGGCGACACCGACACGACGCCGTCGGGCGGCGCCACCTGGGCCTCGCGCGGCGCCAGCATCGGTGGTGAAACCGTGCTGATGACCGGCCGCGCGTTGCGCGCTCAACTGCTGGAGCTTGCCGCCGCCATCCTCCAGGAAAAGCCCGACGCGCTCGACATCGTCGAGGGGGTGGTCGTCGACGCCGTCGACAGGCGCGAGCGCATGAGCGTCGCCGAGCTGGCACGCATCGCCTACTACCGGCCAGACACGCTGCCGCCGGGCGTGCAGGCGCAGATGACGGCCGCCCGCAACCACGTGCCGCGCGGCCAACCCTTCGCCTTCACCAACGGCATCCAAGCGAGCCACGTCGAGGTCGACGTCGACACCGGCTTCGTGCGCCTGCTCGGGCATTGGGTGGTGGAGGATTGCGGGCGCATCCTCAACCCGCTGCTGGTCGACGAGCAGGTGCGCGGCGGCGTCGTGCAGGGCATCGGCGCCGCCCTGTTCGAGGAATGCCAGTACGACGGGGACGGACAACTGCTCAACGGCACCATGGCCGACTACCTCGTGCCGATGGCGGCGGAGATGCCGGACATTCACGTCGGCCACGTGTCCACGCCGACCGCTTTCACCGAGCTGGGCGCCAAGGGGGCCGGCGAGGCCGGCACCGCGGGCTCTGCGGCCGCCGTGCTCAACGCCGTCAACGACGCGCTGCGCCCGCTGGGCGCCCGGCTGACCGAAATTCCGATGACGCCTGACCGCATCCTCAAGTCGCTCGGGCGCATCTGAGACGGCAAGAAAAGAAACGTGACGGGGGCAAGAACGATGAGGGATGCACGAGTGCTCGACCGGCGCGCGGTGGTCGCCGGCACGGGAGCGGCGCTGGCGATGCCCGCGCTCCTGCTGCGAACGGCGCGTGCCGCCGACCAGCCGATCCGCATCGGCTTTCCCACCCCGCTCACCGGACCATTCGGCGCCGAGGCCAAGGACCAGGTGCGCTGCGCGACCCTTGCGGTGAAGCAGTTCAACGCCGCCGGCGGCCTCAACGGGCGTCAGGTCGAATTGCTGGTGCGCGACGACAAGTTGAACCCCGGCGAGGCGGCGACCCGCACGCTGGAGCTGATCGAAACGGACAGGGTGGACTGCATCGTCGGCGCGCTATCGAGCTCGGTCCAGCTCGCCGTCAACGAGGTGACCAAGGCGCGCGGCGTGCTTTACGTGTCGATCAGTCAGTCCGACGCGATCACCGCCGCACCGGACTTCAGCCGCACCACCTTTCACGAGGCTCTGAACCCGCACATGACCGCCGGCGCCGTGGCGCGCCACACGTTCAAGTCGGGCATGAAGGTCGCGATCCTTTACGCCGACTACGCCTACGGTCAGGAAATGGCGGCGGGCTTCAAGCGCGCCATCGCCGCCATGCCCGGCGTCGAGGTCGTGCTCGAACTGAAGCACCCCTTCGGCGCGCCGGACTATTCGACCTTCCTGCCGCGGCTGCGCGCCGCCAAGGCCGACGTCGTTTGCATCTGCAACTTCGGCCGCGACCAAGTCAACGCGATCAAGCAGGCCGCCGATTTCGGCCTCAAGCGCCAGGCCCGGATCGTGGTGCCGGTGCTGCTCTACAACCAGCGCCTCGCCGGCAGTCCCGAGGCCTTCGAGGGCGTGGTCGGCGGCGCGAACTACTACTGGCAGCTGGAAAACACGGTGCCGGAGGCCAAGGCCTTCAACGACCTTTACCGCGCCGACACCGGCGGCGGCGTGCCCTCGGACTACGGCGCCTATGGCTACGGCGGCCTCCGCCTCGTGCTCGACGCCATGCGCCGCGCCGGCGGCACAGCCGCACCCGATGTGTCCCGCGTGCTCGAAGGCTTGAGGTATGACACCTACAAGGGACCGGAAACGATGCGCACCTGCGACCATCAGGCCGTGCAGTCGATCCTTATCCTGCAATCCAAGGCTCGCGCGGCGATGACGGGGCCGACCGACCTGTTCGACATCCTCGCCGTCGACCCCGGCAACGAGGCTGACCTGCGCTCCTGCACCGACCTCGGGCACACGGCCGCTCGATGAGTCTCGACCTCGTTGTCGCGCAGCTTTTCACGGGCGTCGCGCTCGGCACCGTGTTCGTGCTGCTGTCCACCGGCCTGTCCGTGATCTTCGGCATGCTCGGCGTGGTCAACTTCGCCCACGGCGCCTTTTACATGGTCGGTGCCTATGCCGGTGTCTTCGTGCTGGGGCTGACCGGCAGCTTCTGGCTGGCGCTCGTCGCCGTGCCGGTCCTCGTCGGCATCTTGGGCATGGTGGTGGAACGGGTACTGGTCCGCCCGCTCTACGGGCGCGGCCCGGACGAGCCGCTGCTGCTCACCTTCGGCCTGAGCTACGTGCTGGTCGAGGCCGTGCGCATCCTTTACGGCTCGGACGGTCAAGCCTTCGAGACTCCGGCGGTGCTGTCAGGTGGCATCGACGTCGAGCAGCTCGGCTACTTCCCGGCCTACCGGCTGTTCGTCATCGCCGTGACAACCGTGCTGATGCTGGCGCTGTGGCTGTTGCTTGAGCGCACGCGCTTCGGCCTCATCGTCCGCGCCGCATCGCGCGACCCCGAGATCATGGCCGTGCTCGGCATCGACGTGAAGCGCGTCTTCCTTGTCGTCTTCGGCATCGGCACGGCGCTGGCGGCGCTGGCCGGCCTGCTCGCCGCGCCGATGCGCAGCGTCAACCCCGAAATGGGTGCGACCGTGCTGATCGAGGCCTTCGTGGTGACGGTGATCGGCGGCATGGGCTCGCTCGTCGGCGGCGTGGTCGCCGGCATGCTGGTCGGGGTTGTTTCGAGCCTCACGGCCCTGTGGCGGCCGGAAATGGCGACGATCTCCATGTTCGCCCTGATGGCCCTGGTGCTGCTCGTGCGGCCGCAGGGGCTGTTCGGGCGCGGGAGCGCCGCGCGTTGAGCGTTCCCGACGCCTTGGCGGCCGCGACGCCGTCGCCTGCTGCCCCCCCGCCGAGTGCCGTCGAGCGGGTTGCGCGTCCTGCCGCGCGCCCCTGGCGGGTGCCGGCCGTCGCCGCCGCGCTGGCAATCCTGCCCTGGGTCGTGCCTTCGCAGGCGCTGGCCGTGAACATCCTGATCTACGGACTCTACGCCACCGGCTTCAATCTCCTGTTCGGCTACACCGGCCTCCTGTCCTTCGGCCATGCCGCCTTCATCGGCGCGGGGGCCTACGGCACCGGCATCGCGCTGGCGCAGTTCGGGCTGGGCTGGGCGCCGGCGATCCTCGTCGGCGTCGTCGCTTCGGGCGCACTCGCGCTTTGCATCGGCGCGCTGTCGATCCGCTCGCGTGGCATCTACTTCAGCATGGTCACGTTGGCGCTGGCCCAGCTCGTGTACTACGTCGCCTTCCAGGCATCCGACTGGACCGGCGGCGAGAATGGCCTGCGCGGCTTTTCCATCTCGACGCTGCGCCTCGGTCCCTTCGCGCTGAACATCCTCGACCCACGGGTCAAGTACTACGCCATCCTCCTCGTCGTGGTCGCGGCACTTTGGATGGTGTCGCGCCTGCTGGCCTCGCCCTTCGGCGCGGCGATCGAGGCCGTGCGCGAGAACGAGAACCGGGCGCTCGCCTGCGGCTACGACGTGAGGACGCTAAAACTCGTCGCCTTCGTCATCTCCGGCCTGCTCTGCGGCCTCGCCGGTGCGCTCGACGCGCTGCACCTGTCTATCGTGCCGATCGACCTGCTGTTCTATCAAACCTCCGGCATTGCAGTGATGATGGTGCTGCTGGGTGGCACCGGCACCTTCCTCGGTCCCTTCGTCGGTGCAGCCGCGTACCTCCTGATCGAGGACGTCGTCTCAATCTGGACCCCGCACTGGCAGCTCGTGGTCGGCGTCGCCTTCATCGGAGCGGTGCTGTTCCTGCCGCGCGGCCTATGGGGCACGCTTGCGGCGCGTGTGGGACCGGTGCGATGAGCGAGCCGGCGATCCTCGCCGCGCACGGCATCGGCAAGCGCTACGGCGCCTTCACCGCGCTGGACGACATCGACGTCGCCTTCGCGCGAAACAGACTGACCGCCGTGATCGGACCCAACGGCGCGGGCAAGAGCACCTTCTTCTCCATCCTGGCGGGCGCGACGGCGCCGACGAGCGGGCGCATCGTGTTCGATGGCACCGATATCGCCGGCGCCAGGCCGCATCGCTTCGCCCGCATGGGAATCTCGCGCTCCTACCAGATCACCAACCTGTTCCCGCAGCTGTCGGCCCACGAGAACGTGCGCCTCGCCGCCCAGGCCGTCCATGCGCCGGCCCGCTTCGGTTTGTGGCGTGGCCGCGCGCATTACCCTGCGCTGGCGGACGAGGCGGACGCGCTGCTCGCCGACGTCGGTCTCGCCGGGCGGCGGCACCGGCCGGCCGCGACGCTGGCGCATGGCGAGCAGCGCGCGCTGGAGATCGCCGTGGCCCTTGCCGCCAAGCCGCGCCTGCTGCTGCTCGACGAGCCGACTGCCGGCATGAGCCCGGAGGAAACCCGCGAGATGATGGATCTCGTCGCCCGCCTCGCCGCGGAACGCACCGTGCTTCTGGTCGAACACAAGATGAAGTTGATCATGGGGCTGGCCGACCACATCGTGGTGCTGCACCAGGGCCGCCTGCTTGCACAGGGCACGCCCGACGCCATCCGCGCCGATGCCGACGTGCGCCGCGTGTACCTCGGCGAAGG
>CAXTFM010000143.1:0-9440 GCA_964243435.1 uncultured Beijerinckiaceae bacterium
GCGCGGCGAGGATCGAGTCCTTGCACAGGAAGTTCACCTTGATCTGCATGCGCTGACCCATGAATCCGGTGATGTCGATGTTGTCCCAGGCTTCCTTGTCGTCGCCGCGGGGGCGGTAGTACCGGATGTCGATGATGTGGTCCTCGACGCGATAGCCGAGCATCTGGTCGAGCACGCTCTTCTTGGTGCCGAGCTTGGACTTCAGCGAGTTCGGGTCGTCGAGAGCGAGGCCGTCGCGGTTGCCGAGGATGTTGGTGGAGAACCAGCCGTCGACGTGGAGCGAACGGGCGCGCAGCGCCGGGGCGATCACCGTCTTCATGAAGGTCTGGCCGGTCTTGCCGTCCTTGCCGGCGACGGCGACGTTGCGGTCGCGGGCGAGCTGCACCAGCGGCTTGGCGTCGGCCGACACGGAGGGGGAAAAGTTGGCGTAGGGATTGCCGCTTTTGATCGCGGCATAGGCGTAGAGCATCGCCGGGCCGATGGCCGCGTCCGACTCGTCGAGGCCCTTCTCGAAGGCGGCGAGGTCCTGCAGCGCGGGCGCGTCGAGGTCAGGGTAGCGCTCGGTCGATGCGAGATTGACCATCACCACGCGGTCGACGCCGCTGTCGCGCTTGAAGCGGGCGAGGTCGTCGGCGATGCGCTCCACGGCGGCACGGTGGCTGGCGGCGCTGAACTTGTTCTCGCCATCGACATTCTTGCAAAAGGCCGCCGAGCCGACCGCCTGCATCGGCCTGATGCCGCGCAACGCCTTGCCGCCCTGGGCCAGCGCGTCGCGGTCGAGCACGCCGTGCTTCTCGGCGGCGGTGGCGAGGTCGTCGCCGTTGACGTCCCAGCCGGAAAATACGAGGTCGCGGTAGTCGGCGAGACCGGGCACGCCGAGTTCGGCGAGCGGCAAGCCGGTGCGGTCGTTCTTGCCGGCCTTGATCATCTCGATGCCGGCGATGGCGGTGGTGGCGACCGCGCCGCCGAGCCCGACAAGCGCGACGCCGATCCGTTCGCGCCCGGCATCGCGTTTGGACCCGGCCGGACTTCGACCGACGTCAACCTGCATATTCATCCACGATCTCCTTTTCGCCGGTGCGGCGATCGCGCGAAAGACGCTGGCCAAACGCCACGCACGATGGTCGAGCCCGCGTCGCTACGCCGGCCCTTGAAAACGGCCGTCGCGTTTAGCATGCCGTGCCGTAAGGCTGAGTGCGGCAAAGTGCCGACGGTCCCGGGAGATTTGAAGTCCTGCGCCGGGATGCTTGCAGCTCTGCTTACGATTCGCACGATTACCAAGGCTCAATTGCAGGACGGGTTCCAAATCGATCATCCGACAGGCCGCGTGCCCGCTAGCGCCCATCGCGCGCGCTGCCCGGCACGCCGGGGTGTGCGCGAATCGAGGTGGTGGGAGAGGAAGGACTCGAACCTTCGAAGGCATAGCCAGCGGATTTACAGTCCGCCCCCTTTGCCGCTCGGGACACTCTCCCATTGCACGCCGGCCCGGTCACGCGCCGGGTCGGGCACGCGCCATCACCGGCACCTGCGAGCGCAGGCTTATGGAAACAGCCGCCGGCCCTGTCAACCCTTGCCGGCCGCTCGTCGGTCCTCCATCAGCTCCGGGACCGCGTCCTTGGCCGCCGTTTGCGGTTCCACGGTCAACCGTGCCATGGGGTGTTCCCGTCGATCGATCGCCCCCGAGCCCCCCACCGTGACGAGACGCCCACCGAGGACGCGCAGCGCGGCCGAGCGCGATGGCACGGTCCCCTCGACTGCGCGCGACGGGTCGCGGCGCCATCCCGGCAAGGCCGCAGACGGTCAGGCCGGCGACGCGCGGGCCGGTGGCGGGCGCCCTCCCGCCCGGCGCGACGCGCCACAGCCCGACGACGCTGCAGGCGCGCACGCGCGCAACCGCAGCACGACATCGATCTACGGCTTCCACGCGGTGCGCGCGGCGCTTGAAGCGCGACGGCGGCGATTCCAAGCCCTCTACGCCACGGAGGCGGCCGCCGCCAAGCTTGCGGAGCTCATCGCCGCCGCCGGGCTCGCGCCGGCACGTCTCGTCACGAGTGACGAGCTGACGCGGCGGCTCGGGACCGGGGCCGTGCATCAGGGCGTGCTGCTGGAAGCGGGTCCGGTGGAGCCGATCGCCCTCGCCGACATCACGGACCGCAGCGGGCTGGTCCTGGTGCTCGACCAGATCACCGATCCTCACAATGTCGGCGCCATCGTGCGCACCGCCGCGGCCTTCGCCGTGGACGCGCTGGTGCTGACGGAGCGGCACGCGCCGGCGATGTCGGGGGTCGTCGCGAAGGCGGCGTCGGGCGGCCTCGACCATCTGGCGGTCGCGATCGTGGTGAACCTCGCCCGCGCGCTCGACGAGCTGGGCGACATGGGCTACTGGCGCGTTGGCCTCGACTCCGACGGTGCCGCCGACTTCGACGCGGCCGTGGGGCGCCGTCCGCTGGCGCTGGTGCTCGGCGCCGAGGGTGCAGGGTTGCGGCGCCTGACACGCGAGCGGTGCGACGCGCTGGCGCGCCTCGACATGCCCGGCGCCGTGAAAAGCCTCAACGTGTCCAACGCCTGCGCCGTCGCGTTGACGCTCGCCCGCCAGCGCCTCGCCGCGATGGAACGGGCGCCCGGCGCGTGACCCCCGCTCATTCAGCCAGGGCCAGCTCCTCGTAGTCGGCGGCGCTGATGTCGCTCTGCGACCGGTCGGGCAGCACGGCGGAAAGCACGCTCGCCACCGCAAGATTGAGGGCGAGCGCGGTGAGGCCGTTGTACACCGTCACGCCCGTGCCCGGCAGCGCGTGCGTCGGCACCCAGGCGGTGGTGCCGGCGGAGAGCGCCGTGCCGGCGGCGATGCCGGCCGCCCAGCCGGCCGTGAGTGCCCAGCCCGAGAAGAAGCGGGTGGTGAACAGGCCGAGCACCATCGCGGGAAAGATCTGCACCATCCACACGCCGCCGAGCAGCTGCAGGTCGATGGCGAAGGCGGTCGGCATGAACAGGATGACGAGCAGGGCGCCGACCTTGACCAACAGGCTGACGAGCTTGGCGAGGTGGGCTTCCCGCGCCGGAGCCATGCCAGGATCGACGAAGGGCTTCCAGATGTTGCGGGTGAAGGTGTTTGCCGCCCCGATCGACATCACCGCCGCCGGCACCAGCGCGCCGATGGCGATGCCGGCGAAGGCGAAGCCGGCGAACCAGCCGGGAAACACGTGGAGGAACAGGCGTGGCACCGCGTCCTGCGGGTTCTCGACCTTGATGCCGTCGGCGAGCGCCATGTAGCCCATCACGGCGATGAGGCCGAGCACCAGCGAGTAGGCCGGGAGCATGTAGGCGTTGCGCCGGATCGCCGTGCCGGTGGAGGCGGACAGGATGCCCGTGATCGAGTGCGGGTACATGAACAGCGCCAGCGCCGAACCGAGCGCCAGCGTGATGAAGGGCGCGAACTGCGCCGGCTGAAGGAGCAGCCCCGCCGGCCTGTGGGTCGCCGCGGCCTTGGCGGCGAGCAGGGCGCCGGCCCTGTCGAACACCGCCGCGTAGCCGCCGAGCTTGGCGGGCACCACCACCACCGCCGCGATCACGAAGACGTAGATCATCACGTCCTTGACGAAGGCGATGAGGGCCGGCGCGCGCAGCCCCGACGAGTAGGTGTAGAGTGCGAGGATCGCGAAGGCGACGGTGATCGCGACGCCCGGATTGTTGAAACCCAGCGCCTCGATGACCTTTTCCATGCCGACGAGCTGGAGGGCGATGTAGGGCATGGTGGCGACGATGCCGGTAACGGCGACGGCCAGCGCCAGCCAGCGGTTGCCGAAACGGCCGTGGAGGTAGTCGGCGGCGGTGACGTAGCCCTTGCGATGGGTCACCGTCCACAAACGCGGGAAGATCAGGTAAAGCAGGGGATAGATCAGGATGGTGTAGGGCACGGCGAACAGGCCGAAGGCGCCGTTGGCGTAGACCAGCGCCGGCACCGCGATCACCGTATAGGCGGTGTAAAGGTCGCCGCCGATGAGGAACCACGACACCCAGGCACCGAAGCGGCGCCCGCCCAGGCCCCACTCGTGGAGGTCGCTGAGGTCGCCGCGCCGCCAGCGCCCGGCGACGAAGCCGAGCACGGTGACGAGGCCGAAGAAGGCGACGAACACGACCGTCGCCGGCCAGTTCGGCTGCGGGGGACCGTTCACGCCCGTCCCCGCGCCCGATCGATCCTGAAGGCGCCGTAGATCGCCACGGCCGACAGCGGCACCAGGGCGAACAGCGACCAATAGAGGAATGGGACGCCGAACAGGCGCGGGTCGTCGAGATTGTAGAGCGGCGCCGCGAGGGCCAGCACGCAGGGAACGAAGAGCAGCAACAACTTCACGACTCGCGACAAGGGTTGTCTCGCGGCAAAGGCTGGTTCGCGTCGAGGGATCGGACGCGTCGGCTATGGTGGGTTGCCAGCCTATCGGGGATGTCCACGCCCCAGGCAAGTGAAATGGGCGGGTGCCGCCATCTCTCCTTGCGCTGTGGGCGAAGCCACGCCACAGTTCCCGACCCACCCGGCGTCCAGCCGGTTGCGGCAGGTCGAACGGGGCCGGCTGGCGAAACGGATGGAACGCGCGTCGTGAAGGTCACACTGGAACGAGCCACGCTGCTCAGGTCGCTCGGCCACGTCCACCGCGTGGTGGAACGGCGCAACACCATCCCGATCCTGTCCAACGTGCTGCTGCGCGCCGACGGGCAGTCGCTGACGCTGAAGGCGACCGACCTCGACCTCGAGGTGACGGAGATCGTCCCCGCCGACGTCGGCCAGCGCGGGTCGACGACGCTGCCGGCGCACATCCTCCATGACATCGTCCGCAAGTTCCCCGACGGTGCCCAGGTCAGCCTGGAGAACGCCGGCGACAGCGCGCAATTCGTGCTGCGCTCCGGACGCTCGCGCTTCAATCTCCAGGCGCTGCCGGAAACCGACTTCCCCGACCTCACCGCCGGCGAGATGAGCCACCGCTTCACCATCGGCGGCGCCGACCTGCGCAAGCTCATCGACAAGACGCAGTTCGCCATCTCGAACGAGGAAACGCGGTACTACCTCAACGGCATCTACATGCACACCATCGAGGTCGACGGGGCCACCATGCTGCGCGCGGTGGCGACCGACGGGCACCGCCTCGCCCGCGTGGAGGTGCCGGCACCCGAGGGCTCGTCCGGCATGCCGGGCATCATCGTGCCGCGCAAGACGGTGGCCGAGGTACAGCGACTTGCCGAGGCCAACGCCACCGAGATCACGGTGGAGGTGTCCACCGCCAAGATCCGCTTCACCTTCGGCGACGTGGTGCTGACCTCCAAGCTGATCGACGGCACCTTTCCCGACTACCTTCGGGTCATCCCGAGCGGCAACGACAAACGCCTCACCGTCGAGCGCGCGCCCTTCGCCGCCGCCGTCGACCGCGTCTCGACCATCTCCTCCGAGCGCGGGCGCGCGGTGAAGCTCGCCGTCGCCGACGGCAAGCTGACGCTTTCGGTCACCAATCCCGACAGCGGCTCGGCCGTCGAGGAGCTTGAGGTCGACTACGACGCGGCGCCGCTCGATATCGGGTTCAACGCCCGCTACCTGCTCGACATCACCGCGCAGATCGAATCCGATACCGCCCTGTTCAAGATGGCCGATCCCGGATCGCCGACGCTGGTGCTCGACCGCGACGGCGCCGCAGCACTCTACGTGCTGATGCCGATGCGGGTCTGAACCGCAGCAACCGTCCGGCGTGGACGCGTCAGCGGAGGAGGCCGGCGCAGGCGTGGTCCATCAAAGCTTCGCCATGCGCTTCGTCGCGGCTGTTGGGCAGCCGCCGTCGTGCAAGGACGATGAAGCCCGGGCGTCCCGCAAGCTCGGCGCCGACCACCACAACCGTGACCTCGTCCATCGCGGATGGATCGACGTGAAGGCCGGCCTGCACCAGCGCGAAGATGTTGGTGCGGGCGAAGTCCTGTTCGTCGAGCGCCGTCGCCTCGTAGCGCGGGGCGCGCGGCAGCACGGCGACCCGCGTCCAGGCGCCTGAATGAATCGCCTTCGACGCCGCCAGCGCGCGCTTGACGTCCTGGCGGATGCAATCGACGTGGATGTGGAGCTGGTCCTGGCTGCGCCCGAGCCGCGAGTTCACCGCCAGAGCAAGGTCGCCACGTCCCGGCGGCCGCACGAGGCCGTCGGTGACGTAGTGGCGGGACGCCCACGCGTCGGCGAAGTAGTTCGGCGCGGCGTCGCCGCGCAGGTGCGCCGCCTCGATGCCGATGGTGGGCATCGTCGGCGTCACCACGATGTGCGCGGCCTCGAAGGGCGCGCGCACCACGGCATAGCCACGCTCAGTTCCGTCTTGCGTGTTCACGGCGAGGCAGGGGAACGCGGCACCGATGAGTTGATGGCTTGCGACACAGGTCTGCACCACGCGCCAGAGCAGACCGCGCTCGGCCGCGGTGGCGGCGGCAGGCAGCAGGAGGGCAAGGGTAAAGAATATCGCGACGCGCTTCATGGTCAGAACCGACCATGCCAGATCGATCCTTGTCGTCCGATGAACGGCTGGCGCGCTCGGGCACGACAGGAACGTTCAAGTCCGCCCGCGCCAATCGGCAAGGGCCGCTGCCGAGACACCCGACCCTGTCCGGCGACGCCGCAACTGCGATGCCGGGGCGTCGCAGCCGACCGGACAGGTACTGCGCCAAACCGACGGGAATCGCGCGTACCAGCCTCGTCGACCGAGGCGCGCGCACCACGTCGACGGTTCAGCGCCGGACGAAGTTCATGATCAACGAGATGATGAGCAGAATGATCGCGACGTAGAAGATCAGCGAGGCAGCACTCGATGCCGCGCCGGCCGCGCCGCCGAAGCCAAGGAAGCCCGCCACCACGGCGATGACGAGAAAGACCAAAGCCCAGTAAAGAAGGTTGCCGACCGGCATCGCAGTTGCTCCCAGAGTTCGGGATTGAAACAGGCAGCAGCTGGTCCGGTTCCCCTATACTTGGTAATTTCAGCAATGGCAAGACTACTATGTCTTTTTACTCAGGCAGCGGCCTGGGTGAGCAGTGCGCCGACGGCGTCGATCGCGCGCTGGGATGCGTGGCCGTCCGGTCCGCCGGCCTGCGCCATGTCGCGCCGGCCGCCGCCGCCCTTGCCGCCAAGTTCCGCCGCCGCGGCGCGCACGAGGCCGACCGCGTCGAAGCGCGCGATGAGGTCCGCCGTGACGCCGACGACCACGCCGGCCTTGCCGTCACCGCTGACGCCGACGATGGCGACGATCCCCGACCCGATCGACTGCTTGGCCTCGTCGGCGAGCGCTTTGAGATCCTTCATCTCGACGCCGGACACGGCGCGCCCGAGGAAGCGCACGCCGGCGACCTCCGCGAACGCCGGCGCGGCGGCACCGCCCTCGCCGGCCATGGCGAGCTTGCGGCGCGCGTCCGACAGCTCGCGCTCCAGCCGACGCCGCTCGTCGAGGAGGACGGCAAGCCGCCGGCCGGCCTCGTCCTCGGGGGCTTTGAGCAGGGCGGCGAGTTCGTCGAGGTTCGACGACTTGGCGTTGAGGTGGTGGCGCGCGGCCGCGCCAGTCTTCGCCTCGATGCGTCGCACGCCCGCCGCCACCGCCCCCTCCGACACGATGGTCACCAGCCCGATGTCGCCGGTGCGCGCCACATGGATGCCGCCGCAAAGCTCGACGGAGAAGGCCGCTTCCTGCACCTCATCCTGCGCATCCCGGGCACGGCCCATGGACACCACGCGGACCTCGTCGCCGTACTTCTCGCCGAACAGGGCACGGGCGCCGGAGCGCATCGCCTCCTCCGCCGCCATCTGCCGGGTGACCACCGGCGTATTCTCGAGCACGGCGCGGTTGGCGATGTCCTCGACCCGCGCCAACTCTCCCGGCGCGATCGGTTTGCCGTGGGCGAAATCGAAGCGCAGCCGGTCGGGCGCGACGAGCGACCCCTTCTGCGCGACGTGATCGCCGAGCGTCAGCCGCAGCGCCTCGTGGAGCAGGTGGGTGGCGGAATGGTTGGCGCGGATCGCACCGCGCCGCGCGCGGTCGACGCTGGCCTCGACCACGGCGCCAAGGCGCAGCGTGCCGGCCTCGACCAAACCCTCGTGGACGACAAGGTCGCCGAGCTTCTTATGCGTGCCCGTGACCGCGACGCGCAACGCCTCGCCCGCGCGAAGCGTCCCGGTGTCGCCGACCTGCCCGCCGGACTCGCCGTAAAAGGGCGTCTGATTGAGCACCACCGCGACCCTGTCGCCGACCGAGGCGGAATCGACGCCGGCGCCGTCCCCGAGGAGCGCGACCACCTTGGCCTCGACGCTCTCGGCGGCGTAGCCGAGGAACTCGCTGGCGCCGACAGCGTCGCGCACGGCGAACCAGTGCGTTTCGGTGAAGGCATCGCCCGAGCCGGCCCAGGCGCGGCGGGCATCCGCTTTCTGCCGCGCCATCGCCGCGTCGAAACCGGCGAGGTCGACGGCGAGGCCCTTGGCGCGCAGGGCATCCTGGGTAAGGTCGAGCGGAAAGCCGTAGGTGTCGTAAAGCTTGAACGCCACCTCGCCGGGCAGGGTGCCGCGATCCGGCAGCCGCTCCGCCTCGTCGTCAAGCATGGCGAGGCCGCGCGCAAGGGTGATGCGGAAGCGCGTCTCTTCCAGCCGCAACGTTTCGCTGACGAGCGCCTCGGCGCGCGCCAGCTCGGGATAGGCTTGGCCCATCTCGCGCACCAGCACGGGCACCAGGCGCCACAGCAGCGGCTCCGCGGCACCGAGCATCTGCGCGTGGCGCATGGCGCGGCGCATGATCCGGCGCAGCACGTAGCCGCGCCCCTCGTTCGACGGCAGCACGCCATCGGCAACGAGGAAGGCGCAGGCGCGCAGGTGATCGGCGATGACGCGGTGGCTCGCCCGCAGCGGCCCGCGCGGGTCGGTGCCGGTGGCGTCGGCAATGGCGCCGATCAACACCCGGAACAGGTCGATATCGTAGTTCGAATGCACGCCCTGGAGGAGGGCCGCAATGCGCTCCAACCCCATGCCGGTGTCGATGGACGGGCGCGGCAGCGAGCGGCGCTCGGTTTTCGACACCTGCTCGTATTGCATGAAGACGAGGTTCCAGAACTCCAGGAAGCGGTCACCGTCCGCGTCGGCGCTGCCGGGCGGCCCACCGGCCAGTGCCTCGCCCTGGTCGAGGAAGATTTCCGAGCAGGGGCCGCAGGGACCGACGTCGCCCATCGACCAGAAATTGTCGCTGGTCGGGATGCGGATGATCCGCGACTCGGAGAAGCCGGCGATCTTGCGCCACAGCGCGTGGGCGTCGTCGTCGTCGTGATAGACGGTGACGAGTAGGCGGTCGACCGGCAGGTCGAACGTCTTGGTGATCAACGTCCACGCCCGCTCGATCGCCTCGGCCTTGAAATAGTCGCCGAAGGAGAAGTTGCCGAGCATCTCGAAGAAGGT
>CAXTFM010000144.1:0-9250 GCA_964243435.1 uncultured Beijerinckiaceae bacterium
CCGCCGCCGCGATGGTCGCGGATGCCGTACTTGGCCTCGTAGCTGTAGTCGGCATGGCCGGGGCGGTAGGTGTCGCGGATCGCGTCGTAGTCCTTGGAACGCTGGTCCTCGTTGTCGATCAGCAGGGCGACCGGCGTGCCGGTGGTGAGCTGCCGGCCGTCGCGGTCGGCGATCACCCCGGACAGGATGCGCACCGTGTCTGACTCGCGCCGCTGCGTGGTGAAACGCGACTGCCCCGGCCTGCGGCGGTCGAGGAAGCTTTGGATGTCGGCCTCGACCAGCGGGATCAGCGGCGGGCACCCGTCGACCACGCAGCCGATCGCGGGCCCGTGGCTTTCGCCGAAGGTGGTGACGCGGAACAGGTGCCCAAAGGTGTTGTGCGACATCCGCGGTGCCCCGGCGGTTGCGGGCTAGCCGCCACGCTCCTCGCGCACGAGGGCGGCGATGTCGGGCGCAGCCGGGTTCTTCATGCCGACGATGTGATAGCCGGCGTCGACGTGGAGCACCTCGCCGGTGATGCCGCGGGCGTGGTCGGACACCAGGAAGGCCGCGCTTTCCCCGACCTCGTCGGTGGTCACCGTGCGGCGCAACGGCGCGTTGTGCTCGTTCCATTTCAGGATGTAGCGGAAGTCGCCGATGCCTGACGCGGCCAGCGTCTTGATCGGCCCGGCCGAGATGGCGTTGACCCGGATATTCTTTTCGCCGAGGTCGGCGGCGAGATAGCGCACGCTGGCCTCCAGCGCGGCCTTTGCGACGCCCATCACGTTGTAGTGCGGCATCCACTTCTCGGCGCCGTAATAGGTCAGCGTCAGCATCGCGCCGCCGTCGCGCATCAGCTTCTCCGCCCGCTGCGCCACCGCGGTGAACGAGAAGCAGGAAATCTGCATGGTCATCGCGAAGTTCTCGGCCGTGGTGTCGATGTAGCGGCCGGTGAGCTGTTCGCGGTCGGAGAAGGCGACGCAATGCACCACGAAGTCGAGCCCGCCCCAGTCCTCCTCCAGCACCTTGAACACGGCGTCCATCGAGGTCGGGTCGGTGACGTCGCAATGGCCGACGACCTTGGCGCCGAGTTCCTCCGCGAGCGGGCGGACGCGTTTGCCCAGCGACTCGCCCTGGTAGGTCAGGGCGAGCGAGGCGCCCGCCTCCGCCGTCTGCTTGGCGATCCCGTAGGCGATCGAACGATTGTTGGCGACGCCGAGGATCAGGCCGCGCTTCCCCGCCAGAAATCCCGTGCGCTCCATCGGCGCTGAGCTTCGTCCCGGTTGAATCATCCTGCGTCCGGTTCAGAGCGCGGCGGGGTGGTCCCGTGGCGCGTGTGTCGCCTTTAACCCCACCGGGAAGGCGAGTGCAAGGTCGCGACACCTCGCCGTCCGGACGCAAGAATGGGATGGCAGGCGTCCCGCAACATGGTTACCATTCCGTTTATCGGGCGTTAGCCATGCGACGATGATGATGCACGGTCGGATCCGGTGAACCTGCGCGACGAACTCAACGCCATCACCCCGCGGCTGCGCCGCTACGCCCGGGCGTTGGCGACCGGCGGCCCTGCAGCCTCCGCCCTCGCCGACGACCTCGTCCAGGCGGCCCTGATGCGTACTCTTCGCGCCCGGTCCGGCAAGGGAACGGGCGACCTCTCCGTGCAGCTCTATGCAACCGTGACGCAACTGCACCGGGACATGGCGGCCGTGGGCAGATCGGCTGCAGCCGGCGGGACCGGGCGTCCGGCGCTCGTCGCGGCCGTGGCCGTTCCGATCCGGCACACCAAGCTGTCCGCGGGCCTGCTCAGCCTGCCGCTGGAAAGCCGGGAAGCGCTGCTGCTCGTGGCGCTGGAGGGTTTCGACCACGCCGAGGCGGCCCGCATCTTGCGCGTGTCGCGCGGCGTCCTCACCGGCCGGCTGACCCAAGCCCGCACCGCGCTCGACGTCTTCCTGCAAACGCGCCCCGCCGCCAAGCAGCCCGCGCGCGATGTGCCCCATCTGCGCGTCGTGAATTGATGGTGCCCACCTCCTTCCTCAGCGAGGCCGAGCTGCACGGGCTGGTCGACGGCCGCCTCGACGCGGTGCGGCGGACGGAACTGCTGCAGCGCGTCGCCGCCTCGCCCTTCGACCGCGAGCGGGTCGCGAGCTGGCAGGAACAGGGCGACCTGCTGCGCGCCGCCTTTCGCGGCGTCGAGAGGGAGGTCTTGCCCGCCGAACTGGATCTGCGCTCGCCGCCGGCGCGCGTGTATTCCTTGCCCGCGCGCGGCGCGTCTCAGGACGCGCCGGACTCTATGCCCCCAGTGCGGGCCTCGGCTCCCGGTCGTACCGCGTGGCGGCGTTTGACCGTCTACGCCGTCGCAACGACGGTGGCCGCGCTGTGCGTCGGATCGGGCACGGCCTGGATCGTCGGCGCATCGCCGCCGGTCGCGGAGGCGACCGTGCAGCCGGAACGGGACACGCCCGACGCCGTGCTGGCGCTGCGCACGCTCGCCGCGCTCGGCGGCACAAGCGGCGGACAAGGGACGGCCGGCTCGGCGGCGCTGCCGACCACCCTCATCCCCGACCTGACGACCAGCGGCTTCGCGTTCAGCGGTGCGGAACCGCAGGGGAGCGAGCCGGCATCCATCGTCTTCCGCTACCGCAACGCGGCGGCCGAACAGGTGGTGGTCGGCGTGGCCCGCGTGGCGCGCGACGATCGCCGGGGAACGCCGTCGCAGCCCGCCGCCGGCGTCTACGCCTGGCGTTCCGGCGCCCGGACCTTCGCAGTGGCGGGAACCCTGCCGCGCGAGCGGCTGCGCGCCATCGCCGTCCTGCTCAAGGGCGACACGATCGACGAGTGAGCGCGGGCTGCCCGCGTCAGCGTGGCGTCGTTGCCGAGGGTGACCGGACTCGTACCACCAGACTCTCGACGAGGCCGGACACCAGGTGCGGACCGTGTGCATCGATCGTCCCGCCGGCACTCGTTACGGTCGGGCAGCCTGCGGCGCTGAAGCGGCACCGACGATACCGAGGCCGCGCAAGCCGACGTCGTCGACGAGGTCGCCGCCCTCCACGGGAAGGTGGCTCGGCGTCCGTCATGCGCGACCGCGCGACGTCGGCGTGAGGCGCCCTCCGAAGGGCTGCGCGGGCCAAGCGGCGCGCGAAGCCTTGTGACGACCGCGCGCGGCACGCCTATATCAGCCTCCATGTCAGACCTGCAGCGGAACGAACGGCGGATCATGGGACACTGCGCACTCGCTGACCGAACCATCCTTGCCGTGTCGGGCGATGATGCGGAAGGCTTCCTCAACCGGCTGTTCACCCGCAACCTTCTCGGCATGGAGGCGGGCGAGGCGCGCTTCGCCGCCCTTCTCTCGCCACAGGGCAAACTGCTGTTCGACGTCCTCGTCTACGCGCGGGTACCGGGCTTCTGGCTCGACGTGGCGGCGGAGCAGGCGGCGGACCTTGCCCGCAAGCTGACCATGTTCAAGCTGCGCGCCAAGGTGACGATCGAATCCCGCGCCGACCTCGCCGTGAGCGCGGCCTGGGGCGGCACGCAGCTCGTCG
This sequence comes from uncultured Beijerinckiaceae bacterium, assembly GCA_964243435.1. Lineage (GTDB taxonomy): Bacteria > Pseudomonadota > Alphaproteobacteria > Rhizobiales > Beijerinckiaceae > RH-AL1. Next base: position 3,525 of record CAXTFM010000144.1, read on the forward strand.
AGCCGGGGCCGACGTTTCGCGATCCGCGCCACGACGGGCTTGGCCATCGCCGCGTCACCGCCAGCCAGCACGCAAGCGGCGAGACGGACGCCGCCTACGAGGCACACCGCATCGCACTCGGCGTTCCCAAGGGGGGCGCCGACTACGCCTATGGCGACGCCTTCGTCCACGACGCCAACCTCGACCTGCTCCACGGCGTCGATTTCGACAAGGGCTGCTATGTCGGGCAGGAGGTGGTGTCGCGCGTGCACCATCGCGGCTCGGCGCGCAAACGCGTGGTGAAGCTTGCCTTTTTCGGCGATCCGCCGGCGGTTGACACCGCACTGGCCGCCGGCACCGCGCAGATCGGACAAGTGACGTCGGTCGCCGGGCGCGTCGGCCTCGCCGCGGTACGGATCGACCGGCTCGCCGATGCGGAAAGTACCAGCATTCCCGTGCTCGCCGGAGAGACCCTGGTGGGGATCACCTTGCCGGTGCCGGGTCCGGTCCAGTCATCGGCGGATGCCGAGGAGGCGTTCTTCGGTCTTTGACCGGCACGGATGTCTTGCCCGCCGCGCGACCGCGGCGGGCGGGCTAGGCGGCCCGTTGTTCAGTTTTTCAGCGGGAAGTTCGGCACGCTGCGACCGGGCTTCGGCGTCTCGTCCTCGGCGGCGTTTTCGCTCGGCTCGCTCTCCTCGCCGCCCTCGTCGCTCGGCTCGACCTCTTCGTCCTCCGGCCCGTCCTCGCCGCCCTGCTTGCGTGCCTTGGCACGGCGCACTTCCGGCTCGGACCGCACGCGCTTCTTGCCGGCCTCGACGATGTCGCGCTCGGGGCGCGGCAGCACCGGTCCCTCGGGGAACACGAAGCCGAGCTTGCGGTCGCCGTTCTCGTCGGTCGTCACCATGACGCGCACGGTGCCGCCGTTCTTCAAGCGCCCGAACAGCACCTCGTCGGCGAGCGGCGTCTTGATGGCGGTCTGGATCACGCGGGACATCGGCCGCGCGCCCATCATCTCGTCGTAGCCGTTCTCGACCAGCCAGCGTCGCGCCTCGTCCGTCAGCTCGATCGTCACGTTGCGGTCGGCGAGCTGCGCCTCGAGCTGCATGATGAACTTGTCGACGACCTTGACGATCACCTCCGGCGGCAGATGTCCGAAGGACACCACCGCGTCGAGACGGTTGCGGAATTCCGGCGTGAACAGCTTGTTGATCGCGTCCGTGTCCTCGCCGACCCGCTTGGTGCGGGTGAAGCCGAAGGCCGAGCGGGCCATGTCGGCGGCGCCCGCGTTCGTCGTCATGATGAGGATGACGTTGCGGAAGTCGATCTGCTTGCCGGTATGGTCGGTGAGCTTCCCGTGGTCCATGACCTGGAGCAGGATGTTGTAGAGTTCCGGGTGCGCCTTCTCGATCTCGTCGAGGAGGAGCACGCAGTGCGGGTGCTGGTCGATCGCGTCGGTGAGCAGCCCGCCCTGGTCGAAACCGACGTAGCCGGGCGGCGCGCCGATGAGGCGCGAGATGGTGTGGCGCTCCATGTATTCCGACATGTCGAAGCGCACGAGTTCGACGCCGAGGCTGGTCGCGAGCTGGCGCGCGACCTCGGTCTTGCCGACGCCGGTCGGGCCGGAGAACAGGTAGGAGCCGATCGGCTTCTCACCATCGCGCAGCCCGGCGCGGGCGAGCTTGATCGCGGAGGTGAGTGCCTGGATGGCCGAGTTCTGCCCGTAGACCACGCGCTCCAGCGTTTCGGTGAGGTGCTCCAGCACCTCGGCGTCGTCCTTCGACACGGTCTTCGGAGGGATCCGCGCCATGGTGGCGATGGTCGCCTCCACCTCCTTGATGCCGATGGTCTTCTTGCGCTTGGCCTCGGGCACCAGCATCTGGCTCGCGCCGGTTTCGTCGATCACGTCGATCGCCTTGTCCGGCAGCTTGCGGTCGTGGATGTAGCGCGCCGACAGTTCGACCGCCGCCTTCACCGCCTCGCTGGTGTACTTGACCTTGTGGAACTCCTCGAAATAGGGCTTCAAACCCTTCATGATCTCGATGGCGTCCGGCACGGAAGGTTCGTTGACGTCGATCTTCTGGAAGCGGCGGACGAGGGCGCGGTCCTTCTCGAAGTACTGGCGGTATTCCTTGTAGGTGGTCGAGCCGACGCAGCGCAGCGTGCCCTGGGCGAGAGCGGGCTTGAGCAGGTTCGAGGCGTCCATCGCGCCGCCCGAGGTGGCGCCGGCGCCGATCACCGTGTGGATCTCGTCGATGAAGAGGATCGCCTTCTTGTGGTTCTCGATCTCCTTCATGACCTGCTTGAGCCGTTCCTCGAAATCGCCGCGGTAGCGCGTGCCGGCGAGCAGCGTGCCCATGTCGAGGGCGAACACGGTGGCCTCGGCGAGCACTTCGGGCACCTCGTTGCGCACGATCTTGCGCGCCAACCCTTCCGCGATCGCCGTCTTCCCGACGCCGGGGTCGCCGACGAGCAACGGGTTGTTCTTGGAACGGCGGCACAGCACCTGGATGGTGCGCATGACCTCCGTTTCGCGGCCGATGAGCGGGTCGATCCTGCCGTCGCGCGCCTTCTTGTTGAGGTTGACGCAGTAGGCGTCGAGCGCGCCCTCCTTCTTCTTGGGATCGGCGGTGTCCTTGCCGTCCTTCTCGCGCTCGCCCTCTTCCTCGGCGCCGCGCGGGCCCTTCGAGCTGTCGCCGAGGCCGGGGCGCTTGGCGATGCCGTGGCTGATGTAATTCACCGCGTCGTAGCGGGTCATGTCCTGCTCCTGCAGGAAGTAGGCGGCGTGGCTTTCGCGCTCGGCAAAGATCGCGACAAGGACGTTGGCGCCGGTGACCTCCTCGCGGCCCGACGACTGCACGTGGATCACCGCGCGCTGGATCACCCGGTTGAAGCCGGTGGTCGGCTTGGCGTCCTCGCGGCCGTCGCTGACGAGGTTTTCCAGCTCGCGGTCGATGTAGTCGCGCAGGTTCTTCTTCAGGAGGTCGAGATCGATGGAGCAGGCGCGCAGCACCGCCGAGGCTTCCGCGTCGTCCGTCAGGGACAGCAGCAGATGCTCCAGCGTCGCGTATTCGTGATTGCGCTCGTTGGCGATCGCGAGCGCCCGATGCAGCGATTGTTCGAGATTGCGGGAGAACGAGGGCATCGGTCGACCTCTACTTCTTTTCCATGATGCATTGCAGCGGATGCTGATGCTTCCGCGCGTAGTCCATCACCTGGGTGACCTTGGTTTCGGCCACCTCGTAGGTGAACACGCCGCATTCACCGACGCCATGCTGATGCACGTGCAGCATGATGCGCGTGGCTTCGTCCGGCCCCTTGCTGAAGTACTTGCGGAGCACGGCCACGACGAACTCCATCGGCGTGTAGTCGTCGTTGAGCAGGAGCACGCGGTACATGCCGGGTCGCCGCGTCTGCGTCCGGGTGCGGGTGATGACGGCGGTGCCGTTGCCGCGCCCGTCACCATTGCCGTTGCCGTTGCCGTTGCCGCCGTCTTCCTTACGTGGCTCCTTCGCCATGCGCAGGAAGCTGACCGACAGGTCGCCGGCCGACCGTCGGGCGTTCTTGCGATCCGCCATCGGCCCGGGCGCATCCGGTGTTGCTCCCGCAAGGTGTTCGCTCAACTCGCCCTGTCCTCGTCCCACTCGCGAAATATGCGGCGGCAATGGCGGCAATGCTAGGGCCGGTCCGGCGTTTCGTGAGCGTGCCGCGCGCGACACGTTTTCTCCCCTCGTCGCCATCGCGGCGCCACCGGACAAACACCGTGGCTCCCGTCGGCCCGCGCAACGAAAAAGGCCCGACCAGCGGTCGAGCCTTTCAAATGCCTCGTCGCTTGTAAAGGGCGCGTCGCCCGCGGCTGGCGCGACCCCGCAGCCTACTGCTGCTGGACGACGTCCTTGCCCTTGGTCATCGCCGCTTCCAGCGGGCGGAACGCCTCCTTGGCGATGTCCTTGTAGATTTCGCCGACCTTGCTGGCCTGGGCGATGAAGCCCTCGAACTGCGCCTTGGCGAATTCCGACTGGATCTGGATCGCCGTGTCGACCGATTTCACGCCGAGCAGGCGCTCGACGAAGGACGACATGCTCTCGAGGGAGCGCTTGGAATAGTCGGTGGTCTCGCTGGCAAGGGCCTGCATGCCGCGGGACATCGCGGCCGCGCTGGCCGAGAACTGTTCCATTTGATCCTTGCCCATGCGCTGGGCGTCGTTGATGGTGGTCGCCATGATCCTGATCCCTGACTGTCTCGCCCCACCGGCGTCGGCATGGAGCGGCGCACCCGTCCGGCCCGCGCGAGAGTTCAACTAATGCACTGCACAAAAACGCGCAACCGTTTTTTGTGCAGTGCAGCAAAGAACGGGTGAGACGCAGGGGAATGCGGGCGGTCCGGTCGGGTGCCGCCGGCCGCACCGTCGCCACGATCATTTAACCCCACTGTAACCCCGACTGCCTAGCGTGACATGCAGGACACGGGCGCCGTCGTACGGCGCCTCGTGGGACCGAGGATCAGGTATGGTTGCGTTTCAATCGGCGGTGCGCCGCCTCCTTTGCCGGACGAGCCTGATCGTGCTTGCCTGCGGCACGACGGCGGAGCCCGTGCTCGCGCGCCACCACCACGCCCATCGCGGTCGGGTCCAAGCGAGCCGGGCGCCGGCGCGACGGCACCTTGCCCATGTCGGGCCGTCGCACGTGCGGCCGGGGTCCTACACGCCGCCCTTCTCCGTCTACGCGGTCGACGGGAACTCGGGTCGGGTGCTCTACGGCCAGGACGAGAACGCGCTGCGCCACCCCGCCTCCATCACCAAGGTGATGACGCTGTACCTGCTGTTCGAAAGGCTCGAGAAGGGGCAGCTCAGCCTCGACGACCGCATCGAGGTGTCGCAGCACGCGGCGTCCATGCCGCCGACCAAGCTCGGCCTGCGCCCCGGCTCGACCATCCGCATCGAGGACGCGGTCAAGGCCATCGTCACCAAGTCGTCGAACGACATGGCTGTGGCGATCGCCGAGAAGCTCGGCGGCGACGAGCACGGCTTCGCGCAGATGATGACCCGCAAGGCGCACGCGCTCGGCATGTCGCGCTCGAACTTCGTCAACGCCTCCGGGCTGCCCGACGACATGCAACTGACCACGGCGCACGACCTCGCGATCCTCGGCCGGGCCATCCACGACCGCTACCCCCGCTACTTCCACTTCTTCTCCACGCCGTCGTTCCGCTACGCCGGCCAGTTCATGGCCAACCACAACCACCTGATGGAGCAGGTGGAAGGAATGGACGGCATCAAGACCGGCTACACCCGCTCGTCCGGCTTCAACCTGCTGAGTTCGGTCAGCCGCAACGGGCATTGGCTGGTGTCGGTGGTACTCGGCGGCAAGACGCGCCTTGGCCGCGACCGCATCATGGCCGATCTCATCGCCTCGCAGATCGACAAGTGCGCGACGACGCGCACGGTGGCGGCGATCGTCGAGAACCCGGCGCTGGAGCACGTCGCCGAGGCGATCCCCGTGATCCAGCACGAGGGCGAGGCGGCGCCCCCGGTCGAAGGCGTCGACGACGATGCCGCCGAGAACACCCATGTGCCGGCGGTGGCGACGCAGGTCGGCGCGGTGGACGACGAAGGCGCACCGGCGGTCAGCGAGGGCAAGGCAGCCGGCGCGGATGCGGCGCGCGCCGCCACGGCGGCGGATGGCGGAGCGGAGGCCGCCGCCGTGGCGCCACGTGCCCGACCCGAGCCGCGCAGGCCGGCGCCGGTGAGG
>CAXTFM010000145.1:0-9124 GCA_964243435.1 uncultured Beijerinckiaceae bacterium
TCGATGCAGGGCAGGGTGGGATCAAGCGATGGATGTCTTCGACCGTCTGAAAAGCGCTGCCGCCGCCGACTGGGACTGCTATGTCGGCCATTCCTTCGTGCGCCAGCTCGGCGCAGGCACGCTTCCACAGCCGGCGTTCCGCGCCTACCTCGTGCAGGATTACCTGTTCCTGATCCAGTTCGCCCGCGCCCACGCGCTTGCTACCTACAAGAGCCGAACGCTTGCCGACATGCGCGCGGCGCAGGCGGGTCTGGCCGCCGTTCTCGACGAGATGGACCTGCACATCCGGCTGTGCGCCCGCTGGGGGCTCTCGCCCGAGCACATCGTCGCGACGCCCGAGCACCGGGCCACCGTGGCCTATACCCGCTTCGTGCTGGACTGCGGGGCGGCCGGCGACCTGCTCGATCTGCATGTCGCGCTCAGCCCCTGCGTGATCGGCTATGCCGAGATCGGCCGCGCCCTCGCCCCGCATGGTGCCGACGCGCTCGGCCCCCATCCCTATCGTGACTGGATCGGTGAATATGCGGGGCAGGTCTACCAGGACGTCGCTCGAAAGGCCCGCCACCACCTCGACGACCTCGCGGCACGGGCGATGACCGAGCGGCGCTTCGCCGAACTCGTCGCGGTATTCGGCATGGCGTCGCGGCTCGAGGCGGATTTTTGGCAAATGGGGCTGGACTCGGCCGTCCTTTGACCCGTGTCGACATCCCGTCGCCCCGACTTTCCGGTAGGCGCGAGGCCGGGCAGGGAGAGTTGCCGCATCCCGGAGCCGGCCGCGCCCGGCGTCGGGCGACACTGTCGAAGGGTCTGGTCTCGTCGATGCGGCGGAGCCGCACGCACGAAGCCGTCCCGGCGAAGGTCGGACCACCGGAAACGGGGTGAGCCGTAGGCTTATGAACAAGAAGACCCACCGCGGCGCGAGCCGGGCGGGCGGCCGCCTCGACGGGGTGAGAAGGGTGTCAGCCGCCCTGGTTGATCATGTTGCCGAGCCCGTTCGATCCGCCCTGGATCGAGGATCCGTTGCCAAAGTCGTAGTTGTAGGACCGCGCGGATGCCACATTGCCGCCCATCATCATGACGGCCGCGACTGCGATCAGAAACTTGATCGTTGTTGGTCTCCTCACGTGATTTTCGCCTACTTTTCGGAGATGGATGCAGGGACGGTAGATCATAAATTTACTTGCCTGGACTCAGTGATACGCGTCTCATATGGCACAGCTTGGCCGAGGCCCTTGCGATGTCCGTCCCAAATAGACTCCGCGCGATCAAACGACTTGCGTTCCATGAAGGTCGCGTGCTCGATGCCCGGATGCAGAAGCTGTTCGCCGGCAAGACTGTCGATGGGTGGGGCGTAATTCGCGATGAGCCCTGGCACTTCGCCGGGGTGTTCCCGAGCGAGGCAAAGGCGCGGCGCAAAGCGGCGCAACTCGGCCCGGGTTACGACGTGCGCTACGGGCAGGGCGGGAAGGGCACGCTCGGCTTCATGGTGGCTCCGACGGCACCGCCGCCGCCTGCTGCGGACGATTCACGCTGAGACCAGCGCCACGCGCGACCCTGTCGCACCGCCCTACACAGCGGCGTCGCTGTCCGATTCCAGCCATCGACCCGCGCAACCCAGGTGAGTAAAGCCTTAAGACCTTGCGTCCATAAGCGGAGCAACGGCAGGTTGGACTTCCAAAGGCATTACGCCGCCCCACCGTACCGGTTTCGATCCGGAATGTCCCACGCCCTTCTCATCCCGGGACACCCTTCATGTCGAGCATTCTCACCAACACGTCGGCCATCACCGCCGTCGCCAACCTCGCGGCGACGCAGAAATCCCTTTCGGAAGTCCAGAACGAGATCTCGACCGGCCTGAAGGTCTCCAGCGCCAAGGACAACGCCGCGTACTATTCAATCGCGACGACGCTCCGCACGCAGGTCGGCAACCTGTCCGCCGTGTCCGACTCGCTGAACCTCGGCTCGTCCGTCGTGTCGACCGCGACCGCGGCGGTGAACAACGTCACCTCCATCCTGCAGTCTATCTCGAAGGACTTGGTCTCTGCCTCGCAGCCCGGCACTGACCTGACGTCGCTGCAGACCTCGATCAACACGCTGCGCTCGCAGCTCGGCAACACGATCGCCACCGCTTCCTTCAACGGCGTCAACCTGCTCGATGGTTCGAACACCCAGGCCGTGCAGTTCGTCGGCGGTGTGACCGGCTCGGGTGCGGGCACGGTCGTGAACACCCTGTCGGTCGATACCACCACCACCAACCTCAGCGGCGGCACCTATATCAGCGGCAGCAACGCGCTGGCGAAGACGGCGGAAACCGCTGACGCCACGGCAGCGCCGGCCAATGCGGCCTACCAAGCCGCCAAGACCGCGTTCACGACCGCCGCAGCCGGCCTGACGCATACGGACTACACGTCCGCGGACGCGGCGTTCAAGGCCGTCTACGGCACATCTGCGACGTACACCACGGGAACGATATCCGGCATTGTCGCGGGAAGCACCGCGGCGGCCTTCCTCGGCTCGGACGCGACCGCCTCCGTCACCGTTGACACCACGACCGGTGCCCTTTCGACCTATGCCAACGGGTCAGGCGCAACGGGCGGCGCATTGTTCGGGTACTACGGGGCGAGCGCGACCAACACGACGACGGGTGCGACCGCCGCGGCAAGCAGCGCGGCAGGCCTGCAGACTTCCGCCCACACTGCTGTGACCGCCAACGCGGCTGCGACCAGCGCCTACCTCGTCGACACCGCAGCAGCCGCAGCAACGGCGAAGACGGCCGCCTCATCGGCCTTCACCACCGCAAAGACCACCTTCCAGAGCGCGGTCGCCGGGCTCGGCGCCTCCGACCTCGCGAGCGGCTCGACCACGGCGGCGTTCCAGGCCGTGTTCGGCGCCAACGCCTCCAGCAACGGCACGACCGTCACGGGCATCTCGTCCAGCTCGCCCGCCGGCACGCTGCTCGGCACGTCGGGCAGTTACACGATCGCGACCGGCGCCTTCAGCACCTCGGGTACGGACGCGACGACTGGTGGCGCCCTCTTCACGCTCTACGGGACGGGTGCGACGAACACCACGACGGACAGCAATGCCACCGCCGGAGCGGCGTATGCCGCGAAGACGGCGACAACGGCGGTGAACGGCAACGCGGACGCCGCGAAAGTCTACAACGGGGCGTTGTTCTCGATCAGCCAGATCAACCTGGTCGGTGCGAGCAAGGACCAGATCGCCGCCTACGTGTCCCAGGTCGGCGCCGCCCTGTCTTCGGTCAACACCGCTTCAGAGTCGCTCGGCGCCGCGTCGACCAACATCGACCTTCAGACGACCTACACCGGCGCGCTGTCGGACTCTCTGACCACTGGCGTCGGCTCGTTGGTGGACGCCGACCTCAACGAGGCCTCGACCCGCCTCAACGCCCTGCAAACGCAGCAGCAGCTCGGCGTGCAGGCGCTCAGCGTCGCCAACCAGAACTCGCAGCTGATCCTCAAGCTGTTCCAGGGCTGACTGAGCACGACGCGTCGTCGTCGGCGGCGTCGCCGTCGGCGCGGCTGGGTCGACGTTCTGATCGGGTGACCACCGGCCGGCGGCAGCGATGCCGCCGGCCGAACCACTTCACCGTTGCGTACCATTGGTTCGGCGGACAGGTGCGCGGAAGCGCCCGCCCTCGCGAGACCAGGCAGGCGCGGTTCGCCCCCGACGCCATCCCCGCTTCGGCGTCCTTCGGGCGCCGGCCCGCGCGGCTTGCGCAACGCGCGCGGATGGTGATCGGGCGTCAAGCGCCGAGGCGACACGAACCTCGTCCGGATCGTTGGCAGCCGATGCAGCGACTGGTCACCGCGAATTTGTTCGCCTTGAAGCTCGCGCAGTTCACGCGCCTGTCGGTCGAAGTCCACGACCTCGCGGCTGACCATTTTGGGCTATCGCGTCCTGGCCGACGTCGCCCTGTCCAGCCCGGCCCACCTGCAGCTCCGCTGCGAGGAAACGCCCGGGGACGATTAAGCCTAGGCGCCGCCGGGCAACACGACGGGTCCCTTGACGACGAACAGGAAGACGGCGCTGGCGAAGGCCGACATGACCGCGCCGATCAGCAGGGCCGGCACGAACGAGCCGGTCGCTTGCACGATGAAGCCGGTCACGGTCGGCGCCAACGCGCCGCCGAGATAGCCGCCGAAATTCATCAGCGAGCCGAGCGACGCCGTGCAGTTGGCGGGCGCCACCACCGACACCAGTGCCCAGGCGTTGGTGGTTGCCACGGTTCCGCAGAACATCACCGCCGACAGGCAGGCCACCGCGGCGGCGTTGCTGGGCACGGTGGCCGCCGCAACGATGAAGCCGGCGACGCCCAGCATGCCGAGGCAGAGCGGCAGCTTGCGGCTGTTGATCGGCGTCCATCCCCGCGCCATCAGTCGGTCGGCGACGACGCCGCCCGAGATCCCGCCCGTCACGGCAAACACGTAGGGGATCGCTGCGGCGATCCCGGTATGGGCGATGCTCATATGCCGCTCGATCTCGAGGTAGCCCGGCATCCACGCGTTCAGCAGCCAGTTCTGGTAGATGACGCCGAAGTAGCCGAGGATGATGCCCCAGGCGGTGCGCGACCCGAACAGCCCGCTCCAGTCCCTGAACGTCACCCGGCGCACGCTGTCCGGCGGGTCGCCTTCGGTGCGGTAACGGTGCTCGGCCTCCGTCAGCGCCATTTCGCCGGGATCGCGGTAGAGCACGAACCACAGCACCGCGACGCCCAGGCCGAGCGCGCCCATGATGAGGAACATCCAGCGCCAGCCGAACAGCAGCATCAGGGTGGTCAGCAGCGGCGCCGCCAAGCCGGTGCCGAGCGTCGACGCGCTGTTGAAGATGCCGGTCGCGCTGCCGCGGTCGCGCACGTTGAACCAGTCGCGCACCACGCGGGCGCCGGTCGGGAACTGCGGCGCCTCGCCGATGCCGAGAACCACGCGCGCGGCGAAGAATTGCGCCGTGCCGGTGACGAGCCCGCAAGCGAGCTGGGCGGTCGACCAGACCGCCAGCCCGGCGGCGAGCAGGCGCCGCGGCCCCAGCCTGTCGATCATCGGGCCAATCGGGAGCTGCGCGAAGGCGTAGGCCCACAGGAAGGCCGACAGCAGGAGGCCCATCTGCGACAGGGACAGCCCGAGATCGTGTCTGATGAGCGGGTTGGCGAGCGACAGGGCCGCCCGGTCGATCGTGTTGACCGCCCCGCTCAGCACCAGCATGGCGAGCGCGGTGCGCTGGATGGTCCTCATGCGCGTCGTGGTGGCATTGATGATCGGTGCGGTTGCGAGGTCGGCCACCGACATTTCCCCATGGAAGCCAAGTTTGCCGGCCGCCCGCGCCGACGCCGGCGGACGAACCGGCTTAAGCTTCCAACAAGCGCTACCCGATGCCGGCGCCTGGTGAAACCTGGACGCTTGGACCGGGCCGGGTTAGCAGCCACTCGGGCCGGCCGGGCCGAACGGTGCCTTGCCGAGCGGGCGCGCCGCGTTGCAGGTAGGCGCCCGACAAGCCGGGATCGGGAGCACATCGCATGACGATATCGCAGCGTGGCCTGAAGCAGCATCTGCGTTCGGGCGGCAAGGCCGTGAACGGCTGGTGCTCCCTGCCATCGGCCGTGACGGCCGAGATGGTCGCGCGGGCCGGCTTCGACACGGTGTCCATCGACCTCCAGCACGGCCTCATCGACTACCAGACCGCCTTGACCATGCTCCAGGCGGTGGACGGGCTGGGAATGCCCACCCTGTGCCGGGTGCCGTGGAACGAGCCGGGCATCATCATGAAGGCGCTGGATGCCGGCTTCACAGGGATCATCTGCCCGATGGTCAACTCGCGCGCCGAGGCCGAGCGCTTCGCCGGCGCGTGCCGTTACGCCCCGGCCGGCCACCGCTCGTTCGGGCCGACGCGGGCGGCCCAGGTCCACGGCGCCGACTACGCCCGCACCGCCGACGGTTTCATCACCACCTTCGCGATGATCGAGACCGCCGAAGCGATCGGCAATCTCGACGCCATCCTAGAGGTCGAGGGGATCGACGCCGTGTATATCGGCCCTTCCGACCTTGGGCTGTCGCTCGGCCATGCACCGACGCTCCTGCCGGAGGCGCCCGTGCGTGAGGTCATCGCGGGTATACGCGACAGGGCGCACGCTGCCGGCAAGGTGGCAGCGATCCATTGCGGCTCGCCGGCCATGGTGCGCGAGATGCTGGACGATGGCTTCTCCCTGGCGACGCTGCTGACCGACGCGCGCATCCTCGCCAACGCCCTCGCGACCGCCTCGGCCGACGCCCGCGCGACCTCTGCCGTCGTGAGCCGCGGGCAATATTGAGGGCAGGGCGCCTCGCGTGACGCGCCGCGCCGCGCAAGTCGTCGCGTAACCCGCCTCGGACGACCGGGCGGTCGGCCGCTGCCCCGCTTCGGCCACCGATGGCTGCGACAAGCAGCTCGCCCAACGCGATGAGCGCCGACTTGCCCTCGTGCGCGTCGCATTCCATCGTCCCGATGCCGTGAACCTGCCGGAGCAGTTCGCTTGACGAGAACGCGTCCACTCTCCGCTTCGTCGCGGAGGGCTCGACCGCGCGCCGCCGCTGGCTGGCATGGGGCGGGCGACCCGTCCATGCTGGATGCCGCAGCAGGTCGAAGTTGGGCAAGCTTGAAACATGCGCTCGTCGCCGCGTTGCTCGCCGCGATGCCGATGTCCGCACCGGACGCCGGGGCGGCGACGCTCATCGTCGACGTCGACGGTGCGGCGCCGGGCGGCAGCGTCCTCGTCGCCCTTTGCCGCGGCGGACTCGACGAGGCATTCTGCGGGGAAGGGCGAGACGCCCCCGCCGCGGGCGGGGTTCTGCGCTTCACCTTCGACGAGGTCGCGCCGGGCCGCGTCGCGGTCGCCGCTTTTCAGGACCTCAACGGCAACCGCCGGCTCGATCGTACGCCGCTCGGCCTGCCGCTGGAGCCGTTCGGCTTTTCCAACGGTGCCGGGCGTGACGGCCGGCCATCTTTCGCGGCGGCCAGCATCGATGTTGCCGAGCCGGGCGGCGTCGTGCGCGTACGTCTTAAGCGCATCCTGCGGCGATGACGTTTCCGCCCGCGCCGGGTCGCACGGTGCTCCCGCCGCCGTTGGTCGAACTCGATGCGGTCGGATTGGCCTATGGCGGCCGCACGGTGCTGGAGGGCGTGACGCTGTCGCTCGCGCCGGGCGAAACGCTGGCGCTGCTCGGTCCCAACGGCGCCGGCAAGAGTTCGCTCCTGCGCCTCGTCGCCGGGCGCCTCGCGCCGGGACGCGGCGCGGTGCGTGTCGAGGGGGCCGACCCGCACCGCCACGCGGCGGCGCGTCGTGCGATCGGCTGGGTGCCGCAGGACATCGCGCTCTACCCGCGCCTCACCGTGCGCGAGAATCTCGACGTGTTCGCCCGCTTCGCCGGACTGCGAGGCGTGGCGCGGCGCGCCGGCGTTGACCGGGCGCTGGCGTTGGGGCAGGTCGGCGACGTCGCCCATCAGGTCGTCGGCACCTTGTCGGGTGGCTACCAACGCCGGGTCGACATCGCGGCTGCCCTGTTCGGACCGCCCCGCCTAGTCCTGCTCGACGAGCCGACGCAGGGGCTTGACCGCGACGCGCGCGCCGCGGTGCATGCGGTGCTCGCAGGCCTCAAGGCGGCGGGAGCGGGCGTGGCGGTCGCCACCCACGACTTCGCCGAGGCCGAGCGCCTCGCCGACCGCGTCGCCATCCTCCACGGGGGACAGCTCCTCTTGTGCAACGCGTTGCCGGTGCTACTCGCCCGCGCCCGTGCCGCCGGCCCCGAGCACGCCGTGCTGCTTGCCGCGCCGGCCTGCGCGCAAGCGTCCGACGCTCTTGCCGCTGCGGGCTTCGCGCCCGATGCCGACGGTCTGACCTGGTCTGGCCTGCGGGGTTCGCCGCACGCCCCGGACGCCCTGCTCGCGCTGCTGCGCGCCAAGGGCGTCGATGTGCGCGAGGTGCGGGCACGCGAGCCGGGGCTGGACAGCGTGTACCGCGACGCGCTCGGCAACCTACGTCCCGGTCGGGCGGTGGCCGGACCGGGACGGACCGAGCCCGCCGACGCCCCGGTTCTCGATCACGAGGCTGCGGCGTGATCGGCGCGGCGTTCCGGGTGATGCTGCTCAGCCTGTTGCGCGACCGTACCGCGCTCGCCATGGTTTTCGTGCTGCCGACCGTGATCTTCGTGATCTTCGCCGCCATCTTTTCCGGCGCGGTGGGCGACCGCATCCGCATCAACGTCGGCCTCGCCGACCTTGTCGGAACGGCGACCACCACGCGCCTGGAGCAGGCGCTGGCGCGCGACGGCGGCTGGCGGGTGACACGGCTCGACGGAGACGACATCGCCGCCGTCGAGGCCGCCGTGCGTCGCGGCGACGTCGACGTCGCTCTAGTGATTCGTGCGGACCTCGCCGCGTCGTCGGACGGGGCGCGCCCCATCCTCGCCGTGGTCAATCCTGCCCGTGCGCTGGCGCGCCCGATCGCGCTGGGTCAGCTCCAGCGCATCCTCAACGAGCAACTCCCCGATGTCGTGCTGTCCCGCGTGCTCGGCGACGTGGAGCACGCGGGCAAGATCGGCTTGGACGAAAAGGCGTTCCTCGACGGCGCCTTCGCCGAGCAGCGTGCCCGTCGCGAGCCGTTCTCCTTTGCCGCGCTGGTGGAGGATCGCGACACGGCGGCGGGCGGCGCCAATGGGCGGGTCAGCTACTATGCCGGTGCGATCACCGCCGTGTTCCTGCTGTTCGCCGCTATGCAGGGGGCGCTGTCGCTCGTCGACGAGCGCCGCGCCGGCCTTGCCGACCGACTGATGGCGGCGCCGGGCGGCCTGCCCGTCGTGGTGCTGGGCAAGTTCCTGTTCCTCACCGCGCAGGGTACGTTGCAGGCGGCGCTGATCTTCGCCGCGGCGGCGGTCTTCTATGGTGTGTCGCTGGCGGCGCATCCGCTGGGCTGGGCGCTGACCTGCGTGCTGGTGTCGGCGATGGCTGCGGCCCTCGCGCTTGCCGCCTGCACCCTGTGCCGCACGCGGGCGCAGGCCGACCTCGCCGCGACCTTCGGCGTGCTGCTGCTCTCGGCGGTGGGCGGCAGCATGGTGCCGCGCTACCTCATGCCGCC
>CAXTFM010000146.1:0-9096 GCA_964243435.1 uncultured Beijerinckiaceae bacterium
CAGGTAGCGCCGCACGCGCCGGCCGCTCGCGCCGCCGCCGGCGAGGCGCCGGCGCCCGGCGCCGCGCGGGTCGGCGTCGAGCGACGCCGTGAGTCGCGCCCGCGCCGCCAGCGCCGCGACGCCCGCCGCGAGTTCGGCGCGGGTCGGGTGCGCGTCGAGCGTGGCCGGCGCCAGCACGTAATCGGGGTAAACCGCGTCGTAGGGGTGCGGCGACCAGACGAGCGAGCCGAAGCAGAGCAGGGCGACGAGGCCCAGCGCGGCGAGGCTCGCCGATCCCGCGGGGTCGCGGCACAGGCGCCGCCAGAGCGAGGGCGCGTTGAGCGTGCCGGGGCGCGTCACGCGTCGCGGACGCGCGGATCGACGAGGCCGTAGGCGATGTCGACGAGGAGGTTGAAGGCGATCACCGTGGCGCCGACGACGATCACCGTCGCCATGGTGAGCGTGTAGTCGCGCGACAGGGCGCTGTCGATGAAGTAGCGGCCGATGCCCGGTATGCCGAAGATCGTCTCGACGACGACCGAGCCGGTGAGCAGTGCCGCCGCCGCCGGCCCGAGGTAGGACAGCACGGGCAGGAGGGCGCCGCGCAGGGCGTGGCCGGCGATCGTGCGTCCCGGCAGGCCGAAGGCGCGCAGCGTGCGGATGTGCGGCGCGGCGAGCGCGTCGCGCACCGCCGTTTCCGTAAGCTTGGCGATGATGGCGACCTGCGGCAGGGCGAGCGTCGCCACCGGGAGGAGCTGATGCGATGCCGCCCCGTCCTCCCAGCCGCCGACCGGGAGCCAGCGGAGGTCGAGGCCGAACCACACCTGCAGCAGCGGCGCGATGACGAAGGTGGGGACCGCGAGTCCGACGAGGGCCAGCGCGGTGACGGCGAGGCTGCCGCGCCGGGCGCCGCCGGCGAGGCCGATCGCGACGCCGACGACGAGGGCGAGCGCGAGCGCCTCCGCGCCGAGCTGCACCGAGATCGGCAGGGCAAGGGCGAAAAGTTCGTTCACGGAAAAATCGCGCCAGTGCAGGCTTTGCCCGAAGTCGCCGTGGGCGAGGCTCCAGAGATAGATGCCGAACTGCTGGAGCAGCGGCTTGTCGAGTCCGTAGATGCGGTCGAGGTTGGCGCGGATCGCCGGGTCGAGCGCGCGCTCGGCGTCGAAGGGGCCGCCCGGCGCGAGCCGCATCAGGAAGAAGGAGATCGCGATCACCGCCAGCAGCGTCGGGATGGCGGCGAGCGATCGCGTGACGATGAGCCGAACCATGATCCCCGCCGTGGTTCGCTCAAGCTTAGGGCGTCGGCGCCCGCCCTGTCGAGCGCCGGTCGGACACGGTCATTGCAGCTTGGACACGTAGCGGCCGGGATGGTGGTCCATGATGTTGTTCGACCAGCCCTTGAGTTTGGGCGACACCAGGTTCGTCGCCTCATAGCTCATCAGGACGAGGAAGGGTTGCGCATCGAGGAGCAGGGCCTCGGCGCGGTGCAGGAGCGTGCGCCGCGCGCCTTCGTCCGGCTCGGCCTCCGCTTGCCGCATCAGGGCATCGTAGCGGGGATCGGCGAAGTGGGCGTAGTTCAGCCCCCTGTTTCCCGACTCGGCAAGGAAAAGGAAGTTCTGCGCGTCGGCGAAGTCGGCGAACCAGCCGGCGCGCACCACGTCGTAGGGCTGGCCGGACGCCATGAACGCGTAATGGGTGTTGGCATCGGTGACGACGAAGCGCGTGTCCACGCCGATCGTCCGCCACATGTCGGCGACCGCGACGGCGGTGGCGCGGTGGTTCTCCGACTGGTTGAAGCGGACGCTGAGGCGGAGCGGGTGGCCGGGGCCGAAGCCGGCCTCGGCGAGGAGGCGGCGCGCCTCGTCCTCGCGGGCGACGGGGCTGTCGTTCGCCCAAGCCACCCTCGCCGGCGGGTCGTAGTTCGCGATGCCGGGCGGCACCAGCGAGAAGCCGGGCAGCATGGTGTCGCCCCAGATCGTGCGGGCGAGGAAGGCGCGGTCGACGACCAGCGCGAGGGCGCGGCGCACGCGGGGATCGTCGAACGGCTCGTGCCGACAGTCGAAGGCGTAGAAGTAGCTGCCGAGCGTCGGCGCCACCTTGAACGCCGACCCGAGGCGGGCGCGCACGGTGGCGATCTCGTCCACGGGTATGGCGGGAAACGAGTCGATCTCTCCCGCCATGAAGCGGCGCAGCCCGGCCGAGGGGTCTTCCATCGGCAGGACGATCTCGGTGTCGAGCGCGACATCGGCCGCGTGGTGGAAGTAGGGGTTCTTCACCAGCACGATGCGGTCGTTCGGCACGTAGCGCGCCAGGGTGAAGGCGCCGTTGCCGACCATGCGTCCGGCGCGGGCGAAGGCGGAGCCGAAGCGGTCGACCTCCGCCCGGTGCAGCGGCAGGGCGGTGAAGTGCGCGAGCTGCGCCAGCAGATAGGCGGCGGGGTGCTCCAGCTCGACCACGAAGGTCAGCGCGTCGGGCGCGCGCACGCCGAGGGCGGTGAGCGGCAGCGCGCCCGTGTTAACGCCGCGCGCGTTGCGCAGGTCGTAGAGGATGCTCGCGTAGCGGGCGCCGGTCGCGGGATCCATCAGCCGGCGGAAGGCGTAGGCGAAGTCCGCCGCGGTGACGGGATCGCCGTTCGACCAGCGGGCGTCGGGGCGCAGGTGGAAGGTGTAGGTCAGCCGATCGGGGCTGACGTCCCAGCCCACGGCGACGCCCGGCTGCAAGCGGCCCTCGCCGTCGTAAGCGGTAAGGCCCTCGTAAATCTCGCCGAGGACGCGGCCCTCGGCGCCCGTGCTCACCTTGTGGGGGTCGAACGAGCCCGGCTCCATCGTGTCGCCGCGCCGCCAAACCCTGTCCGCCGCGGCATCGGGCGCGCCCGTGGCAACCAGCAGCGCCGCGGCGGCGAGCAGGCCGCAGGTCGCCGCCGATCGCCGCGCCGCCCTGACCATGTCGCTCGGTCGTCGCGTCAGTCGTCTTGTTGATCGTCTTGGCGGTTGCTGGCCTGGTCCTGGTACTGCTCGTTCTCCACCGTCTTGCTGTCGGCGCCACGGGTCGACGCGTGCTGCGCCTTGTCGCGGTTCGAGAGCACCATGTTCTCGCCCAGCACGTCCTTGTCGATCTCGGTCATCGCACCCTCGCCGCCGCCTTTTTCTTGGGCGCCGATACCGATATGCGGCTTGCCTGCCTTTGCCATGATCACCTTTCGAATCCGTCATCGGCTTCCGATCGCGGAAGCGTGGCGGCAACCGCCGTGTCCGGCCAAGGTTCGCGACCCCCGCCGTTTGCCGCAACCGCGCCGTCGCCGGCGAGCACCATGTCGTCGCGATGGATCAGCTCGGCGCGGCCCGGCGCGCCGAGCACGGACTCGATGGCGCTGGAATGGCGCCCGATGATGCGCGCCGCCTTGCCCGCGGAATAGGCGACGAGCCCGCGGCCGATCTCGCCCGCCGCCGTGCGGATCAGCACGCAGTCGCCGCGCTTGAAGTCGCCGTCGAGGCCGGTGACGCCGGCCGGCAGCAGCGAGTTGCCGGCCGCCACCGCCCGCGCCGCGCCGGAATCGACGAACAGGGTGCCGCGCGGCTCGACTTGACCGGCGATCCACTTCTTGCGGGCGGTGACCGGGTTCGACGGCGACGTGAACCAGGTGCAGGGGCCGCCCTCGCCGAGGCGGGCGATGGGCCGCTCGATCCGCCCGTCGGCAATCAGCATGGTGGTGCCGCCTGTGGTGGCGATCTTGCCGGCCTCGATCTTGGTGCGCATGCCGCCGCGCGACAGGGCGGAGGCGGCGCCTCCGGCCATCGCCTCGACTGCGGCGGTGATGCGCGGCACCAGCGGCACCAGCACGGCGTCGGGGTTCGCGGCAGGCGGCGCGGTGTAGAGACCGGCGACGTCGGACAGCAGGATGAGGAGGTCGGCCGATGCCATGGTGGCGACGCGGGCGGCGAGGCGGTCGTTGTCACCGTAGCGGATCTCCGCCGTGGCGACGCTGTCGTTCTCGTTGAGCACGGGCACCGCCTTCATCGCGAGCAGGCGGGCGATGGTGGCGCGGGCGTTGAGGTAGCGGCGGCGCTCCTCCGTGTCGCCATAGGTGACGAGGATCTGCCCGGCGGTGAGGCCATGGGCGCCGAGCGCCTCCGCCCAGGTGCGGGCGAGCGCGATCTGCCCGACGGCGGCCGCGGCCTGGCTGTCCTCCAGCCTGAGGGTGCCCGCCGGCAGGGCGAGGATGCGGCGGCCGAGCGCGATGGAACCGGAGGACACCACGATGACCTCCGTGCCGTTCGCTTGAAGCGCAGCGATGTCGCCGGCGAGCGCGCCGAGCCAGTCGCGGCGCACCCCGTCGGCGCCGACGAGCAGCGACGAGCCGACCTTGACCACCACGCGGTGGAAATCGGCGAGCCGTGGGAGGGCGTCGGACGGGCGCACGACAGTCATCGATCGCCGGTCATCGATCGCCGGTCATCGCTCGCTCCGGCGCGCCGGCTAGGGCTGCCATGGCTGGACGGCGTCGGCGGGCGCTTCCGCACGCGCGTCGATCGCGGCGGTGAGCGCGCGCAGCACGACGGTGACGTTGGTGCGGGTGGCGGAGGACAGGCGCAGCGGCGCGCTGCCGCAGGCACGGCGCAGCCGGTCGGCCTGCTTGCGCAGCGTGTCCGCGTCCACCGCGTCGGTGCGCGACAGGGCGACGACTTCGCGCTTGGTCGCAAGGCCGCCGCCATAGGCTTCCAGCTCGTGGCGCACGGTGGTGTAGTCGCGCCCGGCGTGGTCGCCGCCGGCGTCGACGAGGTGAAGGATGACGCGGCAGCGCTCGACGTGGCCGAGGAAGCGGTCGCCGAGGCCGACGCCCTCGTGCGCGCCCTCGATCAGGCCGGGAATGTCGGCGAGCACGAACTCGCGCCCGTCCACGGCGACGACGCCGAGCTGCGGGTGAAGGGTGGTGAAGGGATAGTCGCCGATCTTCGGCTTCGCGGCGGTCACCGTGGCGAGGAAGGTCGACTTGCCGGCGTTGGGCAGGCCGACGAGGCCGGCGTCGGCAATAAGCTTGAGGCGCAGCACCAGCGTGCGCTCCTCGCCGGCCTCGCCGGGGTTGGCGCGGCGCGGCGCCTGGTTGGTCGACGTCTTGAAATAGGCGTTGCCGAAGCCGCCATTGCCGCCGCGGCAGGCCCGGATCTTCTGGCCGACGGCGGTGAGGTCGGCGAAGGGCTCCTCCTCGCCCTCGTCGTAAAGCTGGGTGCCGACCGGCACGCGGAGCAGGGCCTCGGCGCCTTTTGCGCCGGCGCGGTTCTTCCCCATGCCGTGGGTGCCCGTCCTGCCCTTGAAGTGCTGCTGGTAGCGGAAGTCGATCAGGGTGTTGAGGCCGCCGACGCATTCCACCGTCACGTCGCCGCCCTTGCCGCCGTCGCCGCCGTCCGGCCCACCGAACTCGATGAACTTCTCGCGGCGGAAGGAGACGCAGCCGGCGCCGCCGTCGCCGGAGCGGACGAAGACGCGGGCCTGATCGAGGAACTGCATGTCGGATCTGTTCGTGCGGACGGAGTGCGGGGTGTCGCTGCGACGTGTAACGCGTTTGCGCCGCGCATTGCACCTTTGAAACGAAACGGGCCGCGCATCCCGGGAAGGATGGCGGCCCGCCGCGTGCCGGCGGCGGCAGGCGCCCATGCCCGCCGCCGCTCTGCGAGAGCGTTTCAGTACGCCGCGATGGAGCCGTCGGCGCCCACGCCCGGTGCCAGGTTGGGGCTGGTCGACAGGGCCTTGCCGCCCTTGCCGATCCACTTGCCGATCCAGAAACGCTGGACGACCATCAGCACGGCAAGCACGACGCCGGCGATGCAGGCGTAGACGACGAACCCGGTCGCGTAGGAGTTGGTGTACTGCTTCGACAAACCCATGACGTTGGGCAGGATCGAGCCGCCGAGCGCCCCGATCTCGCCGATCATCGACCCCACCACGGCGGTCGAGAACGGCCAGCGCAGCGGCACCAGCTGGAACAGCGCGCCGTTGCCGGCACCCAGGCACGCGAAGCAGGCCATGAACAACAGGACCGTGATCGTCAGGGACGGCGTGGTGGTCAGGCTGAGGAACATCGCGATTGCGCCGAGGAACACCACGGCGAGGGTGATGACGCCGCCGATCCTGTCGGCAACGAAGCCGCCGACGACGCGGGTGGCGCTGCCCATGAACGTCGCCAACGTGCTGTAGATGCCGGCCTGAACCTTTGTCATGCCGAACGAGCTGTAGAAGAACGTCGGCAGGAACACGGACAGCCCGATGAAGCCGCCGAAGGTGATGATGTAGACGACGTTGAACATCCAACCGTCGGCTTCCCACAGGCAGCGGATGTGCTCCAGCACCGACTGGTGCTCGGCGTCCGGCGGCTCCTTGGCGAAGACCATCATGACGAAGAACGGCAGCAGCATCATGCAGCCGGCGACGGCGTAGGCGGTGTGGTAGCCGTACTTGGTGGCGATGATCGGGGCGAACAGGGTGGCGAGCGCGGTGCCGCTGTTGCCGGCGCCGGCGATGCCCATCGCCAGACCCTTGTGTTCCGGCGGGAACCAGCCGGACCCGAGCGACAGCGCGACGCCGAAGCTGGCGCCGGCGATGCCGAGCAGGACGCCCATGGCGAGGGCGTAGTCGTAGTTGTCGACGTAGAAGTAACCGAACGCCATCGCGACCATGATGACGCCCATCTCGATCAGCGCGGCGTTCTTGCGGCCGATGTACTGCGAGATGACGCCGAGCGGGAAGCGCATGAGGGCGCCGGCGAGAATCGGCAGGGAAATCATGAAGCCGGTCTGTGCCGGCGACAGGTGGAACGACTCGGTCAGGAACGGCGCCATCGCGCCGTTCAGGACCCAAACGGCGAAGCAGAAGTCGAAGTACAGGAACGAGGCGATCAACGTCGGTGGATGACCCGACTTCATGATCGCTTTGAAACCAGCCATGCAGATGTCTCCTGGGAGCGGCAAGAAGGATGTGGCAGGGAGAGGACGGCTCCTCGTGCGACGCCATTCAAGAACGGCGCCACCACGGGATCACCACACGGACCCGAGCGGCCACCGGTGACGCCCCCGGCATCGGCCGACAGGGCGCGTTTGACTGGCCTACTCGAGTGACCTCTGGCCCACGGCGGAGTGGGCGAGTCCGTTAAACGGACGAGGCGAGGATGCTGCACTGCATCCATTCGGAGACAGAGCACGATCCGTGCCACATTAGCGCGCCCTCGCGGCCTGGGCCTTGGCGCCAGCCCCGCTTCGGCGCTAGCCTTAGCGACAATGGACCGCTTTGGATTCGACAAGCACGACGGCAGGTGCCGATGACGACCGCGTTCGTGGTGACGGAAGGGGAGCTGAACGCGCCGGCGCTTCGGCGCGACCTCGAAAGCGTCGGTATCGACGTGGTCGGATCCTCCACCTCGGCGGCGATGGTTTCGGATGTCATCCGCTGCGCGCCCGACCTCGTCGTCTGCTACGATTCGCACCCCGGCGAGCCGCTGTTCGCCGGCACGGCGGCGCTGCAGAACGTCGCGCCGCGCCCGGTGGTGGTGTTCACCGGCGATCCCGACGCCGAGCGGATCGGGCGTGCCGTTGGAGCGGGCATCCACGTCTACGTGGTGAACGGCTACGAGCCGCGCCGGCTGCGCTCGATCATGCACGTGGCGCAGGCGCGCTTCCGCCGCGACCAGCTCCTGCGCGACGAGTTGAGCGACGTCCAGCACCGCTTCGACGAGCGCAAGCTCGTCGACCGCGCCAAGGGCATCCTGATGCGGGTGCGCAACATCGGCGAGGACGATGCCTACCGCGTGCTGCGCAGCGCGGCGATGCAGGGCAAGCAGCGCATCGGACAGGTCGCCCAGCACGTCATCGACGCCGCGCGCTACGCCGAGGCGGTGAACCGCGCCGGCCAGCTCCGCATGCTGTCGCAACGCCTCATCAAGCTCTACGCCCTGAGCTGCGCCGGTGTGACCCCCGACCTTACGGCGGCGCTGTGCCGCGAGTCGATCGAGCAGGCCGAGATCAACATCGCGACGCTCGGCCGCATCCTGTCGAAGCCGACCTTCGGCGACCTCCTCGATGCGGTGTCGGTGCCGTGGGCGGCGCTGAAAGGCGCGCTCGCCGGCACGCCGGTCTTGGCGCGATTGCCCGAGGTCGACCGCCTCGCCGAACGCCTGCTCGCGCAAGCCGAGGCGCTGACCCACACGCTGCAGACCGCCGGCTTCGCCGCCGGCCTCAACATCATCAACGTGTCCGGCCGTCAGCGCATGCTGGCGCAGCGTGCCGCCAAGCAGGCCCTCATCGCCGGGCTGCTCCCCGCCGGTCCCGCGTCCGACCGGGCGGCGACGGAGAAAAGCTTCGCCGACGCGCTCGCCTTCCTGCGCAAGGCCCCGCTGACCTCCGAGGAGATCGCGACGCTGCTCGCCGCCGCCGCCGCGGGGTGGGCGACGCTGCAGCCGGCCTTGGCCGAAGCGCACCGGCCCGGAGCGCGCGACACGATCGCGACGGCGAGCGAAAGCCTGCTGCTCCAGTTCGGCCAGCTCACCGACCTGTACGAGCGCGGCATGCAGGCGCTGATGAAGTAGGCACTGCCACGTTGCGCGGCAGGCGGAGCGGCATGTCGCGACGGCGCCGCCGTTTGACCTGCGCGAACGGCTGCCGTACCCGGTCGCCATGCCCGACGTCCACCCGCTGCCCGACAGCCTCGACCCGACGCGCTCCTTTCAGGATCTGGTCCTCGCCCTCCAGCGGTTCTGGGCGGCGCAGGGCTGCGTGGTGCTCCAGCCCTACGACATGGAGGTCGGCGCCGGGACGTTTCACCCGGCGACCACCTTGCGCGCGCTCGGCCCGAGACCGTGGCGGGCGGCCTACGTCCAGGCGTCGCGCCGCCCCAAGGACGGGCGCTACGGCGAGAACCCGAACCGCCTCCAGCACTATTACCAGTTCCAGGTCATCCTGAAGCCGTCGCCGCCCGACCTCCAGGACCTCTACCTGCGCTCGCTCGCCGCGATCGGCATCGACCTCGCGCTGCACGACGTGCGCTTCGTCGAGGACGATTGGGAAAGCCCGACGCTGGGCGCCTGGGGGCTCGGCTGGGAATGCTGGTGCGACGGGATGGAAGTGTCGCAGT